>JBBSBC010000187.1:0-7447 GCA_038251595.1 Phycisphaerales bacterium | reverse complement strand
CTTGACCCGCGTCGGGCGCGTACGGCGGTTGGGGCCGATGGGGCGGAGGGGGTGCATGACCGGTACTCACCTCAGTATGCCGGGCGTGATCTGGATGATGACCTGCTGGATGACGACTTCGAGCGGCGGAACGGGCTGGACCCGTTGCGTGCGGATATGGATGGGGATGGGATCCGCGATGGGGTCGGGCTGCGGTGTTTTCTTCCGAACCGGCCGACCGACCCGTTCACCACCCACCGGCTCGAGAGCGCCGATACCGATGGTGATGGGTTGTCGGATTATGAAGAGGTCACGTTCTATCGCTCCAACCCCGACTCGGTTGATTCCGATCGCGACGGGCTCCTCGACTTCTTCGAGGTCAAGGCGGGCTTGAACCCGACCACCGGCTACTCCTTCGCACGCCGGTTCACAGACTGGAACGGGCAGGAAGTCGTCGAGCAGGGTGCCTTTGACTTCGAGGGCGACGAGAGTGCGAAGCCCAAAAAAAATCGTGTGTCACAGCTCTCCCGGCTCTCCGCTGCATGAGGTAGAGAGCAACGCGGAGTGCTCCGGCATCTTGACTCGCGTGCAGCCGAGATGAACAGCCGGAACACCAAGCCGAGCACTCGCATGTTTCAAAGGAGCCTCACATGAATCGCAAGTCTTTCATCACCACTGCCCGCGTCGGCATTGGCCGCACCGCCACCACGACCGCTGCGCTGCTCGCCGCACTCACCACCTCGATGGCCGCCGCGAGTGCTGACACGATCAGTCTGGATGGGGCGATCAAGGCGGATCGGGTGCAGCGCGAAGTTGGTCGCGAGATCGAGAGCGCGCGGACCACGAAGCTCGATCGGCCGAGCCGCGAGCGACCGGTTGTTTCGCCCCGTCCACCCGCCGCGCCGACCGAAGTGCTCTGCCCGGCCGACTTTGATGCGAGCGGCATCGTGTGGTACAACGACCTGTTCATGTTCCTCGATCTGTACTTCGCGGGCGACAAGAAGGCGGACATGAACCTGGATGGGTTCCTTGGCGCGGGCGACATCTTCGACTACATCGCGCACTTCGTCGACGCCTGCTGAGTCCTCTGCTCAACCGCTCTTCCCTCGGGCCTCTTTGCCCTTCCTGCATCCGGCCCGCGTTCCAGAATGCTTCTCCTGAAGGATCGCGGGCCGGGGCGGTTGGATGATGGATTGCAGGATGTGGGCATGCGTGGAGAGATCCACGCGGATAAACCTCGCCGGCGTGTTCAGGGTCTTCCTCCTCTCTCCTCCGACTCTGGCACGCCCGGCACTTTCGCGAGTCTGACGAACGGGGATGCGCCGGGCATCCTCGTTCGTCGTCTTTGATGGGAGTGATGGAGAAGGGCCAAGGCAGAAATGAAAGCGTCGCCGCGGGTTTTGGGCGCGCGGCGACGATTGTGGGTGCATGGGTAGGCTTGGTGATCAGATGTGTGATCAGATTGGCGATCGGAACTCCGAAGGCTCAGCGTGCCCGCGAGTTGCGGCGGATGAGGAAGAGGCCCGCGGTGCCGAAGAGGGCGAGCGCGCCGGGGGTGGGGATGATGTACGAGGCGGTGAAGATCCAGTCGGTGCTGGCGACGTGGTCGCGCGGGCCATCCTGCGTGAGGTAGTTGAGCCAGCCCCAGCCCGAGAGGCCATCGAAGTTGCGATGGCCGGCATCGTTGTCCTCATCGCCGAAGCGGAAGGAGTAGTCGCCCATCTTCTGATCGGTGAGGTTGAAGATGGTGCCGCCCGCAGAGGCGGGGGCGGTGAGCGTGCCGGCGTTGGAGAGGCTGGCATCCTTCACCCAGAGGTCGTCATCGCCGGGTGTGTTCTCGACGCTGAACGTGTAGGTGAAATCGAAGAGGTAGATGCCGCGGTAGATGTCGTTGGCGTAGTCATTGCCGATGTCGCGCCCGCCGAAGGCCTGGCCGAAGATACGGATCTGGTCGAGCCCGGCGTTGACGGTGAGAAAGGCTGCGGACTGGATGTCATCGAAGTCGAGCGTGAAAACGTCGTGGTCGGACGTTGCGTTGTACAGCTCATCGAACCGCGCCCCGTATGAGGGTGGGGTCTGATTGGCATCGGGGTGGTTCTGCAGGCGGTACAGCCCGGGCAGAATGGTGTCGGCGGACACCGGAGCCGTGAAGGTGGCGAGCGATGCGAGCGCGGCGATCGCGCCGACGGTGTAGGTCGTGATACTCATGGGTCTCTCTCCTGAAAGCAAACAAATGGGGTGAACGATGAGGGAGCCTCGGCGCGATCGCGTGGCGACGGGGCTTGAGTTGATGTGTGGGGTGTGTGTGGTGGGGAGTGGGGCTGCGCCCGAGTCCTGATCGATCCGTCGGCTCTCTCGCTTCCAGCGGGGCGGATCAGGACTCGGGGCAACATCTCCACGACCACCGCGCGATGGGGATCGGCGGTGGGGCACCGGTATGGCGAGCGCTCGATGAGCGTGGCCGAAAGCATGCAGGTTTCATCTCTCTCTCCAGAAAGCGTGAACGTGAACAGAAGGGAAGTCTCGAATCTGCCCTCGGCGACGTTGGCCGCAGCGGGCAGTGTGTGTGTTTCGCCGTGTGAAGGCGGGAGTGAGAACTCCCGGTGTGTGGCCGGGAAGTGAGGAGATCAGGCGGAAGTGCGCACTGGCGCAGGGAGGGGGGGACGGGTGAGATGCAGAGACGAGGTTCGTGAAATCCCCCGGTGGGCGGTGGCCCGGCGAGGGTGTGTGTGTTTCGCCGTGTGAAGGCGAGAGTGAGAACTCCCGGTGTGTGGCCGGGAAGTGAGGAGATCAGGAGAGGGCGCGGCGGCGTGAGGAGAGGCCAAGCCCGACGACCGCGATGAAGAGGGCGGTGGCGGCGGCGGGCGCGGGGACACGGATGGTGGTGAAGACACCGTCGAGGCCCCCTTCGTTCTCGGTGCCGAGCCATTCGATCTCGCCGTTGCCGGTGTAGTCGGCCTCGAAGACCTCGGCGGGAACGAGGCGTACGCCGACCGACTCGGCAAAGCCGGTTCCCTTCCAGCTTTCGCCGGGGTTGTTGTAGAGCGGGGAGTGCGAAATGAGATCGGCCGTGTTGATGGTGAAGCCCATCGTGCGACCCTCACGCCCGTCGGCGAGCGTGTTGTCGGCGGCGCGGAGGCCGATGATCCATGAGGCATCCATGGCGGACTTGATGCAGTCGGGGCTCTGATCGCCCGCGGCCACGGGATCGCCATCGCGCCAACTGCTGTGGTTGTCACGCCCGTTGTAGGCGTAGGCGGTCAGTTTGATTTGGTTGGAGGGATCGGCATCGAAGGTGTCGTAGGCATCGAAGTAGAAGACACCGAACTGCCCCGAGCGTCCGGAAGGGGCGAGGCCATCGGTGAGCACGAGGTAGAAGCCTTCGGAGATCCGGTCGCTGAACTGGACATCCCAGGAGAGCCGACCTGCGGCGTCATCGAACGCGGCGTTGATGGAACTGATGGCCCCACCCCGATCGTTCTGGGTGAAGGCACCGCCCGATGAAGGGGCGAAGTTCCATTGATAGATATCGGCGTGGACAGCCTGAGCGCAAAGCACGGCCATGGCCGCTGCGGCTGTGTGCCGCGCGGTGAAAACCTGAGGAGTCATCTCTCTCCCTTTCAAAGCAGACGTTAGATTTCGGACACGCAAACTGAGAGACCAACACCCATGAGCGGGCGGATAAACCTAATGAGTGGGACTAGTTCCTGATCCACATCAACAGCACAGATGCAGGTACACTTGTACCTCTCGCAGGCGTGCTGGTCTTCCGCCGAGCGGTGGGACCAGTGCCCGAACGAATCTCCTCCGAACCCGAATGAACCTGCAAAGGGAGCCTTTAGGACGGCTATTGCCGGGTTCGGTCAACACTGAATGTCTAGCGTGGTTTGAGAGACCTACGCCCTGTCATGGGGCGGACGCTGGATACAGATTATCGTATTTTGAGGCGGCGTCAAGAGGGTAATCACAATTTTCTCGGTCTTTTTTGTGGGCCGATGCGTTTGGGGCTTTGGGCGATCTGGGGGCGGACGTGTAAATGGAATGGATGATCAGGGATTCGTATCGGGTACACGGGCAACGATGAGCGCCAGGCTCGGCGAGTGATGCCAAGGTGTGTGCGAGTGAGGTGTGCGCCGCGCAGGATGCAGGATCAGGCTCGAGCCGTTGATGAGCTTGCCATCTGCATGAACATAACAAATTACGCGCAATGCCATTGACCATGAAGTCGTGCATAGTCGTTTGTACACGGTCAACTATGGCCACTTGCGGGTGGTCGATGATTCATCAGCAAAAATACAAACGGGCCCGCAACGTGCGGGCCCGTCTGGCACGAATCTCATAAGAGGTGTGTTCTCTGTGATTGGCCGTGGAGACTGGTGCTTAGAGGAGGAGTGATTGATGAAGTGAAGTGCGATCAGCGGCGACGGCGCCGACTGAGCAGGATCGACGCGACACCGGCGAGCGCGGCCGCGCCGGGGGCGGGAATGAGTAATGTATCGAAGTGCGAACCGTCGAGCCAACCCTCTTGGCCCGTGCGGAAGCTGCTGATGCCACCCGCGCCGTTGTATCCAACATCGAATGTTCGGGCCGGGTGCATCCAGATACCGAGCTGATCGGCGAAGCCGGTGCCGTACCACGGATCGACCGCGTCGGGATAGAGCGGTGCATGGGCGATGATGTCGGTCGCATCAACGGTGAAGCTCAACGAGCGACCGTTGATCCCGCCGGGGAGAACGACATTCTGAGCGTCGATGCTCTGAATCCAGCTTGTGTCGTTTGCGCCTTTGATGAGGTCGCCGGGCTGGTTGCCGGGTACGGCCGAGTTGCCATCCTGCCACGAGTTTGACGCGTTCTGTCCGTTGTATCCATAGGCCGTCAACTTAATGCCATTGGTGCCCGCATCGCCATCGAAGACGTTGTTGGCATCGAAGTAGTAGATGCCGAGTTCACCCGGGTGGTTCTTGGGGTTGGGTCCGTTGTTGATGACCAGCCAATAGCCCTTGGTGACGCGGTCAGAAAAGTTGACCGTCCAGTTGAGCTGCTTGTTGTTGGTGTCAAACGTGGCGAAAATGGAATGGAACGTGCCGCCGTTGTTGTTGGGAACAACGCCCGGTTGGGGTGCGATGAATGAAAAGCCGAAGATGTCGGCGCTTGCGGTTGCGCCGCTAAACAAAAGGCCCGCGGCGGCGACAAGCCGCGCTGCTGTACGAATGGACATGAGTATCTCCCTCTATGAGTTCCCCGAGCCGCGCGGCAGCGCGGCTTCGAAGTGATAGAGGCAAAAGAGGTGCCGCGCGTGTCGAAAGGGCGTGCGCGTGCAGGGAGTGCGGCATTATGAGCCGTCAAGATGGCGTGTTTATCTGGGGCAACACGGTTGTGTGGTCTGCACACAGCCATGTTGCGGAAAGGCACCCGGAGTTTCTTGCACGCGGAAAATCAGCCGATCGAGACCAGCTCGACCTCGAAGATGAGGATCGAGTTGGCCGGGATGACGCCGGGGACACCGCGCGTGCCATAGCCGAGTGCGGGGGGAATGCGGAGCCGACGCTTGCCGCCCACGCGCAGGCCGACCAGCCCGTCATCCATGCCCTTGATCAGCTCGCCCGCACCGAGCTTGAAGTCGAGCGTCTCGCCCCGTGGGTATGAGGCGTCAAACTCGGTGCCGTTATCAAGCGTGCCGCGATAGTGAATGGCCAGTGCGTCGCCCGCTTTGGCCGCGGCGCCGGTGCCGGGTGAGATTTCGGTGATTTCAAGGTTCATGAAGCGACCGCCGTATTGGGGATGGTGAGGACCGCAGAACGCGCGCTCATAAGCCTGGTCAACAGGATGAAACTGCCGAAGAGGAACGAGGTGAAGACCAGATCGCCCGCAAGGGTGTGGCGAAAGAACGGGAGAGCCGCGGCGAAACATGCGGCAAGGCCGGGGGCAGTGAGCGGGTAGTATCCGGCAAAGGCCCAGACGGCGAGGTTTGTGGAGATGAAGAAGAGGGTTGAGGCGGCAAGCGCCCCGATCCCAGCGCGGGCCAGCAGTCTCGCGGCGGAGAGATCGCGCCCGATCAGGCCACGAAAGAAGACCGGCGCGATGAATGAGAGGTAGACCGCGACCATGATGGCTGGCTGGTATCCGCCGATCAGGGCATCGGAGAGGAGCATGGCGGTGAGCGGGACGGAGATGGCCAGCAGGCGGCTGTGAAAGAACCAGCCGGCGAACATGGCGACCGCCGCGACTGCGGCCAGGTTGGGGGCGTGGGGGAGCAAGCGCGAGAGCATGGCGAAGACGACAAGCGTGACGAACAGGGCGGGTGCTTTAAGACGGTTGATGAGCATGGGGGCATCCTTATCGGGCGAGTCATTGTTGAGGGGGTGGTGGGTGAAGGCCAGCGGAGCTCAAAATACCCTTCTATTCTCCGGGCATGGCCATCAACGATCTTGCCGCGGTTCGGACATTGCTCGAATATACCGATTGGTCGAACGACCAACTGCTGAGTGGGGCTGTGCCACTTGCCGACGAGCAGTTGGACCGGGAGATGCAGATCGGTGTGGGGACGATGCGCCGTACGTTGCTGCATATCTACAACGGTGAGTATGTTTGGCTTCGGCGGTGGCGCGGTGGTGTGGAAGCGGAGACGAAGTGGCCAAGCGAGAGCGAGCGGGTGTCGGTCGCGGAGCTTGAAACACTCTTTGCACGCAATCGTCGGGATCGTGAAACGTATCTGGATGAGTTGGCCGCGGAGATCCCCGATCTGTTGCGCGTGCAGCCATACCGCGATTCCAAGGGAAACACATTCATGGCATCGCTCGGCGACATGCTGGTGCAGGGCGTGATGCACAGCAAGCACCACCAAGCGCAGGCGGCGAACATTCTGCGACGGCTTGATGCGAAATGGCCTGAGCTTGACTACATGATGCGGATTCGCAAGCCCGCCTGAGCAGAGGTGAACAAGAAGATGGCCGACAGCTCGGACCCATCCGAACGTACGCGCATGCTTGCCGGAGAGTTGTACCGGTCATCAGACCCGGAACTGGTTGCGCTGCGCAAGCGGGCGCGGCGGCTCACGCGGATGTTCAACCAGACCACCGAGGATCAGATGGGCGAGCGGGGTGCGCTGCTTGGCGAGTTGTTCGGGAGTCTTGGGCCGGGCGCGGAGATCGAGCCGGACTTTCGCTGTGATTACGGGTTCAACATTCGCGCCGGGGCGCGGCTGTACATGAACTTCGGGTGCGTGGTGCTCGATTGTGCCTTGGTCACGATCGGCGATGGATGCCTCTTCGGGCCGGGCGTACACATTTATGCCGCGACGCACCCGACTGATGCCACGGAGCGAGCGAGCGGGCGCGAGATGACGCGGCCGGTCACGATCGGGAACAATGTGTGGGTGGGAGGCGGGGCGATCATCTGTCCGGGGGTGAGCATCGGTGATGACGCGGTGATCGGCGCGGGGAGTGTTGTGGTGAAGAGTGTGGGGGTT
>JBBSBC010000186.1:0-7622 GCA_038251595.1 Phycisphaerales bacterium | reverse complement strand
TCCCGTCCAGCTTCCGTGGTACCGCCGAACCGCCGGGGTCACCAAAGTCGGTGGAAAGTCGATGGCCCTGCTTGTGGGTTGGCACCGACCATCGAGCGCAACTGGATCCGCAATCAGCACGGGTGCTGCCGACCCGATGCACGAAGCATCTTCCGGCCTCCCACAACTTTGGACGGTCGAGGCGGTCGCACTCGCCGCGATGCTCCACTCTTCACCTGACCCTTCGACAACCGCGGTGTCCACGGTTTCGTGGATAGCTTCATCGAGCACCACAGCCCAGAACGGCGCGGTCTCAATCCTCGCTGTAGGGTCACTTGGTGCGCGGGTCAGAAGCCTTCGCTGCGACGGCGCGGATCTTCGCACATGGTTGAGTGAAGCGATCGATGAGACCACCGACGGACTTTCCGAGCCTCCGAGTTCGATGGTCGATGTGTTCGCTGGTGGTCGGCAACCCGCATCACTGATGATGTCCGCGAATCTTCGACCTGTGGTTGCAGGCGAGCAGCGTGACCTGGATTGGCTCAATCAGTTCGGAATCGCCGCGGCAACACTCGATGTTTTCGGCGATCCCGATCCAACTGTTCGCAGCCTCTTTAATCTCCACACGATCGAACCGCGCGAACGCACCAACCCCATTCAGCGATTGATCACGATGCTCGCCTCACCCGCCAGGGCAGCGATGGTGATGATTGCCTGCCTCGCCCTGATTCTCGGCGCTCGCCTTGGCATCGCGTACGCAAGAAACGATGCGTTGACCAAGCGTGTGGGCGATACCACCAAACTCGAAGAACGACTGGCCTTCGACGAGCAGCAGGTCGCATTTTACGCAACGCTCAAGGATAAGCGATGGCCGATGACCAAGCTCCTCGCCGATATCGCGGGTGCTACACCCGTGGGTATCGAACTCGAACTGCTCGAGATCAATCAAGGAGAGCCAATCACCATCCGCGGCACCGCCGAGAGCAACGAACTGGTCAGCACCTTTCGCGAAAACCTGGGCAAGACCCGAATATTCGACAGCGTGACGACTCCGAACATCGGCTCGAGCCAGGGCGCGGTGCAGTTCCAGTTGCAGGCCCGCCCGACAAACGCGGGCGTGGTGTATGTCAGCGCGCCTATCGATGACTTCGCCAAGGAACCGCTCGGCAAGCGGATCTACGGCGCGACATGGACTGCCGATGAAAGTGGTGGAGGCACGGATCTACCCACGAACGCGCAACGCGATGGCCGCGCCTCCTCAAACTCAGAGGGAAGCAAACTTTCCGACTTTGATGTCCCGCCGCGCACGGGGCGAACCAACTCGGCAGCGAGCCCGGCTTCAGGAGCTGACAAGGTCTCAACCGCCAACAGCCTGCCAGCGTTGACCGATGCAGACATCGCGCTCATGGATAAGAACACCGCGATGAAGGAGTTTGGCCGCCGTCGCAAGGCCGCGGCCGAGGCTTCGGACAAGACGATCAAAGCACGGCTTACCAGCGAAGCTGAGAAGTGCAAGCAACGCATGCTGGAAGCGGGCAAGGCCGCATCAGCAGGGGGCGCATCATGAGCAAGTTGACTGATGCCATCGGCTCGATTCCCCGTGCGGCCAAGTGGGGAATCGCCGCGGCGTGCGCGTTCGGGCTCTACTTCCTGGTGATCGAGAGGGTCATCGATCGCACCAACTTCTACGCCCTGCGAGCCGACAAGCTCGACAGCAATCTGCAACGCGTCACTGATCTCGAATCGCCCGATTCCGTCGATGGCGCGCTCCTGCTTGTCGGCCGGCGCACCTACGGAGTTCCGCAACTCCCCACCGATTCAGCGGCCAGGCCCGAAGCCATTCACCGCGTTGTCGATGAAGTTCTTGAAGAGCACGGGATCGACGATCGAACCAAGACCGAGAAGTCACTCACGCTCACCGCCGATCGACTTTCCGAACTCACTCTGGGTGAAGGGCGTGTTGAGCGATACATCGTTGAGGTCTCGTTCGAGGCGACCCAGGAAACGGTCGCACGAGTGATCGCGGACCTGGAACAATCACCGGTCATCACCGTGATCTCACGTGTGAAGATTGATCGCGTCACGGCCTATGCAGGCACACGCGAACCGACTACAGCAAACTCCGGACCGAAACTCGTGCGAGCCGCCATCGCCGCGGAAACATGGGTCAGGGTACGGGGCGGTTCGGGCAACGGAGGTGAACAATGACCGTTCCCAAACCCCCCAATGCATCGCAGGCACTTGCCAAACTGCTGGGTGGCGGTGGCCCCACACGCCCCACGCACCTCGGAATCGCCGCGGTTGCAACGATTCTCCTCACCATAGCTCTGCTTGCAGTGATCTGCGCACCTCTTCTTCGACTCCGAACGACTACGGCAACTACCGACGAGGTGAAGCCTGAAGAAGTGCCGGTTTCCTCGGATAAGTTTGAGCAGTCCATCTCCACTTTCATCGCGCAGGTCGAGGGCCGTTCGCTCTTTTACAAGCCGGGTCCGCCACGACCCAAGGTCGAAACAGCCAAGTCAAACTCGCCAAAGGCAACTCGCTATGGTGGGCCATCGATCGTCGCGATGGTCAACAACGCGGTCTGGTTCTCCGATGGCCAGCACCTCGAAGCCGGCCAGAGCGGCAAGGGCGGCACGTTAAAGGTCGTCTCACTCAACGCGCCCTGGACGGCACGCATCGCATGGGAGGGTGGCGAGTTTGATGTGGGGTTCTTTGACCGAAGCCCCCTTCTCATGAGCGCGGCCGATTCATTGAAGCCCGCGGGCTCAAAGGGTGAAGATACGCGCCCGCCTGTTCCCCTCTCTCACGTTTCACCACCAAAGGTTACCGCCACACCGCAAGGTCGCCCGCCAGACGCAGCGCCGGCAACTTCGACAGCCGTTGAAATGATAGTGGCGGAGCCCGAACACACACCATTGCCGGAAGTGGTAGCGCCAGCTTCACCACCACCGACAACGCCACCCATCACAACCTCCGATCCTTCTCCGAATACCCAACCCATCGCGCCCGCACCATCGCCCAATCCCCCGGCCGAACCGGAGAAGCAGAAGATATGACCCTTTCAACTCCGGCTCGTGAACAATTCCGGCTCAAGCGCGGTGATGATCGCTTCAAACTTTGCGCGATTCTGTTGATTGCTGGTTCGGCACTTTCGCTTGCTGCGCCAACGCTCCGCGCCGAGAGCTTGCGTTTTGATGATCCTCCGGCCGCGCCCGCTGAACCGGTTGAAGCCGATGAGGATCCCGACGAGATGGTCATCGATCCCGAATCCGAGAAGCCCGCTGCGGCCATCGACGAGAAACCCGCGGTTGCGACGCAGGTTCCGGTGGCACGCGATGCCAATGGTCGGCGAATACAGAAGGATGAACCGACCATCCTTGCATTCAAGTCTGTCGGCCTCGATCAGATTCTTCCATTCATTGTTGAAACGACAGGCAAGGTCGTCGTTCCGCAGCGCGAGCTTATGACCGGTCGCACGATCACGATCGTCAACGATCAGCCCATACCCAGGGCAAAGGCGCTCGACCTGGTCATCTTTGCCCTTCAGCAGAATGGCATCGCCGTCGTTGAAACCGAGGACATGATCATCCTGCGCGACATCGCGGAGATCGACCGGCAGGATGTTCCCGTCATTGGTTCAGAAGATTCAGTGATCGGCCGCACCGATGTCGGGTCGATTTATGAAAAGGTCTATGCACTTCGGCACTCGACGGCCGAAAACATCCACGAGATCGTGAAGGCCGCGCTCCCTCCGTTTGCCAAATCCAGTTTCGATGCCGAGTCCAATCAGGTGGTGGTCATGGGCAACATCGGTTTGCTGCAGCGCCTTGAGCGTCTGATCAGTTCGCTCGATTCGCCCAGCGCGGCCGCGCTGACGACCGAAACCTTTAACCTCCGCTACGCCGATGCCGAGCAGATCGCCACGAACATCAAGGATCTCTTTTCGGCCAGCGCCACCACCGGCGGTAATCGTGCTGGCGGGAACAATAACAACAACAACCCCTTCGCCAACTTCTTTCGCTCCCCCGGTGCTCAGGGCGGAGGCCAGGGAGGAAATCGCGGCGGTGGGGGTGGCGGTGCCAGCGGCGGCGCACGATCCGGAAACGCCGCATCGCCCGATGCTTCTCTCACAAGCAACAACCTGCGCGTGACGGCCAACAGACAGCAGAACTCAGTGACCGTTCTCGCGGAAAAGCCCGTGATCGATCAGGTTCGCCTGCACATTAATGATGATTGGGATCGCCCGTTGCGTGCCGAGCAGGCCTTGCCCAAGATTTATGATCTCAAAAATTCCGATCCGATCAAGATTCGCGACACGCTCAACAGCATCTTTAACGGCACATCCACGACCGGCTCAACGGGCAACAACGAGCGGCGCGATGGCAACAACAGCACCCAGTCTTCGCAAGGAGCGGGCAGATTCGCCGGACAGTTCTCGGTCGAAGCCCTGCCCGAGGCATCGCGATTGGTCGTTGTAGCCAAGAGTGCCGACAACCTCCTCTGGATCGACAAGCTTATCGAAGAGCTCGACAAGCCGCAAACTGCCGGCCTTCCCAGAATCATCGAACTTAAACACGCATCCGCCGAAGAGCTTGCCGATCAGCTCAACGCCCTGCTTGCACAGGAAGGCACACAGGCCACCATCCAGCGTCAGGAAAAGGGACTCACGGCCGGAAGTGCCAGCACATCCCCCTTCGCGGCCGATGCCGCGACCACGAGCAACACTACAACCCAGACTCAGACCGCCGCCGCGAGTTCGAGCGTCATCAACTTCTGGTGGCAGCGGGCACGGGTGCCCACCACCAACGCCGGTTCTTCAAACCTCGTGGCCAAGATCCGAATCGTCCCCGTCTGGCGACAGAACGCGCTCATGATCCTCTCCCCTCCGGAGTACCAGAGCTCCCTCGCAACCCTGATCGACGAACTCGATAAGCCCGGTCGCCAAGTGCTTCTCGCGGCCGTCATCGCCGAGATTTCGCTCGAAGATGCAACCGCCGTCGGCCTTCGCTGGTCGAACACGTCGATCACCCCGGCCAACCAGGATAACGCCATCTCCATCGGCGCAAGTTCGGCGGGCGATACCGCTGGCGGTGTCGTCACCGGCACCAAGAACGATCTCCTCCCCTCGCTCTTTGATACTTCGGTCCTCAACGTCGGGGTCGATCTCAACGTTCTGCTCCAGGCCCTCAACCAGAAGACCGCCGTCAACATCCTCTCCGAACCCCGCATTTTCACCAGTGACAATCAGGAAGCGACGTTCTTCAACGGTCAGGATGTGCCCTTCGTCACCGACAGCCAGACCACCGACAACGGTACCGTCAACAACACCTTCGACTACAAGGCCGTCGGCATCAACCTGCGCGTGCGCCCACGCATCACTGTCCGGCGCGATGTTGACCTGAACATCAGCCTCCAACTCTCGAGCATCACGCCCAATCAGACGTCCAACGGCAGCTTCATCATCGATCGCCGACAGACTGATACGCACCTCATCGTCAAAGATGGTCAGACCGTCGTGCTCTCGGGCATCCTTCGTTCCGAAGAGTCTGATGTTGTCCGCAAAATCCCTCTGCTCGGCGATATCCCGTTCATCGGCGAGATCTTCAAGTCAACCGAAAAGTCCAAACGAAACTCGGAAGTCGTCGCCTTCATCACGCCCATCGTCATTGAAAACGATGGTGAGGCCGAGGTCGCCAACATCACCGATCGCAAGCGACTTGAAGAACTTCGCAACATGATGCGCCCCGAAAGCGCGATCAAGAAGGCCATCGAAGCCGACAACAAGCGAAAGTCTCGTGACGCGGATACCCGCGGCATGGACAGCGGTCACTAGCCTGCATCGCACCAGTTGCGTTCAGTTTCGTTTGGCGAGATCGACCAGAGAGATGGCCATGCACCCTTACCAGCAGCATCGACTCCGCCGCATCTCATTCGGAGTCCTTCTTCGCAGGTCGGCCCTCATCGCGGCCTTGGCGCTGCACGTCGGGTTGCCAACTGCTGCGTGTGCTCAATCCTTAGGCGCATTCCCTCCCAACTCCGTAAATCGCCCGATCGACCCCGATGCCACCGCGCATTCACGAGTCGTGGTCTCCATTCGACCTGTCGGCAAGATCCCCTACGACGGATTGGTTCTTCCGATCGTCTCGCCCGACGGGCGTGCAATCGCCACCCAAAGTGGCCGCGCACCCTCGTGGAATTGCCTCTTCGCCGACAAAGGGTGTCCGCCACCCGTCGGGCTCGCGCTCTCGGCCTATTCAATCTCAATCGCGCCCGAGCCTGCTGCAAGTCCGGATGGAAGTCGAGACGCGAACAAGCCCGACAAACCTCACTCCCCTCGCGGGCTGAGCGCCATCAAGTGGAACAAACCACTTCTCCCCGGCTTGCTCCTCGGACGCGCGGCGAATGAACAAGGCTTTCTTGTCGAGGCTCCCCAACCCTCCGGCGCTCGGTGGATCGGGCACGTGAAGTGGCTCACCGGAGAGATCAACTGGCTCGTGCGTGATGAGCAACTCCGCACAGTCAACGCACATGCCGCCCTGGCCGATGATGGCGCACTCGTCTTTGTGCGTCGCCCGCTTGATCGCGCCTCCTTCGATCTCGTGCTCCGCACCCGTCGTGGCGATTCATCGACCGACATCGTCGTTGCCGCACCCAACGGTTCCGAATCCTACACCTATCCATTTATCTCGCCGGATGGCACGGTTGTTGCCGCGTTTGCTGTGCCCACCGATGATCTCGCATCAGGTATGGTCAGTCTTGTAGCCTTTGCGCGCCTCGACCCCACAATCGGTAAGAGCTTGAGTCTTGTCGAGATCTCTCGACTCGAGATCGGTCGCGGCGGAATGCAAGCCGCATATCAATCATCCGCGACCATGCAGCTTCCTGCCGCGCTGGCCAAATCACCTCGCGCCGCAGCAACATCAACAACACTCAACGACGTGCGTGCAATCTTCGCGGCTGGCTTGCTCTTTCTCTCTCCGCGCGATGGCACCACCATCTGGTGGGAGCCACGCCGATCGCAGGTCATCAACTTTGCGCCAGGCTCATTCGCCGCGGCGCCGTTTCAACACTCAGACTTCGGTGTCCTGCTCGCAGGCGATACAGACTTGACGTACCAACCGCTGCGGAAGTCGAAAGAACTTCCCGATGGACTCGCGACTTCACGCCAGGTTGCTGTCATGGCGGGAAGGTGCATTCCACGCGGAACAGTCCTCGAGTCGGGGCTCTCAATCGTCCTTACTCAGCCCGGTTCGGGGAGCGAGTTGGCCTTCAATGTAATTTTAATTGAACCGGCCAAAGCCGACTAAGCTGATCGGACCTTGAGGTCACGCAACCGGCAAGCTGCCATAAGTGTCTGATACCCATGATCTTATCGGAATATCCGGTTTATGACGGGCTCTTGATGGCCCCAACGCGCAAACTCCGCGTCTTTTTGTGAGAAACTCTTGACACCTGTTCAGGGTTGAGGTATGTTCTTGGTGTCGTTGTTCTCTCTCTCTCTCTCTCAGATCTCATACCGGAAGGAGTCTCGCTGTGAAGAAGTTTGCTGTTTCGGCGTTGGCTATCGCTGCGCTCGCTGGTTCGGCCATGGGTCAGCCCGTGCGTTTCGAGCTGCGTCTTGTTCCTCAGTCAGGTAC
>JBBSBC010000185.1:0-7655 GCA_038251595.1 Phycisphaerales bacterium | reverse complement strand
TTTCATCAACCCCGGCGTCGAGGAGAAGTTTCAGCAGAATGTGGATTCGCGCGGCTATCTGTACATCCCGAAACTGAAACCGATCCGCGCGCAGGGACGGACGAACGTCGAGCTGGTTGATGAGATCAAGGGTTCTGTTGAAGAGGCTCAGCTCAGGGCGGCGAAAGACACCGTTGCCTCGATCAACATTCTGTCGCAGAGGTCGCAGACGTTTTCGGTGCTCGGCGCGGTGGCCGCGCCGCAGGAATACTTCATCTCGCAGCCGAACTTCCGCCTTTTGCAGGCGTTGACCGCGGCGGGTGGGTTCAGCGAGACGATCGAGAAGATCTACGTGATCAGGCAGGTGCCGCTGAGCGATGAGGCGGCGGGCATTACCATTGATCGTTCAACGGATGATGGGGTGAAGTCATGGCCCGATGCGGCCGAGCCGATGCCGGCGCAGGATCCGAACAAGCTGCTCGACCTGATCAACGAGCTGAGCACACCGAAGAGTTCGGAACCGAAGCCGGGGATGATGCGAGGCGGGAATGCCGCGAATGGACGGCGCGGGCAGCCGGAAGCCAAGAGTGAAGGGCGCAGCGAGGGCCGTATGGATGCGCCGCCGATCGATCTGCCGGGACCGAAGGGCTCGGCGAGTAGCCCGGCACGCGGGTCGGGCAACGGCACCAACCCGCCCGAGAGCGAGTGGGTGTACGAGAATGGCCAATGGGTTCGGCGCGGTCCGACCAATAGTCGCGCTGAGGGCGGCAAGGGATCGATGGGGAGCGCGGGCGGCGGTTCGGGGCCGGTGGTCA
Organism: Phycisphaerales bacterium; assembly: GCA_038251595.1. GTDB lineage: Bacteria > Planctomycetota > Phycisphaerae > Phycisphaerales > UBA1924 > JADLCX01. The sequence continues at coordinate 6,861 of JBBSBC010000185.1, read as the reverse complement.
CGCAGCGTGTGATCGAAGTGCCTGTTGATCGCTTGATTGCGGGCGATGCTTCGGTCAATGTGGTGGTGCGTCCGGGCGATGTCATCCGCGTGCCCGCGCCGAAGACGGGCGTGGTCTATCTTGGCGGGCAGGTCTCAAGACCGGGTCCATATTCGCTGACGGGCGATACGCGACTGACCATCTTGCGCGGCATGATCTCGGCGGGCGGGCTTGGCTCGCTGGCGATTCCCGAGCGGGTGGACATCACACGCGTGATCGGCTCAGGACGCCAGGCGACCATCCGGTTGAACATGAAGGCGATCGGCGAGCAGACGCAGCCGGATATCTATCTCAAACCGGATGACATGATCAACGTTGGAACGAACTTCTGGGCCCTACCATTGGCCGTCGTGCGCGGTGGATTTAGGGCTTCGTATGGATATGGATTCATCCTCGACCGCAACTTTGGTGGCGAGGTGTTTGGTGCGGATCGATCGCTGAACCGTTGATGAGGCAAGAAATGGCCGATGATCAACGTGTTCTGTTTCTTCATCAATGCGCAGGATGAGCCTTGATGTGGGCTGGCTGCGGAGCGGCCAGCGATGCCGATTGGTTAAAGGGGGAAGGGAGAGAGGGATAACCTAGGCCCCGCTGTCAACGGCGGGGCCGGAATGGCTGTTTCCTTCGGTACTGAAGGATTGGGGGGAGGCTCCCGAACCGAACAGAACTGAGGGGAAGGGCGTACGAGCGTGCGCGCTTCACAGAAATCGCGTTTGGTGAAGGACAGGCGATGGACTCAAGAAAGACCGAACTGAACTCGTGACCACGGCACCGATCAACTCCAGCCTTACCCAACCCCCAACGGTCTCGTTGGTCGGGAAGGTGTTGCAACCATCAAACCTGGTGATGATCGGGCTGCTTGTTGCTGCGTTCGCGTTGTTGTTCAGGCACTGGTTGAGGACCCAGAACGTTTATTCGATGACGAGCGGGGATTGGTCGCACGCCTATTTCGTGCCGGGCATCAGTCTGTATCTGCTTTGGCAGCACCGGGCCGAGCTTGAACGGGTGAGGGCCGAGGTCTTCTGGCCCGGGCTGGTGGCGGTGTTGATGGGCATCTGGTCGTACGTCTATTTCATTGTGGGCGTGCCGAACCACCTGGGTCAGGGGCTGTCGATGGTGCTCACGCTCTTTGGCGTGGTGCTGCTGCTGCTTGGGCCGCGCGTGATGAGGTACGCATTCCTGCCGATCTCGTATATGGTGTTTGCGATCACGATCCCCGAGAAGATCATGTCTCACGCGACGTGGCCGCTGCAAGCACTGGCGGCCAAGGGTGGCTGGGTGGGGCTGAACACGATCGGGGTGAAGTGCGATGTGGTGGGGAACACGCTGTATGTCTTCGACACCGCGACACAGGCGACGTATCCGCTGAACGTGGCGGAGGCGTGCTCGGGAATGCGGATGCTGATCGCGTTTCTTGCGCTGGGCGCGGCGGTCTCGCTGGTGGCGACAAAGATGTGGTGGAAGCGCGTGGTGCTGCTCGGGCTTGCCCCGCCGCTGGCGCTGCTGCTGAACATCATCCGCATCATGGTGCTCGGTGTGGCCTCGCTGTACAACCAGAATCTCTCGGCGGGACAGGCGCACACGTTCATCGGAACACTGCTGCTCATCCCGGGGTTCTTCATTTACCTTGGATTTGTGCTGGCGATCAACAAGGCGGTGCCGGAGGCGGCACGCTCGAAGCCGGCTGGAGCCGCGGCATGAGCATGCTTTCTGGAAGTTCCGCAAGGGTTGCGTTTGTTATCGCGCTGGGCGCGCTGGTGGTCGGCGTGGCGAGCCTGCAAGGAATGGTTCGCGCCCTGAAGGCGACGCTGATCAAGATTCCGATCGAGGCGAAGTACAAGCTGCCATCGATACCCGAAGAGCTTCCGTCGTGGAAACGCATCGGGGCTGATGAGCAGATGTCCGAGGAGATGGTGACCGAACTCGGGACAGAGAACTATATCTCGCGCGCGTATATGGAGAAGAACCCGCCCGAGGGTCAATCGCCGATCCTGCTCAGTCTGCACATGACGTACTACACGGGCATGGTGGACACGGTGCCGCACATTCCCGATCAGTGCCTCGTCGCGGCGGGGTGGTCGATCGCGGGCTCGACGGGTGTGAGGCCGCTGAATCTCGATCAGGAGATCGGTGAGTGGCGGCTGGAGCGTGATGTTGCAGGACGAGTGTTTTCAGCACGACTGGGCCCGGACTCGAAGGTGCCGAACACGCGGATCAACCTGCCGCGCGATGCGGATAAACTCTCGATCCGCGTGAACCCGTACACGGAGCCGAAGAGCAACAAGAGCTTGTTCGCTGGGTACTACTTCATTGCCAATGGCGGGCACTGCGACAACGCGGAGGATGTTCGGCTTCTGGCGTTCCAACTTCAGGATACGTACGCGTATTACCTCAAGGTGCAGATCTCGACCTCTTCAGTCGAGACCGAGGAGGAGTATGTGGCTGCGTGTCGGAAGCTGCTGAGCGAGCTGTTGCCGGAGATCATGCTCTGTGCGCCCGACTGGGTCGAACTGCAGCGCGGGCTGAGCACGGCCACGGGCTCGCAGGCCGGAGAAAAGGGCAAGACGAATCATGCACCGGACTCGAATGGCGCAGGTGTGAAGCCATCATCGAAGTGATGATGGTCTGGACAGGTGGATGGGGAAGGCAGATCGGAAAGAAGGCGAGGAAGTTTCGATGGCAGCTCGAGTGAATACCAAGTTTGTGATTGTGCTCGGCACCTTGCTGATGCTGATGTTTGTCGGCGTGGCCGTCCTGGGTGTGCGGGCGATCCGGAAGTCGGGCGAAGACTACATCACGCTCGGCGACAAGGCCATTGCTGAGGGCAAGACGCCAGAGGCGATGGGCTTTTATGCCAAGGCGGTATTCAAGGATCAGAAGAACTCGACGTGGATCCGCAAGTGGATCACGGCGATGGAGAAGTACGTGCCGGTGGGGCGCGCGAGTTACTTTGATGAATATCAGAAGCAGTATCTCGCCGCGTTGCGCGCATTGCCCGAGGCCGACAAGTCCGACCTTGCAGCACACAAGCGTTACCTCTCGGAGATATACACGAGCGTGAAGTCGAGCGGGTCGTCGCTGGGTGAGCTTGAGTATGTGGTGCGTACGGCCGACGAGATGATCAAGGGGTATCAGGGCGAAGTGATTCCTGGCAAGGTGTTGCTGCGTTATCGCGCGCTGCCGAAGGTCGCGCTTCTTTTGCGGAACCCGGACTTCAAGCCCGAGGAACTTGTGGCGATCAAGAAGGATCTTGATGACGTACTCACGGCTGACCCGTCGGATACGGAGGTGTTGATCGCGGCCGCGCAGATCGACATGGCCCTTGCCGAGCGCGCACGCAAGCGTGATGAAACAGAAGATGCCGAGCGGTTCAAGAACGCGGCGATATCGCGGCTGACAACGTTCATTACCGAACACCCGCCCGCATCAACGGTGCGGCTGATGGTCTTGATGCAGGAAGCGCAGGCCGCGGCGGTAGCATCGGGCAAGCCGGTGACGGTTTCGGAGTTGCTTCAGGATCGCAAGCCGCAGTTGATGGAACTGCTGGCGGCGGTGAAGGCCGAGAAGCCGGAGAAGCTCGATGTTTCCACGCTGACCAATGCGGCGTTCTATGCCCAGATCGCGCTCTCACCGGAAGATGGCCGGCGTGAAGCGGAGGCGGTGATCGATGCCGCGTTAACGTCGCAGCCGAACAATGTTCAACTGCTGCTCTCGGTTGCGAATCTCGACCGGATGCGGAATGAACCCGAGAAAGCGCTCGCGCGACTTCAGCAGGTGGTGGATATGCCCGACCGGCCGCTGAGTGTGGAGGGCGTGATGCTCTTCAGGCAGCGCGAGCTGGCGATTCAGGGCCAGACCGACGTGGTGTTTGAACAATGGGAGCGCGAGAAAGACCCGGCGAAGAAGTCGGAACTGGGCGCGAAGGCCAAGAAGTATCGTAACGATCTGGTGGCGAGGATCGGCGAGTCGGCGGACTCGGTGCTGAGCATTGATGCGCGTCTGGCGTTTATCGATGGCGACCGCAACGGCGCGCGAACGCTGCTGACGCGCTACAACGATCAGACGGGCCAGCGCGACCCGCAGTCGATGGCACTCCTCGGCGAGTTGCTGATTCAACAGGGGAATACCGGCGCAGCCAAGCAGACCTTTGAGCGCGTGATGAGCCTCGACAGCCGGAATCAGCGGGCGATGCGGTATCTCGGTCAGATCGAGTTGCAGGCACGCAACTACCCCGAGGCCCTCCGCTACTTCCGCGAGTTGCAGAAACTCAACCCGGATGATGCAGCGATGAAGGATCAGGTCGAGCAACTGATAAAGGTGATCGCGCCGGATTCCAAGGACCCGATCATCAAGGTGTTGCGGCAGGCCGAGGCCGAATCAACCGGTGTGGGAGCCGATGTTCCAATGGCGATCGCGACGCTCGAAACCTTCCTTGAGAAGGTGAAGAAGGACGACATCCGTCCGTACATCGCGCTGATGCAGCTGCACATGCGCACCAAGGACCGGACCAAGGCCGCGGAAGTGATCGGTCGGGCGATTGCGCAGTTTCCGACCGATGAGCGGCTGAAGGGGATTCAGCGCAGCCTGCTGCAGGAAGACCCGGTGAAGAGCGTGCTGGAAGATATTGACAAAGCGACCGCGCTCTCGCCGCTGGACAAGGCGATGCAGAAGTACTCGGTGCTGAAGCAGAGCCCGCGCGCTGCGGAGGCGACAGAGTACTTTGATGAGATGGTGCGGCTTGCGCCCGAAGACCCGAGCGTGGTTGAGTATCGCTTCCAGGAAGCGATGCAGGCCAAGGACACGGCGAAGCTGGCGGAGATTGTGGCGCTCGCGGAAGCGAAGAATATTGACAAGCTGGGTGGGCTGCTCTTCCTGGCCCGCAGCCAGATTCTCGAGAACAAAGCGCCAGAAGCGGTGCAGTCGTTGCGCTCGGCCCTTGAGCGTGACAAGCTGAACCACACCGCGTGGCGATTGCTGGGCGTGATTCTGATGAACCAGCGCGATGCGGCGGGTGCGGTTGAAGCCTTTACCAAGGCGGTCGAGATTCGACCGAACGACATTCAGTCGATCAACGGGCTGCTTAAATCGCACTGGGCGATGGGTAGCCAGTCGGAAGCGCTCACCAGGGCACGCCGGTCGGAGGGGGTCGCGGGTGCCGATCCGGAGTTCACCGAACTGCTTTTGCAGATCGAATCGACCGCGCCGGGTGGTGATCGAGACAAGGCTGCACAACTCAGGGCACGACTGGCCGAGACGCGCCCCGAGAACAAGATGAATCAGGCGGAGCTGATCCTGATCCTCATGGAGCAGCGCAAGTTTGAAGAAGCTCAGAAAAACATCGACAAGCTCAAGGGCGATGAGGCCACCAAAGATGCGGTGACCGAACTTCAAGCCCGGTGGTTTGCGTTGCAGGGTAAGTACGGCGAGGCCGAGCAGGTCTATGACGACCGCATCAAGCAAGAGCCCGCGGAACAGCGGAACGAAGGCGTGTACATCGCCGCGTCGAAGGTGTTTCAGATCGTGGGCCAGCCAGACCGCGCGATTGCATTTCTTGAGCGCGGGCGCGAGCTTGAGAAAAAGGAGTCCATGCTCATCAGCCGTGAGATGGGCGATGTCTTCTTCAACTCGGGCAAGCAGGCCGAGGCGGTCGAGGCGTACAAGCGGGTGCTTGACTCCGGCTCGCCCGACCCTGGCGATGCGGTGGTGAAACGCATACTCGAGTGCTATGTGGGTATGAAGGATTGGGCGAAGTTTGATGAACTCTTGACCTCGCTCGGCACCAAGGCGCAGCAGGATGCAACATTGCTCCTCCTCGCGGCGGGCGCAGCCGGAGTTCAGGGCGATGCTGGGCGCGCGGCCAGGCTCTATGACCAGGCCGTAGTGGCCGAACCCAAGAACGCCATGGTGTTTATGAAGCGCGGCGAGTTTGCCGCGAGCGATCCGGAGAAGCGGCGCGACGCGATCGAGGATTTCAAGCAGGCGGCGAAGCTCGCGCCAAACTCGACCTTGCCCTTGTTGCGGCTCGCGTTGCTTCACAAGTCCATGGGCAAGATTGATCTCGCATCCGAAGCGCTCGAGCAGGCGCTGGTCAAAGATCCGGGCGACGATGGGCTGAGGTCTGAGCTGATGAGCATGAAGCTCAATCAGAAACAGGATGCCGCGGCCATCACGCTGCTGGATGATGCGATCAAACTGAAGCCCGACAATCTTCCCTGGCTGATGCGTGGCGGCTCGCTGATGTCTCAGCTTGGGCGGAGCGACCTTGCCGCGGGCTATTACGGGCGAGCGTGGGAGAAGCGAAAGACGCTCGAAGTCGCTGTTCCATACGTGACCGCGCTTGTCACGAAGAAACCACCCGACACGGCAACGGCCTGGAAGGCCGTGACGGAAAAGGACCTCGGCGCGCAGGATGAGATGACGCTGAGCGTTCTGAAGGCGATGATTTTCCAGCGATGGGGCAAACCGGCCGATGCCGACGTCGAACTGGCCAAGGCCCACGAGAAGGTCGATTCAACCAACGCGCAGCAGGCGCAGTTGTTCGCCGCGGGTGTTGAATCGGTCTATCCCGACGACAACGCGGCCCAGCTCTCGGCGTGGGGCAGGCTTGACGCGAAAAAGAAGCTCTCTTCCTGGGTCTATGTTCAGGCCAACCTGGCGCGCCTGCGCGAGCCGACCACACAGAACAAGGCCGCCACCGATCTGGAAGCATTTGTCGCCAAGTCCGAAGATGTTTCGATGAAGCTGAGCGTCTATCGCCTGCTGGCAACGTTCTACTTCCAGGTCGCGAAGTACCCGAACGCCGTGGATATGTACAGGAAGTTT
>JBBSBC010000184.1:0-7675 GCA_038251595.1 Phycisphaerales bacterium | reverse complement strand
TTCGCCAACCACCCAACCGCCGATTTCAACCTCTCTGGTGGCATCACGGTTCAGGACATATTCGACTTCTTGGTCGCCTATTTCTCAGGGTGTACCTGACAACGTGCGATGGTGCAACCGCGTACATATCTTTGAAAGACACCGGTCAATCGAACCCGCGAGAAAATTCCCGACATTGATCCCTATTTCACTATGTTCACCTTGCCCGTTTTCGGGTACGGGATACGCTCGTATGCACCCCACGGTCAGCTCGTTGATCACTTCAATCGTGTTGTGAAGATCATGACCGGCAAATGCGCATGGAAGCGGGCGGGGGCGCGGGGCGGAAACTGGGTGGGTGAAAGTCCTCATAACTCCAAAGGAGTAAGGTTCGTATGTACACGATGTGTGTTGATCGTCGGCTCGCGATTCCCGCCATGCTCCTCGCGCTTGCATCGACCGCGCTCGCCCAGCCAACGTTCATCCCCATCGGCGATCTTTCCGGTGGCGATCCGCTGAGCTTCGCCCTTGCCGTCTCGGGTAATGGCGCCGTCGCCGTCGGTGCCAGCGCATCGACAGCTTCCGGCTTTCAGGATGACGCCTTCCGCTTCTCTATTCCTGCCGGCCCTATCCAGACACTGACCACGACCCCCACCAACAACGATCTGCCCGGTGGCAGTTTCAAGAGCACCGCGTTCGGTGTCAATGGCAACGGCACCATGGCCGTGGGCAGCAGCACCTACAACGGTGTGCGCATCCACGCCTTCGTCTGGTCATCAACCAACGCCGACACGCTGGTCGATCTTGGCAACATCGCCAACCAGGTTCCGCCTCTTGCCGCCACCAACGACATCAGTTGGGCTCGCGCCATCTCCAGTTCCGGCAACGTCATCGTCGGTCAGGGCACCAACTCCACCACCCTCACCGCCGAGGCGTGCGTGTGGATCAACGGCCAGCCCGGGGCGATCGGTCTGGGCGATCTTCCCGGCGGCAGCACCATGAGCATCGCCCACGGCGTGTCAGGAAACGGCGCGGTCATCGTGGGCGAGAGCCAGTCGGCCAACGGGCGCGAGGCCTTCCGTTCGCCACAGGCCGGCGGCCTGATCGCACTCGGCGATGCCGCGGGCGGAGCGTTCGACAGCGCCGCCTTCGACGCAAGTGAGAACGGACAGGTCATCGTCGGCTACTGCACAACCGCCAACGGCCTCGAAGCCGCGCGTTGGCTCGGTCCCTCGTACACCCTTCGCGCGCTCGGCGATCTTCCCGGCGGCACCGTCGCCAGCGAGGCCGCCGCCTGCTCCGCCAACGGACTCATCCTCGTCGGTCGCGGCGACTCCGGCCGCCAGATCGAGATCTTCCCCGGCTTCTTCGTCGATGCCACCGACGCTTTCGTATGGGATATTCGCAACGGCATGCGCAAGCTCTCCGACCTTCTCGGCCCGGCCCTCCCCACTGGCTGGTTGCTCGATTCCGCCGACGGCATCTCCGACGATGGAACCGTCATCGTCGGTTCGGCCACCAACCCCGCTGGTGATACCGAGGGCTACATCGCCATTCTCCCACGCTTCTGCCTCGCCGATATCAACCAGTCAGGCGCGGCCACCGTCCAGGACATTTTCGACTTCCTCAGCGCCTATTTCGCCAACAGCCCCCTCGCCGATGCCAATGGCGACGCCACCATCAGCGTTCAAGACATTTTCGACTTCCTCACCGCCTACTTCTCCGGCTGCTGAAAGCAAGCGTGGCACGGGCAGCCAGCTGCCCGTGCTCCGTCCCCGTGGTTTATCCCAGTGCCCCCTGCACTCCCCGTATCCGTCCCCTGCATAATTATGTGCGTCGCGATCCCGTCCGACCTATACTTCCCCGCTCTTTGACACTCTGGGGCCGAACCGGCTTTCGACCGGGCGTGTGACGCCCGGCGCTAGCGCGTCGTGGAGCATGCTGGCCACGTAAAAAGCATGCAAAACAATAGTTGCCAATAACAACTACGCTCTCACGGCCTAATTTAGGTCGCACGATTACCCTTGACGCCTGATGGAGGTGTGATCGTAAAAACATCAGGCTGGCTCACAAGTGCCGCACGCGGGCGCGTGAGTGAGGATCATCCGGGTGCATGATTCATCGGAAGGTTGCTTGTTGCCGCCCGATGCGTCGAGATCAACAGACAAGACACACGCGTAGAGGCGCCGAGCAGACCGTTCCGGCACGGGGGTTCGACTCCCCCCGGCTCCATTTTTCTTGAAACACCGTGACTTGCGGAAACTGGCCGCAAGTTCCGGAAATGCGCGGGGGATCGACACTCCCCGGCCCCACATCTCCAACCCACCACCCTCCGGTCAGTAGTGCAGACCAAACGGGGAAGGCCGTTGACCTGTCAATCAACGGATACTATTATCCAATATCGGCAATCAGACTGATGGAGACTCATTCCCTCTGTCCAGCAGAATTGGAGGTCCACATACTCACCGTCCTTACCCGTTCCGTGACTCCCTCCGCCCTTTTGGGCATCATGATGCTGAGCGTCGCGGTCGGGCGTGCCAACGCCCAGCCAGTCGATTTGGCTTGCTGTCTGCCCGATGGCACATGCGTGATCCGGATGCAGATGCAATGTGAGGCGCTGTCCGGCTACCCGCTGAGTGACCCAAGCTGCCAAGCGGTGGTGTGTGTTGGGGCCTGCTGCGCCTCGGATGGTTCATGCACCTTGGCCTCGATGATTGTCTGCAATGCGGATGGCAACACGTCGTTCTGGGCAGGGCCGGGGTCAACGTGCGAGACCGCCCGCTGCTCCGTCGCATGTTGCCGGCCGGACCTCACGTGCACGGTCACCGGTGCTGCGACCTGTGAGTACCCCAACTTCACAACCGACTTCACCTCGTGCGTGCCGCAGGCATGCCTTCCGGTCCCCGGGGCATGCTGCACCTCCGGCCCGTCGTGCAGCGTGACCGACGCATGCGAGTGCTTCGGCCTGGGCGGGCAGTGGTTCCCGAACCAGACCTGTGTGTCCGGGTCGTGCCCTGAACAAGTGCTCTTCGGCGCTTGTTGTGTAAGCGAGCCGCAGCAATGCGCGATCACCTCGCAGGACGCCTGCATTGGAATCCTGAGCATCGGTCAAACGTGCGAGGCCATCGGCTGCGTCGGGTCAGTTCTCGCCCCTTGCTGCTGCCGGGATATCTGCAGGCTTATCGAGGCCATTCAGTGTTTCAGCGACAGCCCCCCCGGCACGAGTTGCACACCGGACCTGTGTGGTAGCACGGCCTGCTGTGATGCCTATACCGGCGCGTGCATCGTCGTGCCCTTCCCACTTCTGTGCAACTCGATCTTCTTCGCGAACGTCGCGTGCCAGCCGCACCCCTGTCCGCCGCCAATCACCGGCGCGTGCTGCAACATCCTTACCGGTATATGCACGATGGTCGGACCCGCCAGCTGCGAGGGTGCCAACTCTGCGTACTTCGGCGACAACGAACCCTGCCTGCCCATGATCTGCTCCGGCTCCTGCTGCCTCGGCCCCTTCTACGGCGGTACCGGTACGGTGTGCGCAACCCTGCTCCAGCCAGACTGCGAGGCCCAGGGCGGATTTTTCCGAGGGTTGGCCAGTGTCTGCGATGCCACGACCACCGCCATCGCCTGCTGCGCTGTCAACTTCAACGGGGTTGACGGTGTGACCATTCAGGACCTCTTCGACTTTGTGGAGGCCTACTTCGACCAAAGCCCTCGAGGCGACTTCAACCTCAACAACACGGTCTCGGTCCAAGACATCTTCGACTTCCTCGGTGCGTACTTCTCGGGCTGCCACTGAGGTCGCTGACCCACGGCACTACATCAGTTCACCGGATGCGGCGCACGTGTGCTTGGCCCACGCGGCAAACACGAGCCCTTGGGCCTCACGAGCGCCGCGCTCGCTGCGTCTGCGATTGTCCTCTTAACCCTTCGTCGGCACGCGTATTTTGGCCAACTCCGCCCGTGCTCTTGGCGGAGCGCGATGGATGCGTTGGCTCATTCGCCGCGGTTGCTCAGTTTGCTATCGCCGTGTCCCGAATGTGGGCACGGAACGCCAACGTGCCGCGGCCGACTTCAATCGGGCGGGTGCGATCTCCGTGCAGGGCCTCTTCGACGACCTCGCGGCCTACTTCAAGGGTTGATGAAGTGAGGGCCATGAGATCAGTCACGGTCCTCAGAACCCCGTGAAGAGCACGTCAACCGACCGTCATAAACTTGAAATGGTGCCGCGCGTGCAGATCATGGAACCGCTTCCAACGCGATCCGCGCATCGGCCCGAGCAGGGGGTGATAGACCCAGCGCGCATCGGCCTGTTTCAGCTTGCGATCAAACGCCTCGGTCGCCAACTTCAGCATGGTGATCGCCACATCGAGTTCTACCGCGTCGGTTGGCCGCACAAATGCTGGTGAAGGCACACCTTCGGGAAACCTCCCGGACCAGAGCAGGCCGCACCTCACGGCCCGCCGCTTCAGGCGCTCCAACCGGGCAAGGTCTGTCCACCATACTGGCGGGTCAACCGATGCAACTTTGGCCCTCACGCCTTGTGATGCTGTCTCGCGTGCAGGAGAATCCACCGTGCTGTTGATCGCGAGGGCCATGTGCTCGCACACCTGCGCAAGCGACCAAGCTTTACCTCGCATCGCCCCGAGACCACGAAGCCGCCGAGCTTCATCCGCAATCCAACCCAGCGAATCGTCGGTCTTCAACACGCATCCCTTCAAGCGCAATGGTTTCATCCCAGAACGACCATGGTCCATCGTGCGGTGAAGAGCAGCTTCGCGCCACTCGTCTACATTCATCAACCATGTTCATGAACCGTCACAATCCGGAGCGCCCCCGAATAGCTGGAGCAAGTGGGTAGGAATTTTCCAGTGAGCCGCGACGCGAACACGATTCGACCATCGCAAATGATTCAGGATTAATATATCATCATTTCGTTCCGCAGCCGCGTCAAGTGCGAGCCGCGCCGCACACGAGGAACGGGAATTATCCAATCAAACTCCAAACATGTGCCACGTCAGGCACAGCCAAATTTGCGCATCTCATCAATGCAGGTGAGAACTCCCTCATATTAACGCCCTTTCCGAAGAGATTGTTGACGGTTGCTAACAACGCTCCTACATTGCCCGCCCTAAACTACGCGACTGGCCTCGTCGGTAAACATTAAGCTGACGGATTATCCAGTTTCCGGTAGTCTCCGGAGTATGGGTCGAGGCCCATAGAGTCTTTCCGCGGCTCGGATGCCCGGATTTTACACAAGTATGGAAACCGCGTCGTGGCGGGTTATGGGATGACGGCTTTTGCGGTCGTCAGTCTGAACAAAAATTTCAGCAAAGAAGTCACTTAGGAGAATGCTTATGAAGGTTTGGAATCTGATGATGCGAGCCTGCGTTTCGACGCTGCTGCTCGCTGGCGTGGTGGTTACAGGTTGTGAGAACGGTGGCGGCGAGAAGCGCTGGCCGAGCAGCGGCTGGGTTGCCCCCGAGTGGGACGGTCAGCCGATGGCCAAGAAGGCTCCGGCGCCCGCACCCGCACCCAGGGCTACTGCGGCCCCCATCGCCAACAAGCCCGTTCCCGCCGCACAACCCGCCCCTTCAATGGCTGGTGATGTGATGTACCTCCCCACCGGCGATCGCGCTTCCAGCGCCCTCTCGCTCCGCTGCGGCATGCCGCGTGAAGTGACCGCTGGCAACAACTTCACCTACGATATCGAGGTCTGCAACCTCACCAGCATGGCGCTGCAGAACGTCATGGTCACCTACAGCCTCGATGGCGCTCGCGTCGTCTCCGCTGATCCCGCCGCGACCGGCAACGGTTTCGCGATTGGTGATCTGGCCCCCAAGGCCTGCAAGGTCATCAAGGTCACGGCCTCGGCCGCTGGCACCGGTTCGGTTCGCGGCTGCATGGGCGCGACCTGGAACAACAGCCTCTGCTGCTCGACCACCGTCGTTCAGCCCGCGCTCAAGGTTGTCAAGAGCGTCACGCCCGCCGACGGCACACCCTGCGATACCTTCACCTACAAGATCGATGTGACCAACACCGGCACAGGTGTGGCCAGCAACGTCAAGCTCGCCGACACGCTGCCCGCCAACGTTACCAGCGACAACAAGAACGCTCTCAACTGGGACCTCGGCAGCCTCGCCGCGGGCCAGACCATCAGCCGCACCTTCTCCGCCAAGGCGGGCAAGACCGGTTCGTTCGTCAACAACGCCAACGCGACGGCCGACAACAATCTGAGCGCCAAGTCGAACGATGTTTCGATCACCATCAAGCAGCCGGCCCTGCAGATCACCAAGCAGTGCCCCGCCAACTCACGCCTCGGTCGCCCCGCGACCTTCAAGATCACCGTCAAGAACACGGGCGATGCCCCCGCCAACGCGACCGTCGTTGAAGACGCGGTTCCCGCGGGCGCAACCTTCGTCAGCGCGACCGACGGCGGCACGCTTCAGGCCGGCAAGATCGTCTGGAACGTCGGCACACTCGCCGCCGGTGCCAGCAGGGAACTCGGCGTGACGATGAACGTCTCGGCCGGCAACATCAACAACGTCGTCATGGCCCGCGCCACCTGCGCCGACGCCGTCAGCGCCAACTGCAACTTCAGCGTCACCGGGTCGCCCGACCTCGGCACCCTTCTCACCGATGATGAGGGCGTCGTCCTCATCGGCGACAATCAGATCTACCGCTACGAGGTTGAGAACCAGGGTCAGGTCGATCTGACCAACACCACGGTGGTCCTCACCCTCCCCGACGGCGTCACCTTCGTCTCCAGCACGGCCCCCAAGGCCCCCAACATTGCCGGCAACAAGCTCACCTTCACCGGCATCCTCGGCATCCTGAAGTCGGGCGAGCGTCGCAACTTTACCGTCACGCTCAAGTCGTCAGTCGCCGGCGAGAAGCTCATCATCAGCGAGACGACCTGTGATCAGCTCAAGACCCCCGTGCGGGACGACGAGTTGACCAACTTCATCGAGCGGTAATCCGACCGAGGGTTCACCCTCAAGCTTTCAACACCGGGCTCCACGAGGAGCCCGGTTTTCTTTTTCAGATGTCGCTCGCCAAGAGCGTCTTGCGCAGTCCGCCACGCGGCCGCGCCCATTCGAGTAGTTTGTTGTCCATCACTTCAGGTCACCGAGCGGGTAACATATGTCAATGCAGCAACAAGGAGTTTCGTCATGGGCCTCGTGAAAGAGTTCAAGGAGTTCGCGCTCAAGGGCAACGTGCTCGACCTCGCCGTCGGCGTAATCATCGGCGTGGCGTTCGGAAAGATCGTCACTTCGATGATCGACGATGTCATCATGCCGTTTGTGAGCATTCCCGGCGATGTTGATTTCAGCAACAAGTACCTGATGCTCACCAACAAGGGCAAACTCGCGCTCAATGCACTTGGTGGCCAGCAAAATCTTGCCGAAGCTCGCAAGCTTGGCCCGGTCTTTGCCTACGGCAACTTCATAACCGCGACGATCAACTTCATCATCCTTGCCTTCTGCATTTTCATGGTGGTCAAGCTCTTCAACGCTGCCCGCAAGCGTTTCGAGGAGCAGAAACCCGCCCCCGCCCCCGCCCCCGCTGGCCCGACCCCCGAGCAGAAGCTGCTCACCGAGATCCGCGACCTGCTGGCCCGGCGCTGAGAATGACGAGCCCTGTGCGCAAGCGCAGGAACATGTGCATCAACACACACGCCCGAGCGGCGTGCCCGGGC
>JBBSBC010000183.1:0-7752 GCA_038251595.1 Phycisphaerales bacterium | reverse complement strand
GGCTGATCCTGATCACCGGACCGACCGGTTCGGGCAAAACCACTTCGCTGGCGACGATGATCGACTTCATCAACAAGGAGGAGGAAGGGCACATCATCACCATCGAGGATCCGATCGAGTACTACCACACGCACCATAAGTGCGTGGTCAACCAGCGCGAACTGCACGTCGATGTGCCAAGCTTCTCCGAAGGCTTGCGCCGCGCCATGCGCGAGGACCCGGACGTCATCCTGGTGGGCGAAATGCGAGACCTGGAAACGATCGAGTCGGCCGTCCGCGCCGCAGAAACGGGGCACTTGGTCTTCGCCACGCTCCACACCACCGGAGCGGCAAAGACCATCGATCGTATCGTCGACGCTTTCCCGGTCACCCAACAAAACCAGATCAGGGTTCAGCTCTCGACGGCCCTGCTGGCGGTTCTTTCGCAGGCACTTCTCAGCCGCGTAGATCAGCCGGGCATGGTCGCGGCGTACGAGTTCCTGGTTATCACACCCGCAATCGCCAACCTGATCCGCGAGAACAAGACGTTCCGTATTGACTCATTCATCCAGACCGGTAAGCGGTTTGGTATGCAGTTGTTGGATGACCACCTCTGGACGCTGTACATGCGTGGGATGATCTCTGCCGAAGAGATGATCGACAAGAGCAAGAACCCGGCAGATCTCTCGGATAAGGTCCACAAGCTTGGTCGGACGGTCGGTCGTTCGGAGTGGGATCAGGCCGACGATGATGCCCCGGCCGCCGGCGCAGGCGGCGCGGCGGCGGCACCGAAGAAGGCCTGATCGGCCAGGTTGCAACTGCTTAAAGTTGTCTCGAATTATCACTGTCGTATCAATAGAACCTAGACTTATGGGTTGCTTTCTTGGAACCGTACGGGTAGGTTCAACGATATCTATTTTTAGTCCGGCGAACTGTCGCCCCTTTGCCCCGGAGATTTGGCATGGCGGTTGATCCAGCGGAAATGAAGGGTCGTAAGATCGGCCGCGTGTTGACCAAGCTCGGGAAGGTCACGCGCGAGCGGGTCCATGAGGCGTTGGCTATTCAGAAGACGCGGAAGGTTCCGCTTGGGCAGTTGTTGGTCGAGCTTTCATATTGCACCGAGCGCGATGTGCAGGAGGCTCTGGCGGGGCAGGCGGGGATGGCGTTTGTTGATCTTGGCAAGGGCGAACTGACCAACGAGGTTCGGGATTCGGTCGCTGCCGAGACGGTTCAGGCGTATCAGGTTGTTCCGGTGGATTACAACCCGCGGAGCAAGCGGCTGAAGATCGCGATGAAGAGTCCGGACAACTACCGGGCGGTGGACGACCTTCGTTTGTTGATGGGGGTCACGGTTGAGGCGGTGGTGGCCGAGCCGGCGCAGATCGACGCGATCATCAAGAAGTATTACTCACGGCAGGAGTCGGTGACGGAGGTCGTTACGGCTTTGGCGGCGGATGACAAGTTCAAGGGGTTGGCGGGCAAGGGCGGGGCATCGGTCGATCTCGATGCGGTGATGGAGGCATCGGAGGACAACAAGGTCATCAAGCTTTTGAACCTTGTGCTGCTTCAGGCAATCAAGGATCGAGCCTCGGATATTCACTTTGAGCCATTCGAGCACGAGTTCAAGATGCGGTATCGCATCGACGGTGTGCTGTATGAGATGGTGCCCCCGCCCAAGCACCTTGGCCCGGCGATTACCAGCCGCGTGAAGGTCATGGCGAACATGGACATTGCGGAGCGGCGCATGCCGCAGGACGGGCGCATCGAGCTGACGGTGGGCGGCGCGCCGGTGGATATGCGTGTGAGCGTGTTGCCGACGATGCACGGCGAGAGCGTGGTGATGCGTGTTCTGGACCGATCAAACGTTCAGTTGGATCTGGAACGCATCGGCCTGCGCGAGGATGACTACACGAAGTTCAAGGCGCTGGTGAACAAGCCGAACGGGATTGTGATTGTGACGGGCCCGACGGGATCGGGCAAAACCACGACGCTTTACGCCGCACTCGCGAGTTTGAATGATGTTGAGACGAAGATTTTGACGGCGGAAGATCCGGTCGAGTATGACATCGACGGGCTGTGCCAGTGTCAGATCAACAACGACGTTGAGCTGACGTTTGCAAGGTGTCTGCGCAGCTTTCTGCGTCAGGACCCGGACATTATTCTGGTGGGCGAGATCCGCGATCTGGAAACCGGGAACATCGCGGTGCAGGCTTCGCTCACGGGCCACCTTGTGCTGAGCACGCTGCACACCAACGACGCGCCGAGTTCGATTTTGAGGTTGCTGGATCTTGGGGTTGAGGCGTTCCTTTTGACGGCGACCATCGAGGGCATTGTTGCGCAGCGGCTGGTGCGAACGATCTGCTCGAAGTGCAAGGAAACGTATGACCCGAAGGAAGAGGAGCTGATGGAGCTCGGGTTGTTGATGGGGGATCTGGGAGGTCGCAAGCTGTTCCGCGGCAAGGGGTGCGAGCACTGCCACGGGTCGGGGTATCGCGGGCGCATGGCTCTGTTTGAGATCATGGTGATGAACGATGAGATGCGCGAACTGATCATGAAGAAGGCATCGACAAACGTGCTGCGCGATCAGGCCCGCAAGTATGGGATGCGGACGCTGCGTGAGTCGGGCCTGCTTGCGCTCTATGAAGGTCAGACGACGATTGACGAAGTGGTGCGCGAAACGATCTCGGAAGAGCTTTGAGAGTGTGGTGGGGGGTGAGGGGACGGGTTTGGATGAGTGGTACTCGGCGGTGAATGGCGACGAACACCTTGGCTGGTGAAACAGCCTGTTGAAGCAGCGGAGACGATCATGGCGACGTTCATGTACGAAGCGTTGAATGCCGCGGGCAAGCCGCAAAAGGGCCAGGTCGAGGCCACCACGACCGAGGAAGCTATTCAGCGGATCAAGGGTCAGGGGTTTTTCCCGACCTCGGTCCGTGAACAGAAGAAGAAGACCGCCGGAGGCGCGGACGGCACTGAGGGCGAGCAGAAGAAGCCGAAGAAGAAGAAGGAACTCTCCTTCAACTTCGGCAACGTGAAGCCGAAGCATCTGACGACCTTTACGCGTCAGCTCTCGACGCTTCAGGATGCGGGTCTGCCGCTGCTGCGCTCGCTCCAGATTCTGGAGCAGCAGCAGAAGCCGGGCAAGCTGAAGAGCGTGCTGCTGGATGTGTGTGAGGATGTTGAGGGTGGTTCGAGCCTGTCTGAAGCGATGGCGAAGCACCCGAGCGCGTTCAACCGGCTATATACCAAGATGGTGGCGGCGGGCGAGGTGGGCGGCGTGCTCGACATCATCCTCCAGCGTCTGGCCGAGTTCATGGAGAAGGCGCAGCGGCTGAAGAGGAAGATCAAGGGCGCGATGGTGTATCCGTCGGTGGTCGTGATCGTGGCCGTGGCCATCGTCACGTTCATCATGTGGTTCATCGTTCCGAGGTTCGAGGAAATTTTCCGCGACTTCGGTGTCGAGTTGCCGCTGATGACGCGCTATCTGATCGGCTTCAGCAACTGGATCGCGGGCAAGAACGTTGGTCAGTCGATCCCCGGCGGTATCTTCATCGCCCTTTCGCCGATCATCATCTTTGTCTTCTTCAAGCTGATCCGCAAGGCCACGCCCGGTCGCGCGGCGACGGACACGGTGGTTTTGTGGACACCGGTCTTTGGCAACCTTATCCGCAAGACGACCACGGCGCGGTTCACGCGCACGCTGGGCACGCTGATCTCGGCGGGTGTGCCGATTCTTGAAGCGGTGTTGATCACGCGCGATACGTCGGGCAACTACGTGTTCGAGAAGGCGCTCACGAAGGTTCACGATTCGATCCGCGAGGGTGAGCCGTTTGCGGAGCCGCTGCGCGAGGCAAAGGTCTGCGATGCGATCGTGGTGAACATGATCGACGTGGGTGAAGAGACCGGTGATATGGATGCGATGCTGCTGAAGATCGCGGACAACTACGACGAAGAGGTGGATGTGGCCGTGGCCGCGCTCGTCTCGCTGATCGAGCCCATGCTGGTCGTCTTCCTGGGTGTGATCGTCGGTGCGATCGTGGTATCGATGTTCCTGCCGCTGGTCAACATGATCGAGTCGCTCCAGCAAGGTGGTGCGGTGTGAGTCAAAGCCGAGTGAGCAACACGTCTCGATCTCGGCGGGCGTTTACGCTCGTCGAGACGACGATCACGGTGGTGATCATCGCGATCTTGGCGAGCATTCTGCTTGTGGCGGTCGGGCGCGGGCTGATCTTTGCCCGCGAGTCGGCCGAGCGGCAGAACCTCGTGGCGTTGAAGTTTGCGGTGACGCAGTTCAAGACGGAGTTTGGGTTTTACCCACCGGTGATTCAGGACAACAACCGATCGAACTACCCGAGCTTCGCCGCGGGAACCGATTCACGGGTAGGCCCGATTGATGATCTGGGTGGGTCGCAGCAGCCGGTGGTTTTTGAGGGCACGCGGGTTGACGCGAGGCTTGCCCGCGAGACGGCGTATTTGCAGGGATATACCACCGCGACCGGGAACACGGTCATCGATCCGGATTATCGCTACAGCGATTATTCGCTCGCGACGTACCTCGCGGGCGCGCTCGATGACTTTGATATCAACCGCAAGGCGATCGATGGTGCGATGGGCCCGAAGTTTACCAAGCCCGGTGAGACGGGCGCGTTCGCGCAGCGTGGGCAGGCTTACGACGCATACTTTGATTTTTCCAAGGGCGGTCGCGGCACGCGCGAGGCGGTTGATGATCGCGCGATGGCGTTGTCAAACCCTCAGCGGCGACCGATCATCAAAGATCGTTGGGGAACGGCCATCAGGTTTTACCGATGGTTGCCCAGGGCCGACACCAGCGGAGCTGCTGACGCGAAGCCTTCGATCCTCATCCCACGCACCGTGGGCGACCCGAGAACCAACCCTGCGTTGGCAGGAGCGGAGTTTGCGATTGTGAGTCTGGGTAATGACAAGGCGACCGATGACGGGCGGCCGATCGCTGTGGGCGATCTGAACGCGGCGGGCGGCACACCGAACGTCTCGACGAAGGACAACATCGTGGAGGTCGGACCATGAACCGAGCGTTGTCAGAACGTGGTGCGCGGGATGAACTGGCTGCGCGGGGTGGGCTGATTGGTCGTGCGTTCACGATCATTGAGCTGCTGATTGTTATTGTCATTCTCGCGATCGTGACTTTGATCGCTCTTCCAAGCTTTACGTCCATGTTGTATTCGCAGGAGGCGAACCTGGCCGAGAGCCTGATTCGCACGGGCATGAAGGCCAGCCGCGATGCGGCCCT
The DNA here is from genome assembly GCA_038251595.1 of Phycisphaerales bacterium. GTDB lineage: Bacteria > Planctomycetota > Phycisphaerae > Phycisphaerales > UBA1924 > JADLCX01. The sequence continues at coordinate 2,504 of JBBSBC010000183.1, read as the reverse complement.
GCGCTCGGCGAGCGATGATGACGCGGCGGCGGTCTTTGTGTTTCAAGCCGGCGGCCGCATCTCGATCGTGCCGTGCGTGCGTGTGGGTGTGTTGCCGCCCATCAGCGCGGCTGATGAACCCTACGAGATCTTTGTTCCATCATCGGAGCTTGAACCGGTGCAACTGCCGCGAAACTGGATGATTCGCGGGTACGCCTCGCCGAGCCTGGCGGGCGATGCGCCCAGTGCGGGCGGGTGGTATGAATCGGATGCGGGCGCGGACCGAGTAGTTGCGGGCGAGGGAAACTGGGTATTTCCGGAGACGGATTTTTATGACCAACGATCGGCCAGTTCGGGTGAGGAGCGGCAGACATTCATGGTGAGGTTTCGCGCTCGGACGGGTGAGATCGTGACGAGCCCATCAAACCCCGCGCTGGTGGTTTTGCCGAGGCCGACGTATCTGGATCGCGGCTCGCTCCCGGGCAATGCGTGCAATGCGGATCGGCTGGACATCGCTGCTGACCTGGCACAATCGGTGCGGTGCATTCTGAGCAGCCCTGAGTTCGATGCGGCGCAGCGTGCCGAGTTGATCGGTGTTGGGAGTTCGGACGCCGTGATGGTGCGTCCGGTCTCGCAACTGGCGTTGTATGACGAGAACAAGCTCGCGGCGGGTCTGGGTAGCGAGGTCGATCGCGTGAGCCGGTGCCTGTATCGAAATGTTGATGGCACAACGGTGACCGGGCCGCGACTGGTGAACGGGGTGACGGCCGAGAACATCAATGAGTGGATCAATGGCGATACGAACCTGAACGGACAGGTGGAAAGCTCGGACCAGGGCGATGCGCCGCTGGCCAAGCTGTTCATGCTTGATCGATACACGGGCGTGCCGCGCCTGATGGAGGTGCAGCCGTGAAAAATCAGGGAAACGTAAGAATCGGCGTGCAACGTCGTGGGTTCTCGCTGGTCGAGATCCTCATCGCGGTGTTGATCCTTGCGCTGGGGTTGTTGGGGCTGGGGGCGGTCTTTCCGGTGGTGATCCGCGAGCAGCGGATCGCGCAGGAACGGATCAGCGGGTCGATCGCGGAAAACAATATTCGCACTTATCTCAAGAGCAGCACTGGGCTTGGAACTGGTGTTGAGCAGTATACCTATGTTCCGACCGGCACCCCGGCCACCTCTGTCAAGGTTGTGGCGACCCACCGCGGGTGGCAGGTTCTGGCCGAGCCTTGGGTCTACAACACATGGATCAGCGATCTCAGGCAGGCCTTCGCCAACTCACCCAACGCGACAACGATCAACGCACCCGCAGGACCGACATTCGAGTTTTCAAACGATGCGCTGTGGGAATCCACATGGGATTGGAGTGGCTCGAACGTGGTGCTCAACGCGTTTCGCAGCACGGGCAACATCACGCTGAGTGAAGAGTCGGGCGTGCAGGCATCGGGTGATGCGGCAAGAAAGGGAATGCCCGATTCGAAGACCGATGCGTACGAGGTGATTGTCCGCCGCTATCCGACGGCATCGCTGCCACTGACCTTTGAGCGTCGCATCGCTGGCGCGACCATTCCGCTCGCGCAGCGGCTGAATCCTTCGGGCTCGCCGGAGGCCGATTCGCCGCAATATGTGTGGGATATCGTGGCGCGACGCATGATCCCCGCGCCCGAGCTTCGGCGGCAGTTTCTCAGCACAACAACGACGGCCCAGTCGCTCGAGTCGAAGGCCAATCGGCTTGCTGAACAAGCCTCGACACTGCAGGTGGCTGTGTTTCTTCGGAGGGTTGACCCAAGCATCCGCACAAGCACGATTGGCACTGAGAAAATCAAGTTGCGGCGATCGTTCCTCGATGCAAATCTCTCCGTGAATGATCGTCGTCTCCCGATCGGTGAAGAAGTCGGCGGCGGCACCCTGGGCGGAGCGCCCACATTGAATGGGACTGATGGCAATGGGGGGCTGCGGTACTCACTCGTGCGTCAGGTGCGTGCGGAGTTCAACATCCCCAACGCAAATTCCAACACGCGTCGCGACTTGATCGAAACACCGACGATCGCCGACGACAACTGGGCGTTCATCAGTCAGATCGGTCAGCGTGTGGTGGACAATCTCGGCAACATCTACACGATCGTCGGCAGCGAGACCCTCTTGGGTGTTCGTACCCTTCGGATTGATCCCCCCGTGCCCGCGTCGATCACGCCCACGGATGGTGCCGACAACTTATTGACCAGCCCGACCTTCACGGTTCAGGCCATTCGTCAACTGATCTTTACCCCGCAGGTTCCCGTCTCGGTCTTTGTTACAGAGGTGAAGCCATGAAGACCTCGCGTTTCAAAGCACCGGCCGGGCGTCCCGCGTTCACACTGCTCGAGATGCTCGTGGCTGTCGGCGCGGTGGCGTTGATCGCGCTGGGCATGGGTCGAATCTTCGGCGCAACCAGCGACACGCTCCGTGCCGGAAGACGCATCAGCGCTTTCAACGATTACGCCGCGATGGTCGAGCGCACGATGCGCAATGACTTTCAGGCGATGAGC
>JBBSBC010000182.1:0-7752 GCA_038251595.1 Phycisphaerales bacterium | reverse complement strand
TGCTCAAGGGTGCAGCGGCAAATCTTGTCCGCCATGCGCTGTCGGTATTGATCACGCTGAGTGCGCCCTCGATCGCGGACTCGGCCATCACACCCGCGGCGGACCAATCGCGAGCGGTGGAGACTCGTGCGATGGAAGCGCGGGAGATGGCGATCGCGCTCAGCCCGACCACCGTCAGCATCGTGGCCGCCCCGAGCACGATGATGTATGCACCGCCGCGCCGCGAGAACCGTTGACGAACGATCGATTCGTTTGAGAGATGGATGGTGTGCGACATCATGGCTTCCCACCGGTCGAGCCGCTGGCGGTCGCCCCGGTGACCGCCACTGACCCATTGGTAGCAACGGTGACACGCGCCCCCTCACCGGGGCGATTGGGTACCGTCAATGACGTGTAAAGGGTCTTGACTCCAAGCCCGGCATTGAGCGAGATGTCCAGAGCCGAGAGCATTGCCCCAGTGCGAGAGGCTGAAGCCTCGGCAAGTCCCCAACGAGAGCGTAGAGCCGTCATGGTTGTTCTTTGACCCGTTGGTGCGATGACCGTAACCACCAATCGCTTAAGACCCGTGTCCGACGATCCGGTGCGCGGGGCACCCGTGGGATCGCCAGGGTCTACACGCTCGAGATCAACCGCGCGGTTCCATCCGGTGTAGCCTGTCAGAAGCGTACCCGATCGAGATCTTGGTGGCTGTTCCGCGAATCCCTTGTAATCATCAATCGTAGCAAAACCTTCACGGTCTGTGGCCACCCCAAGGGTGATGGTGATGAGTGGACCACTGGTTGAGCCATATGCGCACTGCTGAACCTCGCACATGAGTGATCTTGCAAGCGATTCTGACTCACGCCAAGCGGCGGTGCGGCGGCGGGCTTGCGCTGCGCCACCGAGCATCGAGAGCGCCGCCGTGAGCATGACCCCGACAATGACAATGGATACCGCCGCCTCAACCAGTGTGAATGCGCATCGAGCGGACGAGCGGTGACTACTGGTGTGATTCATACCTATGGCGTGGTGGTAATGATTCCATACGCGGTGAAACAGAGATCGTTGGTATCCTGCGGCCCGCTCCACGTCGCGCCCGAGTCGGTGCTCGTGGTCAAAAAGGTATTGTACGGCATGGCTGTTCCGTTCAAGCCATATTGAACAGTGGCTGATGGTTTGCGAGTGGCACCGCCGACCGATTCAAGCTTGAGCTGTACGCCCTGGCGGGGTGAGAGGGAGCTTGTAGGGAGAGCGATATCGATCTCGGCGAGAGATGCGGGGAGCGAGGCTTCGGGAATATCCACAGTGGCCAGAATCGCGCCGGTCGGATTCCAGCTTTGCGATTCAACAATACTGACACGGAGCGTGCCGGTTGGGGTGCTGTCACGCATGACCATCAGTTTGACCCGCGTTATCTTCCACGCGGTGACCGACCGCCCGAACGCGGGTTTAAGGTACTGTGCCGCAGGGGTCGTATCGGTAATGGGGAGTGTACTCGTGGTCGCGCCCGGCGAGGTTGTATACCCGATCAACTCACCCTCAGCACCCGATGTCGATGCTTTGCCAGCCTGAAACATCGGTGTCAATGTGAATGACTCAACTCCAAGAAGCACCTTGGATGCGACCGCGCTGTTCACGTAGCGAATCAACGGACTACCTGATGCTCCTGCCCATGCATACCGAATCAGCTCTGGCTGACCATCGTTGCTTCGATCAGGAACCACGATGGTGATCGCCGTACTCGATCGCTCAGGAACCTCAATTGCGGCTTGCATATCCGCGGACATACGGTCAACTACATCTGCCGCATCGGTGAATCGCGTGTTCCCATCGCTCGACAGATCGGCCGCAGAGACGGACATGGTGATCGCGGCCCCTGCGCCGACAAGGATGATCGACATCACACCGATGGCCACCACGGTTTCGATCAGGGTAAACCCGCATCGGCAAAGGATGTGTGAGCTACTCCGATCCGGCAACATACACCCTCCCTGAAGTGGCCTCAAGTATCACCGCGTTACTCCGACCACCGGTTGCTACGATGATGATGGCGCCACCATCTGGATCGCCATACCCGTTGAATCGAACGATGTTGGCTGACAACCCGCTCACCACGAGCGTGGAGTGATAAGGTTGGGCGGCCAACTCAACCACCGTCCCGACGCGGCTCAGGGCCAGATCTTCACGAGAAAGAATCGCGTACGAAGATGTGGCAGGATAGAACTTGATGGCGCGAACACTGCTGGTCGTTCGTGCCATCACCTTCGCACTCTGAATATCGGCGATGATCCGCTTGACAGCGGCATCAAGGCGATAGTTGGTCAGCGATCCGGAATACTTCAGCAGACCCATCCCCGCGATGACCGAGGTGATGATCAGCACCACGATCAGTTCCAACAGCGAGAACGCGCGATGCCGCGAACGGTGATGCTTCCACGAACGGGCATCCGCCCGGCGCGCGCCAGAGAAGTCTGGCGTGCCCGGGCAGACGTTTTCAATCATGAAACTGCACACTGTCGAGCTCCGCGGAAGTACCAATCGGGCACACCCGGGGATAGGCGATTAATACGTGTTGTACAACTTGTTGGAAGCGTCTTTCTCTGTCGTGGTGTTCGCGGTGATCTTGCCATCGGTCGCCACATAGAGCCAGCCCACGTTCGTACCATCGGCAGCGCCGATCAGTGTGCCGCCCTTGCGCGGGCTTGGAGCGGTCAGCGGCGGAATAGCACGGAGGTAAGGGCCATAGATGTGCGTGGCATCCTTCGCTGGCTGCGCATCGCCTGCAATATCCGTGTACAGCGTAAGCTGATTGTTGATATCAACCGCCGTCGGGTACACACCATCGTGCTCGGCCTGATAGAGATCGATCGCCTTGCGAAGGACCGCCAGGTTGCCCGACAACGCATGATCGTTGGCACCAGTAGCACCACGGCTCATTCGCGGAATCGCGATTGCGGCAATAATTCCGATGATCACGACGACGATGACCAGTTCGATCAGGCTAAATGCACGGTTCTTGTTTCGTGAGATACTGAACATCGGAGTTGCTCCTGGTGTGGGCGGCGGAGACGACCGCCACGCTCAATGTCTATCGCCTCTTGCATGGCCCGGGTTGAGCGCGATTGACGATTAAATTGGCTGCCTACTCAAGTTTTAACTAGAGATTGAGGTCTTCAATCCGAGGAGCCAGCACCGCTCACTCTCTCCGGGTCTGGTTGTCGATGGAAGGAAGTTCCAGGACAACCTCGACCTCTCCCGAAGGATCAGCGAACTTTGCGCTCGTAGCTTGCTTTCCAGTACTGATGGCTGTCAACGTATAGCCGCTGAGTTGTTCGCCGACTCTCACCGACTGCCCGTTGATCACCACCGCCTGTGTGCCATCACTGAACTTGGCAACCGCCGTGAATCGTTTGGTCTTGCGCCACTCGTCAACCAAGGCGTTGGTCTCGATAACTACAGGTTTCGGCTTGATCTGTGATCGGAGCATCTCACGTTCGATAGCCGTTTGCCATTTCTGAGGCGGAGCGAATCCATCCGCTTCATTGCCGGCATAAGGATTGATCAGCTCAAACTGCTTCGCAACAGGAACAGCGTGCACGGCGCGTCCGGACGCCTTCTTTGCTGCCGCAATCACGGGCGTAGACGATGCTTCGCCCAGATCTGCAGGGGTGACCGTTTCGCCGGCTGCCGTGGCAGGCCCAAGGGGGCTCGCACCGTCGGTCGCGACAAAAACGCGATCAACGGCGAGTGCCACAAGGGCCAACGCCAGCACGCCACCGAACACTTTGCGCTCGTTGCTTAGCATTACGGAAGAAGTACACAATTCGAGTTGTGGGATGGCAAGCCAGCCAACACTATTTCCGAGTATCAACAGCGGCAGAACCCGCATTGCCCTCACCCACCGCATTGGCCGCAGGTGCAGCGTACCAACGCAGATCAATCGCAAAGGTTGCATCAGGTTGGCCTGTCGGTGTCGCGCCAGGGTTTGCATCCGCCGCCGCGCTCAACGACATCGTACGAACCTCCACATCGGGGTACGCGGTCGCGAGCAGTTCATCAAGAAACTTTGAGACGCCCGAGAAACTTCCCGCCCCGACAATCCGGATCGGCACAAGCGTAAACTTGCCCGAGATCGGATCGAGCTTTGCCAATCCCGGATCGAGTTGCTGCACCGACAAGCCGTGCGTCTCGGTCAATCGTGTGATTTTCTCCAATCTCTTGTTTATCTCCGCGGCCGGAAACAGCGGCACATCCGTCGCCTCAAGCTTCGCCTTGAGTTCGACCAGCTTTTTCTGTTCCTGCACCACGCGCCCCTCAACATCCGCGGCATTGTGCGCCTGCGCTTCGAGCAACTGTCGCTGCTCCTCAATCTGCGCTCGTGCATCAAGCACGGGCGCGGCACCTAGGAAATACGCCGCGCACGCTAGCCCGGCAAGCACCAAAATCCCCGAGGCGTCGATGGTCAGTATGCGGCTCTGAAGACTCTGGTCCTTGCTCAATTCTGAATCTCCGTGTGTATCGCGAGATCACCATCGGTTCGCTCGCTCATTCGACATTCGAGCTCGAACCAGACCGCGGGAACCGACAAGTGCGGCTCGGCGCGCGTCTCTTTCAGGCTCACATCGCGCATGAGCCCAAGGTCTTCCAGACGACGGCTGAACTGAACAACCCCGGTGTGCGACAGACCGTACCCTTTGATGACGAGCGAATACGCCTCGAATCGCACGGGCTTTGCTCTCGATTTGCCTTTCTGACCCGGCTCTGGCTTGGGCACCAACGACTGTTCAATAGTCGTTACGTCAATCGCGCGCAGAACAATATCATCACCTCGCAGTATCGCGAGCGCACGCATGAGCTTGGCCCAGTTCGGATGAACGCCGACCGTCTCCGACGCTTCCAACCGCTGGCTGTGCTCAATCACCTGCTGGTGCACAGTGGCGTAGACGGCATTGGCCCGTGATGCACGCTCGGCCAGTCGCCCCCCATCGCTCTCAAGCCTGCTGCGTTCCTTCCCACCGATGAGACGAACACCGATTGTGCCCGCCGTGAGGGTGGTGGCACTGAGCCCGAGCACAACCGACCAGAGCGCCAGTCGGCGACGAACGGCCGCACGCTCTCGGATGGTGCGCGGTAACAGATTCAAATCCTTCATCGCGCGCCCTCCTGATGAAGCGCGAGCCCGGTGGCCAGAACCAGTGGCGCAAACGCCGATACCGCGATTTCACCCTCTGGATACGGAGCATTAAGAACATCCTCGATGCTGACGCTTCTGGCCTCGGTCTCGAGCTTCCTTGCCAGACGCTTCACCAGTCCGGGAATCGATGCTCCTTCACCCGCAATGAGCAACCTGTCCACATTCTCACCGAAGCGCCTGCCCGCATACGAAGCCGATGCCCGAACCTCGACGGCCAGTTGGTCGGCACCCTCGGCGATGATCGCCCGTGCCTCATCGAGGAGTTCCGACTCATCCTTAAGTTCCTGGATTTCCATATCAAGCCCGACACGCCCGATCAGATACTCTGCGGTCTCGATGTCAATGCCAAGCTTCTTGCCGAGCTGCGAAGCAATGGCGGACAGCCCGCCCTCGGCAAGCGCTCGCTCATACACGATCGTCTCGCCGCGAAGCACCACCAGGTGCGCTCCGTCCGAATCAAGTTCGAGAACACCTGTTAAGGCCGGTGAAGGTGTGACCGCATGACGCATCGCGCGTGCAAGGGCCGGCCCGGGCGCATCGAGCGCGAGCACATTGAGCCCCGCCTCTTCGCAGACCGACACCAGCCCGATCGAGTCGGCATGACGACACCCGATCGCAATCACCTGTGAACCCTCGGTCTCACGCACACCAGGCGGTACTTCCCACCAGCCACACTCAATCTCACCAGGCTCCGCCCGGTGCGCGCGGGCAAGCTCGTTCCTGGCAATCTGATCCAGCGGTGCGCCGCTTGATCGCGGCGGCAGAGCAAAAACACCACTCAGCAACTTGGCGGATGGTGTCGAGAGAATGACCTCCGGACCACGGAACCCCTGACGTTCAAGTGCCTCGATCGCGCGAACCAGCTCATCGGCCGTCGGATCGACAGCGGTTCGCTGGCGCGGCAGCCTCGCGGCCACGGCCAGTTTCGCCCCCGCCGCATGACGATCTCGGCGCACCTGCACCGCGCTGATCCATCGCGGACTGATCGCCAGACCGATCGCCGAGAGCTTTGATCGTGTAGATCGCATCAGCCTCCTCCTCCCGATTGGGCCGTTGTCGCCAGATCAAACAGCGGCAGGAACATGCTGATCGCAACAAACCCCACCAGAACGCCCAGCACGATCAGGATCACCGGTTCAATGATCGACGTGAGGCTGCGCAGGATCACTTCATTATCCTCATCCATAAACTCGGCCAGATTGACGAGCACCGGCCCGACCTGCCCGGTCTTTTCGCCACTCCGCACCGCCTCGGTCACCGACTGGCTGATCAGCCGACTCGCACCCAGCACGCTCGACATGTTCCCTCCGCGCGTGACCTCCTCTTCCGCCCTCAGCACAAGCTCGGCAAAGCAACTGTTGCCGGTTGATTCACGCGTCAGCTTCAGCGCATCGAGCATTGGCACGCGGCCCTCCAGCAACACGCCAAGCACCCGCGTGACCCGTGATGTTGCAAAGCTGCGCACCACGCGCCCGAAGATCGGAAGTCTCAGCACCGTCCGATGCCACCACAGCACGCCCGGACGCGACATGAACCACGAATAGATTCCATAGCCCGCAACACCGATTCCCGCGATGACACCCCACCAATAGCCGCGCACAAAGTTGCTTACATCCATCAGCAGCCGCGTCGTCGGTGGCAGCGGCGCCCCCAGTGATTGGAACAGCCCCTCGAAACGAGGCAGCACAAAGCCCATCATCACACCCATCACCCCGAAACATACCACCAGCAGCAGGCACGGATACACCATCGCTCCCGCAACGTTGGACCGCACCTTCAACTGCTGACGGGTCAGCATCGCCAGCCGCTTCATCATGTCTTCCAGCCTGCCGCTCGATTCTCCCGCCGCGATCAGGCTGCGACAGACGGCATCGAAGTACCGACCATGCGGCTCCATCGCCTGCGCAAAGGTCGATCCCTCTTCGACGCGTTGTCGAATGTCCGATACCGTCGCACGCCACTTCCCTTCCGATGCCTGGCGCTCAATCGCGGCCAGGGCATCAACCATCGGCGTTCCGGTCGCGACGAGAACCGACAACTGTCGGAAGAACCCCGTGACATCCTTCAGCCGCGCCGTTCGACCAAAAACACCAACCGCCTTGCGTGCGGGTGCCACTTCGCCATCGGCACTCACGATCGACTTCGCGGTCTGGCCTGTCAGCGCCACGTTGCGCTCAATCAGCTCCGTGACAAACAAGCCCTGCTTGCGCAGCATCTCATCCGCTTCCGACACTCCCGGAGCCTCGATGGCATCGGCAATCTCTCGTCCTGCGCGGTCGTACGCCTTATACGCAATCCTCATGCGGCCTCCTTCTGGATGACCGTTCCACCGCCGGGCGCGCGCGTCGCCAGCTGCTCTTCGCTCTCATCGCTCGTCACACGCAAGACCTCTTCAAGACTTGTGCGCCCCTCGATCGCAAGGATGACCCCCTCCTGCCGAAGCGAGAGAACTCCGGCTTGCTGCAGCTTCTCTCGCAGCTCGTGCCTGGCCGCGCCATGATGGATCATGCGCCGCAGTTCCGGGGTCACTTCCATGATCTCGTACACTCCGCATCGCCCCTGAAACCCGCTGTCATGGC
>JBBSBC010000181.1:0-7791 GCA_038251595.1 Phycisphaerales bacterium | reverse complement strand
CGCCAGCCAAGTTGGACATGGCCGACGCGGTCAAGCACTACGCTGGCTATCTGCGCTCGCCGCACTCATGGATGCTCGGGCGTTTCATCTGCCCCGTCTCGCGGCTCGAAGAGTTCCGAAACGCCACGCTCGGTCTGCTGCCGGGTGGTGGTGGTCAGCAGATGGGTTCCTCGCACGCATCTCGCGCGATGGCGGATGGTGATGAGGGTTTGCACGTCGTTCCTCCTGACACCCACCCACACCACGCCGACGATCCCTGGCCAATCTCGGCGATCATCGACGGTGATCTTGATGAGGATCTGGACGCGATCTTTGCGTTCAACCGCGAGCACTCGCTGCCGGCCAAGGGGCTGGCGACGGTCGATGCGATCGAGATCAAGGTTCCCACCTCTTCGACCGCCGATGCGGCGGTCTTTGTCGATGAAGCTCTCGACCTTATTCCCGAGGAGGTCTATCCGTTCTTCGAGATTCCGGTCTTTACCGATCATGGCCAAGCCCCGGACCTGCGCGGCCTCGTTACCGCGCTGAGCGGCGCGGATGCCGGCGCGAAGCTCCGGACGGGTGGAGTGACACCTGAAACCTTTCCCTCGGCGCTGCGCGTGGCCGAGTTCATCGTTGCGTGTGCGCAGGCGGATGTTCCGTTCAAGGCGACTGCGGGCCTTCACCACCCGATACGCGCCGAGCACCCGCTGACCTATGAACCCAACTGCCCGCGCGGTGTGATGCACGGGTTTTTGAACGTCTTTCTCGCGGCGGCGTTCGTACAGCGGCATCATCTCGATATCGAGACGACGGCGGCCATTCTTTCTGAGACCAACCCGCGGGCCTTCACATTCAACGTGCGTGCGGTCTCGTGGCGGAAGTTGTCGGTTCAAGCGGCCGATCTGGGGATTGCCCGCGAGACCTTTGCCCTCAGCTTTGGTTCCTGTTCGTTCACCGAGCCTGTCGAAGACCTGTTGAAACTCGGATTGATTCAAGCTGGGCTTGATTTGATCTGACAAGTGTTTGACCACCCGATAGTGTTTGACCACCCGATAGTGTTTGTCCAACCGCTTACACAGGAGAAACCCGATGACCAACGCGACATGGATGCTGATTGCACAGTTCGGGGGCGTTGTATTGTGGTTTCTCTTTTCAGCAGCCGTCGGTTCATATGGCAAGAGCAAAGGCTTCAGTTTTATTCGAGGATTTGCGATCGCACTGCTGACCTCACCACTGGTCGGGTGGATTGTTGTTTCCATGCTTCCCGAACGCACGTCGGAGAACAAGCTCTCGCCGCAACTCGCGCTCACGATTGAGTTGGAGAAGGCCAAGGAACGAGCGAGAAGTTTGCGCGAGTAGCGCTCGTCACCTCCACTCTCAAGCACTTGAGCAGTTCGGTCTCTTTCCTCGTCTGGTCGCTCAGCCCTTCCGACTTTCAGGACACTTGCACCACCATCATGAACCTCACGAACGAAACTCACGATGCGGCCCTTCAATCCTGGGTTGAATCCGCCAATGACCCGGCGAGCGACTTTCCCATTCAGAACCTTCCGCTCGTGGTCTTCGAGGCCGCGCACGATGGGCACTCGCACGATCACCTCGGGGTCATCATCGGTGACCAGGTGCTGGATATCGGGATGATGGTCGCCGCGGGCATTTTCAACGACGATGAGGCGCTTGCGTATGCGTTGCATGTGCCGCGATGGAATATGCTCGCAAGCGCGCCGAAGTATTGGCCGATTGTCCGCGCGCGACTTCAGGACTTTTTGCGTGCCGATCGCCACGCCGGGCAGCAGGCACGGAGACTTCGCGCGAAGGCGATACGGCCGTTGATCGATACGCCGCTGGTACACCCGCTGCATATCGGTGATTACACGGATTTTTATGCGAGCAAGCATCACGCGGCGAATGTCGGGGCGATGTTTCGCCCGGACAATGCGCTGCTTCCGAACTACAAGCACATCCCGATCGGCTACCACGGCCGCGCATCCAGCATTGTCCTCAGCGGGACCGAGATCCGCCGGCCGCGCGGACAGACGAAGGCTGATGATGCGTCCGAGCCGACCTTTGGACCCTGCAAGTTGCTCGATTACGAACTCGAACTTGGTGTCTATGTCGGCGCGGGGAACAACCTTGGCGATCCCATCGCGATCGGCGGGATTGCCGAGCAGATGTTCGGCATGACGCTCGTGAACGATTGGTCGGCGCGCGACTTGCAGAAGTGGGAGTATCAACCTCTAGGCCCCTTCCTGGCGAAGAACTTCGCGACGACGATCTCGCCCGCGATCGTTACGATGGAAGCGCTCACACCGTTTCGGATTGCCGGGCCGGAGCGTGCAAGCGATGACCCGACACCGCTTTCGTATCTGCGGACCGACGAGCCATGGGGGCTTGATCTGACGGTCGAAGCGTGGCTGACCTCCGAGCAGATGCGGACGCGCTCGATGTCGCCGTTGATGCTCAGCCGGGGCAGCTTCAAGCACATGTTCTGGACACTCGCGCAGATGCTCACCCACCACGCAAGCAACGGGTGCAACATGCAGCCCGGCGATCTGCTGGCAAGCGGCACGATCTCGGGTCCGGACAAGGCCTCACGTGGGTGCATGCTCGAGCTGAGCTGGGACGGAAACACGGCGGATGGAAAGCCCAAGCCGCGCATCCCGATCGCGCTGCCGACGGGCGAGACTCGCACGTTTCTTGCTGATGGTGATGAGGTCATCATGAAGGCGTACGCGCAGCGAGACGGGTTTCGACGTGTTGGGTTTCCGGAGTGTTGTGGGCGCATCGCGCCGGCCATCTCGTAAGTGTGAGTTTGGATGATGCGCATTGTGCGGACCTACCCCGCACCGAGGCGTTGGATCTCCGCGCGCCAGTGGAGGGCGAGAGAAGGGTCGAGGATCTGGTTCATGGGGAGGGTGGGCATGAGGTGGCGGAGTTGGGCGACTTCCTGTTTGGTGAGGAGGTCGGAGAAGGGGTTGGGGGAGGGGGATGGGGTGGGGATGGGGCTTGAGGCTTGGATGACTTCTGTAGACATCGCTCTTGCCCCCCTCACCCCGGCTCCCTCACTCTGGGAGGGGGAGGTTGGAGCGTGCTGTTCGCGGCGGAGTTGGGCGCAGTAGCGGAGGATGGCGTTGGCGGCTTTGGTGATGATGTTTGGGTTGTCGGTGGAGGCGAGGACTTTGCGGAGAGCGGAGAGGGCGAGGGATTCGTGGTCATCGATTTGGGTGAGGGTGGGCATGGTGGTGCTCGGGGTTTGAGTCTCGGGGTTGAGTGGGGTTGAGAGGGGGAGCGGGGAAATGGCATGGGGTTGCTATAGAGGGGTGGCGGAGCGCGCTTGTGCGCGCGCTGGCGCGCGCGTGTGGGGCGCGGGGGTGCTTTAAGCTGTTGTGGGGGCTGGCGTAAAGAAAATATTTGGGAAATGGATTTGGGGGTTGGTGGGCTGCGCCGGCGCGCGCACAAAGGCGCACCTGGTGCCTGGAACGGGGGACGGGGGCAGACGAGCGGCCCGTGCTACTGGGTTCGGAACATGGCCAGGCAGGCGGTTTGGCCGTGGACGAAGACTTGATCGCCGACTGGGCCGATTTCACCTGCTGCGAAGAAGCCGGCGAGCGCGAAGTGTTTCTCTGCGCCGGGGACCTTGCTTGCTCGGACAGGGAAACCCATTTTGGCGGCTTCTTCACCTGCGGGCATGATGTTGAAGGCTTTCATAACCTGCCTGGCATCGTGATGGGGGGAATCGAACATTTTGATGCCTCGACCGTTGCAGGTGAAGAGGAGTGCGCCGGCGGGTCGCTCGTGGAGTTGCTGCGCATCGAGGAGGAGGGCGAGGTCTTCGGTTGCGGTGGCCTGATCGCGGAGGTGGAACTGGACGGTCTGTCCGACCTTGAGAAGTTCCATGACGGCGATAGCGCTGTGTGCCTGGTCAACCCCGAAGACGTTGCGGATGAGGAAGTCGTCGCGCCCGAAACGGGTTTTGTATTCGTCGATGGCGCGGCCGAGAAAGAGGCCGCGTTGCAACTGTTCGCGCTGCTTGCCGCCGAGCGAGTCAAGGAGGTCTTTGAGTGCATCGATGGCGGGACGGCCGCCGAGGCCGGTGACGAGTTGACCCTTGACACCGGTTACGACGTACGTTGGTCCGACGGGGCGACAGCCTTGCGAGACGAGCGTATCAACCCGCACGTTGCCCGCGAGCGAGACACCGACGCCGCCGTTGCGCATGATGCGGTCGTTGAGGATGAGGACGTTGCCTTCGGGCCTGGGTGATGCGGAGGCCATGCCGCCGATGATGGGACCGAATGGGCGCGGGAGTGGCTGTGTTGCATCGCTGCTCAACTGGGCAAGGCGGGCTGGCACGACCCCGATCTGGGTGAGTGCATCGGGAAGTGAGCGGGCGCGGGCCATGAGTGGCAGGAGGTTGTTGACGGGGACGCTGAAGGGATCGACAAAGAGGAAGGTCGCTCGGTGAGGTGCATCGTGCCTGCCGCCGCGAACGCCGCCAAGGCCAGCGATCTCTCGCATGGCCTGCAAGTCCATCTCGCCCTCGATGCCTTCACGAACACCCGGCAACTGATCGGTCGAGAATCCCTTGATGTGTACACCGGGGAGGGAAGCGGCGAATATGGAGATACCGGGTGTTCCTTCAAGCTCAACCTCGCCGCCGAGGGTGGCTTCGGCGGAGACGCCGATGAGGCAGGCGGGGTTGAGACGACGTTCGATGGCGGCGACGATGGATTGTGCCGCGTCGATGTGGTGTGAGGAGAAGAAGACGAAGGCGAGGTCGGGGCGGTGACCTTCGAGCCCTTCCATGCACTGCTGGGCGGCCTGTTCGGCGGCCTGGACAGGGCTCAAGTGTCCTGAAAGACCAGCGCCAATGCGCATGGCGGTATCGGCCGCCCCCACTACCCCCGGTGTATCGCTCTGCTCCATGATTAGCTGAGTGTATGTGGCCCGATCGGTGTCCGCAGCGTGTGGTTCAAGGGAATGCGAGCTTCCTTCCGCCGGTTGCGCGCATCGAATATGCTCATTGCGTATGTCGCCCGATCAAGAGTCACAAGTTGAGTCATCAATCGGCCTGGCCCGTCGCGTTGTGGTCAAGGTTGGGAGCGCGGTGCTGGCCCAAAGGGGTGTGCTGGAACCGGCGCGTGTTGCACGACTGGCGACGGATATTGGTGCCGCACTGAGCGAAGATGCACGGCGTCAGATTGTGCTCGTGTCATCGGGCGCGGTGGCCTCGGGGTTTCGCGCGCTTGGCCTGGCGCGGCCGCCGAAGATCATCGCGGATAAACAGGCGGCGGCGGTTGGACAGCCGCGGCTAATGGCCGCGTATGGTGCGGCGTTTGGCGGGCTGCAACCGGCACGGACGGTTGCGCAGGTGCTGCTCACGGCCGATGACATTGACCATCGGGCGAGATTCTTGAATGCGCGGCACACGCTTGAACGATTGCTTCAGAGTGGTGTGATCCCGATCATCAATGAGAACGACTCGGTGAGTTTTTCGGAGATCAAGCTGGGTGACAATGACCGACTCAGTTCATTGGTTGCGAGCCTTGTGAACGCGGATGCGCTGATTATTCTGTCGAGTGTTGCCGGGGTGTGGGGTGCGCATCCGGTGCGCGAGGCGGCTCGCCAACCGGAGGTTGTGCCGATCATTCGTTCGCTGAGAGAGGGACTTGCGCTGGTTGCCCCGACGAAGTCGGAGACGGGAACGGGGGGAATGGGTACAAAGATCGGCGCGGCGTGCCAGGCGGCGTCGCTGGGTATTGGGGTGGTGATTGCGGATGGTGGTGAACCGGGCGTTGTCCGGCGACTGCTTTCGGGTGAACGATTGGGGACGCACTTCCCACCTGTCGCTCGTTCGCACGCGGCGAGGAGGCGGTGGATCGGGTTTGCAGCGCGACCGAAGGGGACGCTGATGGTTGATGATGGCGCGCGGCGAGCGGTGGTTTCGCGCGGGGCGAGCCTGCTGCCGGGGGGCATATCGGGGGTGAAGGGAGAGTTTGCGGTAGGGGCACTTGTTGAGCTTCAGGTTGAGCGTGGGGCACCGTTTGCGAGAGGGCTGGTCTCGTATGCTTCGGCGGATATCAATCGCATCAAGGGGAAGAAGGGGTCGGAGATCGAGGGCGTGCTCGGCTTTCGATATGCTGATGAGGTTATCCACCGGGATGATCTTGTGCTGCTGAACGATCTGGAGTCTTCGTGATGAATCAGCCCGCATCGTCGATGGTGTCGATACCGATCGAGCAATCGGCCAAGCTTGCGCGCGAAGCATCGCGGCGGCTGGCCACGCTGAGCACGCAGCAGAAGAACCAGCTGCTGTTGAAGCTGGCGAGCGCGATTGAGACTCGGGTGGAGGCAGTGCTTGCGGCGAACGAGGCGGATCTGGGCGCGGCGCGAGAGGGGGGGCTTGCGGCATCGAAGGTTCAACGATTGAGTCTTGACCGGGCGGCGCTGGGGCGGATGGCGGAAGGACTACGGCAGATCGCGGCGTTGCCTGATCCGGTTGGCGCGGTCACGAGCGAGCGGGTGGTGGCGAATGGTCTGCGGGTGCGGAAGGTTCGTGCGCCGCTCGGGGTGATCGCGATGATCTATGAGGCGAGGCCGGGTGTGACGATCGATGCGTTTGCGTTGTGCTTCAAGGCGGGGAATGCGTGCATTTTGAAGGGTGGCAAAGAGGCGGCCGCGTCAAACGCGGCACTGGCGGCGATTGTTCGAGAAGTGCTTCTGGGCGCGGACCTGCCGGAAGCCGCGATCACGTCGGTTTCGGCGCCAACGCGAGATGATTTGAAGGAACTGCTGGAGTTGAACCAGTATATTGATCTGGTGATTCCGCGGGGCGGGCGCGAGCTGATCGAGTTTGTCGTGGGACACTCGACGATTCCGACCATCCAGCACTTTCAGGGTGTATGCCACATCGTGATTGATGAGACGGCTGAAGTGGGTGCGGCGATTGAGATCTGCGCGACGGCGAAGACAAGCGCGCCTGCGGCGTGCAACGCCGTGGAGTGTCTGCTTGTTCACAAGAACATTGCGGATCGGTTTATTCCGCCGATGGTTGAGCGTTTTGCGCGTGAAGGTGTTGAGGTTCGCGCGGGGCCACGGGCGCACGCGCTCTGCCCGGAGGGCGTGGGAAAGACGGTCAAGCTTGCGCAGGCGGAGGACTTTGGACACGAGTTTCTGGACCTCATCATCGCGATGCGCATTGTGGAAAACATTGATGAGGCGATCGACCACATCGCTACCTATGGCTCGAACCATACCGAATCGATACTCACTGAAGACGCGGCGAGCGCGCTGCGGTTTACGACCGCGGTGCAGAGCTCGTGTGTCATGGTGAACGCGAGCACACGGTTTAACGATGGGTTCAGTCTCGGGCTTGGTGCGGAGATTGGCATATCGACCAGCCGCATTCATGCGTATGGGCCGATGGGACTTGAAGAGCTGACGACGCAGAGGTGGATTGTTGAGGGGAGCGGGCATACGAGATGAGCAGAAGGGTGTTGCGAGGAGTGACCGGTGGAAGGTCGGCCAGCATGCGCTGCGCGGCGAGGGTTGGGGTGTGCGTGTTGTTTGGTGTAGTGATGACGACCGCTCTGGCGTGGTGGCCGATCATCTTGAACAAGACGAGCTGGACGTACACAGAATATCTGCAGGGTTTCGATGAGCCGCGCAACCTGCGGTGGCATGAGCATCCTTCGCGGTGGGCCTCGGAGGGGCGAGCGTGGCGTTCGACGCGCGATGAACTGCCGGAGTCGATCTCGGGGCTTCGCGAAGAGAGGGCACCGGGGTGGTTCATCCTGCCGCGTGCGGATG
>JBBSBC010000180.1:0-7796 GCA_038251595.1 Phycisphaerales bacterium | reverse complement strand
GGTAAGAAGTGCCGTCTCGAAATCGACCACACCATCCCGATTAGCCAAGGCGGGACGGACGAAGAACACAACCTCCGCGCCGTTTGCGTCTACTACAACAAGGACAAGTCAAATCTCAAAGTGCCAACGTCCCGTGACGCGATCAGCGCGATGGCATTGATCCGCCGCCAACCCCGCGACGTGCAGCAAGAGGTGTACGAGTTCTTGGCCAAGAAGTTCGGCAAGAAGCCCGGCGCTAAGTGACTGCCGCGCCGTGCCAGCCACGCTCATGTATACGCAGCGGCGAAGGTCAACGGTCGCACTTCGCGGCAAAGACGCCACGTCCGAGCGGATCGTGGGGAGCGTCCGCGCCATCATGGACGCCAAGGCCGCCCTCCGCCTCCCCCGGCCCGCCGAAGGCAAGACCGCACTCTCCGACCGCGAGACCAAACAACACCAAGCCGCCATCGAAGCCCACGAGAAACGCATCAACGAAAACGTCTTCGCCCTCTACGGCGTCAAGGGCCTCCCGGGAGATTGAATCGAGGGCTACGCCGCCGCGCCTCTCTTGCACGCCGCGCGGGTCTTCTCAAGAAATGCGGGGTCTTGTCCGATCCGCCCCACGATCCATTCGGCGAAGTCGTCCGCGTAGTGCGGCGACGAATGCGGCGGAAGATACACAAATCCCTTAGCCTCGATTTCGCTGGCGAACATCTTTCGAATACACACGATGTCGTGGCCGTTGATCCTGCCGCCGGGGATGCGGGTTGCCAACCGCTTGACCAACTCCGTCTGTCTGTGAGGGTGAGTCTTGAACTTGTCCACGATCACCGCACCCGGAGCGTTGGGATCGGTCGTGATGCGAACCGAACCGGCAGGCGTGGAGCCGCTCACGACCGACCCTGGCGGCAGGACTTGGATCGTGTGCCCCTCGGGCACGACGGCAACACGGCCGATCTGCGCCGCGAACTCCTGCCGCGCAAGGTTGCGGATGCGTTCGGCAATCACCGCCATGTCGCCCGCGTCGGCGGGCACGCTCGCCGCGCCCCGGCGGACGTATATCTGACCCGCATAGAAGAGTTTGTCGGGCTTGCCTTGTCCGTTGTGAACGTCCCCGTGGCGCGAGAACGGAACGGGGCTCGCAGCGGCGGGAATGACCCAGCCGGGAAAGGTCCCGCCGTTCTTGTCGAACTCTTCGCAAACAACACCGGGCAGCGGACGGTCGGTGTAGTGCTTCGCCTTATCAGAGATGTGGACCGGGTCAACGGCAGGCATTGCCGTGAGATCACTCGCCATCGGCTGTCCGTCGCTATCCAAACCAAAGACGATGACCCCGCCCCCGCTGTTGTGCATGGCCATGACGCTGCGGATAAGTTGCACCCATAAGCGAGCGTCCGTCGTATCCGTCGTTGACTTGAACTCGACCGCCGCGGTTTCGCAAGAGAGCGTCGCGACCTCATTTTTGAGCGCTGCCAGATCCATCGGCCACCACCTTTGCAAACGTCCGTGTTACGCGATGGTATCCGGAGACCTGTATGTCGGCACCTCCACCGCCCCGCCGGGGCGGGATGGATTGGGGCCGTTTTTTTCCACGGGTTGCGTGGGAAGGGCGACGGGTGGCCCCCTCCAACCCTCCAACCCTCCAACCCCTGCCACGCTCCCGCCCCCATAAGCGGCTTGCAAGATCCGCGGCGATCGCCTATCCGCCTTGACTTGACCAGTCTCCTTCAACTCATACGTTCCCTATGGCTCCATTGATCCTGCCCATGGTCACTCAAAACCTGGTCTTCAGCCTTTTGTAGTTGCCCGAACATCCCTCACCCACACCACCACCCCGCGCGTCTTCTTCCGTTCGTCGAACTCTGTACCATCACCCCATGCCCATCGATCTCACCGGCAAACCCATCGCCATTACCGGAGCCTCAAGCGGCATCGGCGCGGCCACGGCCATCGCCTGCGCTCGCGCGGGAATGCCCGTGGCGCTCGCCGCACGCCGGGCTGACAAGCTCGATGTCATCGTGCGCACCATCGAGCAATCGGGCGGAAGGGCCTTCGCCCTCGCGACTGATGTCACCAACACCGCGCAGTGCGAGGCGTTCATTGATGAGACCGTGCGCCGCTACGGTTCGATCTACGCGGTCTACGCCAACGCGGGGTACGGTGAAGAGCGGGCGATTGCTGACACCACAGACGCTGAACTGCGGGCCATGTTCGAGACCAACTTCTTCGGCAGCATGAACGTCGTGCGCCCCGCGCTGGCGCGCATGTTGGCCAACCCCGGGCCTCATCGTGGCCACATCCTCTTCTGCTCATCGTGCCTCGCCAAGCTCGCGATTCCCTACGTCGGTGTCTATTGCGCCACCAAGGCCGCGCAGAACCACGTTGGCCGCGCCATGCGGCTCGAACTTCAACCACGCGGCGTGCAGGTCAGCACCGTTCACCCGATCGGCACGCGCACCGAGTTCTTCGACCAGATGGCGCAGCGATCAGGCCAGACCAGCACCATCGAACACACACCCCAGTGGTTTATGCAGTCGGCCGACTTTGTAGCGCGATGCACCGTTGCCTGCCTGCGCCGACCCAAGCCCGAGGTGTGGACCGGTGTTCTCGGGCGCATGGTGCGCACCGGCATGGCCATCGGCAACATGTTTCCTGGCGTGACCGATGCCGCGCTCCGCGGCATGGTGCGCAAGCGGATGCAAACCGCACAGACCACGAAGGGCGTGCAAACCTCAGTTTGAAAGCGAGCGCGGCACGCGCATGAGCAAGACCACCACGTGCGCCTCGACCGCGCGGCCCTCACCCACCGCGTCAACCTTCTCGTGGCTCTTGCCCTTGATGTTCACGCTCCGCGCATCAATCCCCAGCATCGTCGCGATGTTGGTGCGCATCCGATCCTTCATCGCCCCGATCCGCGGTCGTTCCAGGATCACCGTCGCATCAATGTTGCCCACCGTATATCCCGCGCGCGCCAGCCGCTCCGCGGCCGCACGCACAAAGTCCGCCGAATCGCGCCCATCATTCTCCGGCGCGTTGTCGGGAAAGAGCTGCCCGATATCCGGCCCACCGATCGCGCCCATCAGCGCATCAACCAGCGCGTGCAGCAGCACATCACCATCCGAATGCGCGATCGGCCCACGGTCATGCTCAAGCCGCACACCACCAATCACCAGCGCGCGGGCCGCGCCGCCCACCTCAAGCCTGTGCAGGTCATACCCATGCCCGATCCGCCAAGCCTCTCCTGAACCGTCGGGCATATCCGCAAACTCCGTGATTGAACGTACCCTGAAGAGGCTCGAACCCAACCCGCCTATCGTGCGGATCACATGTGGATGGACCCGCCGAACGACATCAGACGATATTCTGCGGACACGACAAAGACATTCGGGTCACAAACTCCGGAAAATCGTCCCGCCGCATCATGGTCCGTATTGTGTTATTCTCCACAATCTTTCCACGATAGACCGAAGGAATCCTGAACATGCACCGTTTCCTGACTCCCCACAAGTTGATCCCACGAACAGGGGTGTCACTCGCCACCCTCCTCATGGTTTCCTCGCTCTCTGGTTGCTATTCCGAAGGCGGCATGGGCTGGTCAGAAGACCAGCACGTGTTCGTCAGTCGCCCGCAGCAACCATGGACCGTTTCGCTCAAAGACACGCGCACCGGGCAAGATGTCTGGTCGGTGGAAGTGCCTGTCGGCAAACAACTTGTGGTGCATTTTCTGCCAAAGGCCGGTGCCCCCAACTCCTTCACTCCAGACCTGATGGAGTGGGGCCTGATGGATGCTGGTACCGAGTCTGAGCGGCTCGGCAACACGCTGCCCGTGCCTCCGGCAGACTCGCGCAGGTTTGATCCGGTTCTTCGTCCGGTTCCCGAGTTTCCCCCCGGAATGGTTGCCCCTTCATCCACCGTTTCGGGTGGCGAAAAGTAACCTTAGGGCACTCCCCCAATTACGGTAAGTGCTTGTGAGCCATCCGGTTGGGTCTAGCAATCGTCTCTGGATCGTGCTAGCTTCTGGGCATGTCTCTCAGGCATACACCGTCTTATTCGGGCACATCTCGAAGCAAACGTCCTGGGTCAACCGTGACTCGGGCATTCACGCTCATCGAGCTGTTGGTTGTCATTGGCATCATTGTCCTGCTGATCAGCATTCTGCTGCCTTCACTTCGCGGGGCGCGCGAGGCGGCGCGATCGGTGAAATGCCTGAGCAATGAGCGGCAGATCCTCTCGGCTCTTGGCATGTACCTCAACGTCTACAAGGATGTGATTCCGCGTGAGGGGACGGTCGGCAATATTCCTGAACGTGAACGCGACTACTTGAGCTGGGCCGTCGCGCTGCGCGCATACCTGGATGATCGCGTCTCGCCCAATGAGGATCTCGACGATCAGTTTAATGTCGCGGCCTATTACACCGATCCGAGTCGCGCGGCGGATGGGCACAAGATTCACTACATCTGCAACGGCGTGCCGTTTCTGGCGCGCGGCATGGTTGACCCCGCGCCTATCTTCGAGGGTGATCATCTGTATCGGCGCGGACCGACACCGGCCGCGCGCATTCAGGTGCCCGAAGAGACGTGCTACATCGGTGAGCTTGCGGATGACACCAACGGCTCGTTGCTCCGAGATGTGCTGAGTGATGGGATGCGGGATATCGATCGGGCTCAGCGGTACGACATCTGGGCATCGAGCATGATCGTGAATGGTCCGGCGCAACGAATTGCGCCGCGGCGGCACGGAAGGGCCGGTAACCTTGGGTTCATGGATGGGCACGCCCGATCGGTGCCCGCTGACCAGATTTCCGCTGTGAACACCTGGGATGACCGTGACTATGGATCTCGGCGGGGCAACTGAGCTCGTCGATCACCGTACAAGCTGATGCGGCCGATATGTGGTTCACCACCGCGGGGCACTTAGCGCCCGGTGGGGTGCTTTCGGCGGCCGCGATTCTCAGGAGGACTGGTCATGCGTTGTGGTGCAATGAAGTTGTGCGTGGTGGCGATGTCGGTGGTGGTGATGGCGCAGAGCGGACGGTCGCAGGTTCCGCCTGCCACTGCCCCCCCCCCAGCAACGCCGGCACCGGCGGGCGATCGCACCCCCAACTCGCCAGAGACGGGCAAGCCCAATCAGCCGAGGCTCAATCGGCCCGCGCCGCGCAACCAGCGAAAGACGACGGTGAAACCTTACAATCCGGATATCGATGTTCGCGCGGCGATCGAGGCCGCGATCAAGCGTGCGTCAACGGACAACAAGCGTGTGCTGGTGATCTGGGGCGACAACGGGAGCGTGTGGGCGGAGCGAATCTTTGATCACCTGCGGATTCCCGCCGCGGCGAGCGCGACGCTCTATCACTACGAGATCGTCTGGGCCGATATCGGCGACCCGACGATTGGGCCGATCAACATCGCCCTGGCGCAGAGCTATGGGTTGAACCCCGCGCCCGCGCCGGGTTTGAAGGAGATGCCGAGCTTCTCGGTGATTGAGTCGATCGGGCCGGATGCGGGGAAGGCGATCATGAACCGATCGAGCAAGGGTCTTGAAGATGCACGCAAGCTGAAGGCCGGACAGTGGGATTTCAATCCCGGGCGCTTTGAGGACTTTCTGCTCGAGCACAAGCGCTCCGCGCTCGTCGCGAGCGAAGTGATGGAAAGGGCCAGGGCCGAGGCCAAGACCCGCGGCGTGGCGCTCATGCTGAACTTCGATGAAGTGAGCGACGGATGGTGCATCCGCTTCCGCTGGTGGCTGGTCAAGCCCGAGGTGCGCGCGGTGCTCGACAAGCACTTCGTCGTCGCGCGGATTGACCTGAACCGGATGGTCGATGCCTTCAAACTGTTCGACACGGTGAGCGGGGGCAAGGCGACGGCCAACCCGTGGTACGTGTTTATCGATGCGGATGGCAAGCGGCTCGCGCCCGCCGCGGAGAGCAAAGAGGAGGACCTCGGATTCCCAACCGGCGAAGAGATCGCCAGGTTCACGGCCATGCTGAAACTGGCCGCGCCGAAGATTTCGGATGAGGAACTGAAGGTGATCGAGTTGTCGCTCGAGGCTGAAGCGCAACCGGCGACTGGGAAGTAGCGTGGTGCTTGAGCGTGCGGCGTGAGACCGAACATCTTTGAGGTTCTCATGTAGGGGTGTTGCCCGGATCACGACCATCAGTGTTTGTGCCACCACCCTCGGCGGTATCGCTCCGCCCAAGGCGTCGTCATGTCAGGGCTTGCAGCGTGAGGATGGCGAGAGCCAACCTACGATCGGCCCTATGAAATCCCTTGAGTCGTTTGATCCGGTTCAGATTCTTCAGCAACGCTTTGCCAGCGCGATCGCCCTGGCGTTTCCTGCGCGTGCTGATGCTGAGCCCCTGATCACCGCGGGCAAGAACCCGAAGTTCGGTGACTTTCAATCCAACGCGGCGATGCCACTTGGCAAGTTGATCGGAAAGACTCCGCGCGAGGTGGCGCAGGAGATCGTCAAGCACCTCAGGATCGATGATATTGCCGATGCGCCGACCGAGGCAAGCATCGCCGGGCCGGGGTTTGTGAACGTGATGCTCAAGAGCAGCGCGCTTGCGGATCTGCTTGGCCGGCTTGATACGTCCGCGCTCGGGCTTGAGGCTCTGGCACCGGGTGATGTTCAAACCATCGCGGTCGATCTCTGCGGCGTAAACCTGGCCAAGCAGATGCACGTTGGCCACTTGCGCGCGGTCATCATCGGCGATGCGATCGCGCGGGTCTTTGAGCGGTTGGGGCACAAGGTCATTCGTCAGAACCACGTGGGCGATTGGGGCCTGCCCATCGCGATGGTGACGGCGAAGCTGATCGACCTCGAAAGTCGCGGCGAGAACCTCGCGAAAATCAGCCTGGATTCATTGGAAAGACTGTACAAGGCTGCACAGAAGGAATGCAACGCCGATGAGCGCGGGCTTGCGGCGGTAGTGAAGTATGACCTCGGACCCAAGGCGATGGCCGAGATCGGCACGCAGGTCGAAGAGGCCCGTGGGTTCATGGCCAACGCCAAGGCGACACTGCTGAGGTTGCAGGCGCACGATGCGCCGACCGTGGCGGTCTGGAAGCGCATCGCCGATCTCACGATGGAGGCCTGCCTGGCGACGTGCGCGCGGTTGGGTGCGGATGTGACGGCCGCGTATAGCGCGGGTGAATCGAGCTATGCCGAAGAGCTGGTGCCGCTGGTGGATGATCTGATCAAACGCGGCGTGACGGAAGTCTCCGAGGGCGCGCTGGTCATCCGTGTCGAAGGATTCGCCGAGCCGTGCATCATCCGCAAATCCGATGGCGGCTTCTTGTACGCGACCACCGATCTTGCCGGCATCCGTCGGCGCGTGCAGAAGTTTGGGGCTGAGCGGGTTGTGTATTGCGTCGATGCGCGGCAAGGGTTGCACTTCAAGCTGGTGTTTGGTGCCGCGCACAAGGCGGGGCTTGATGCTCCGGCGGGACAGGTTGCTAACCCCTCTCTCTCCACCGAAAGCCACCGGCTCGGAGAGCCGGCATACCTCAAGCGCGCCAGCCTTGAGCACGCCGCGTTTGGCATGGTGCTCGGTGCCGATGGCAAGCCCTACAAGACGCGCTCGGGTGAGAACGTGAAACTGTCGGAGCTGCTTGATGAATCGGTCACGCGCGCGGCCGCGGCGATCTCGGAGAAGAACCCGGATATGGGCGAAGATGAGCGACGGCAGATCGCCGAGGCCGTCGGCATCGCCGCGATCAAGTACGCGGACCTCTCGACCGACCGCGTCAAGGACTACGTCTTCCAGTTCGACCGGATGCTCGCGTTCGAGGGGAACACGGGCCCGTACCTGCTCTACG
>JBBSBC010000179.1:0-7847 GCA_038251595.1 Phycisphaerales bacterium | reverse complement strand
TGTGGAGCGGCCAGCAAACTCGTGGCTGCGGGGGCGATTGATGGTGCGCGGGGAGAGGGAGGTGGGTGCGGGTGCGGGAGTGGGGGGTGGGGGGTGGGGGTGAGGGAATGCGAAAGGGGTTCGGAAGCGTTACCCTCACGCCCTGTGGCGAAGCGCGGAACGACGAAGAAGGTCACGGCATCGAAGACCAGCAAACGCGGATCGGCGGTGCCGCCCCCCCAGCGTGGCATCGCCCTTCCGGGCGATGTTCCAGAGAAGACACCGGGCGGAAGTGGCACCGCCCTTCCGGGCGATGTTCCTGAGAAGACACCGGGCGGAAGCGGCACCGCCCTTCCGGGCGATGTTCCTCAGAAGACACCGGGCGGAAGCGGCACCGCCCTTCCGGGCGATGTTCCAGAGAAGACACCGGGCGGAAGTGGCATCGCCCTTCCGGGCGATGTTCCAGAGAAGACACCGGGCGGAAGTGGCATCGCCCTTCCGGGCGATGTTCCAGAGAAGACACCGGGCGGAAGCCCGGTGCCACGGCTTGTCATCCGCCAAGGCGCGAACCTGCCGCACTGGCGCAAGGACGGGGCAACGTATTCCGTGACGTTCCGACTCGCCGACAGTCTGCCGCAGGAGGTCTTGGTGGGGTGGAAGGCCGAGCGCGCGCACACGGTGCGACGCGCCGAGCAGATGGGTCGGCCGCTGACGGAGTTCGAGCTTCGCCGTCTTGATGAGTTGCACAGCGAGCGGGTGGAGAAGTGGCTGGACCAGGGGCACGGCTCGTGCATCCTGCGCGACCCATGCATCGCGCGGCTGGTGCGGGACGCGATGCTGCACTTCGACGGCGAGCGGTACGACCTCTTGGCGTGGTGCGTCATGCCCAACCACGTCCACGCCGTGCTGCACACGTTCCCGGGACGCGACCTCTCGATGGTGATGCTGTCGTGGAAGGGATTCACGGGGAAGAAGGCCCGCGAGATACTCGGGACGGTCGGCGAAGGGGAGTTCTGGCAGAAGGAGCCGTACGACCATCTTGTGCGGGATGAACAGGACCTGGCGCACTGCATCAGGTATGTGCTGGCGAACCCGACGGCGGCGGGGCTCACGGATTGGCCGTGGGTTGGTGTTGGACGTGGCACCGCCCTTCCGGGCGGTGTTACGGGCGAAGACACCGGGCGGAAGCCCGGTGCCACGGCGAAAGCGAACCAGTGAAGAAGGCAACTCAAAGGATCGCCCATGCCGCGCGATGAAGACTCGAAGCCGCTCAATCTCGACTCGATCCAGCCCCTGTACGCCGCGTGGGAGGAACCGACTGCGCACCGTGGTCGCGCGGACCAAGCCCGGCAAACCCGCGCCGATCATCGCCCGCCGCAGGCCGAGCAAGAAGCCGGTGGTCAACACGCTGCGCGGCTTGGTCCGCGAGTGGCGCGAGCAGAACTATCCGGGGGCGAGCGCGACCTCGCAACTGTTGCTCGGGTACTGGTTCGACCGCGCGCACCGGGTCCGTGGCACCGCCCTTCCGGGCGGTGAGGAGAAAGACACCGGGCGGAAGCCCGGTGCCACGTGGTCGTATGTGTTCATCCCGCAGAGCGCAACCGACGCGATGGCGGGCGGTTCGTGGCCCGACCTTACCCGGGCGTGCGCCACCGCGCTGGACGCGATGGTCCGCGAGAACGAGTTGGAGCAGGTCGCGCCGCTCTTTGTCATGGCCGCCGCGCAGGACCGCAGGGCCAACCTGCCCGAGTTCATCGACCAAGCCACGATCGACGCCCTGCCTGATGCGGCCCGCAAGGCCGTGGAAGAGGCGATCTTGATGTTTGAGTTCCTGCGCAAGCGAGAGGGCACAAACCTCGCGCCGGTCTTCACGCCGCTGCTCGGCGCGATCGATGGGGCGGCCAAGGGGCTTGTCGCCGGAAAACTCCAGCCACTCGTGCCCGGCTTGCCGCAGGACCAGCGGGCGTGGTTCGAGCCGTACCTTCAGGGCGCGGGCTCGAAGCGTCCCGAAGACTACAAGAGGCTGGCGCAGAACATGCGCAAGACGCTCATGTTCGGGAGCGGGCTGATGCCGGTCGGGCTCTTGCGGGACTGCCTGGACTATGCCCTGAATGACAGCGCGCGGTACACGGGCGTCTTCGAGTCTGTGCGCGAGGCGTTCCGGTTCCAAGGCCGCAAAAAGGTCTGGGAGGAAGTGAACGCGATCTACGACTTCCGCAACAAGTACGTTGCGCCTCAGGAAGTTGAACTGACGGACGCGAAGGCGGCGGGCATCGCGCTGGCGAGATGGATCAAGGGTTTGCGGTTGCTCGCCACGGCGGGCACGCAGTCAGACGGTAAGTAGCGATGCGCCGACGCCGGGGCTGCCACCCCTCTTTCCGCCCATCCGGCGAGCACCACCC
This sequence comes from Phycisphaerales bacterium, assembly GCA_038251595.1. Classification (GTDB taxonomy): domain Bacteria; phylum Planctomycetota; class Phycisphaerae; order Phycisphaerales; family UBA1924; genus JADLCX01. Next base: position 5,466 of record JBBSBC010000179.1, on the reverse strand, counting down.
CCGCTCAACGCACTCGGAGCGCACAACCAGCGCGGCGGATGGCATTTCGCTTTAGCGGGTGAGTTAACGGTTTGCTCACAGGCTGGCCGCCCGTGCTTACCCGGCTCGGGTTTTGATCAGGCGGCCAACTATGGCCAGGCGGCCTGCGGTCACCATGGCTTCGAGGCCATCGGCCCCGAGCACATCGCGGTCGTCTTCATCGAGGTTCTTGAGCGCGGTTTCGATCTGGCGGTCGAGCGTGTTGAGCACGCGGCGGGTCTCGGCAATCGCCGCTTCGAGACTCGACTGGCCAGTCACGGCCTTAAACATATCCGAACGCTTCTCGTCCGCGAGCGTGGCTTCGCATTCGGTCTTGGCCTTCAGCAACTCGGCGAGAACCGCCATTGCCTGGGTCCGAGTCCGCTGGGCCTCGATAAGTTGCCGATCCAACGTGGACATAACCATTTTCCGAGCCTCCTGCTCTGAAGACACATCGCCTTCCGTGACGATGCCCCTTTCCCCCAACCAGCTCAACCCATCAAGACATCGTCACTCTTCGACCCGCCGCGCCAATAGCCAAGACTGTTCGCCGCCGATGCCCCTATCCCAGACCCGATTGGCACACTCCGAGATGCAGTTGGACTGACCAACACGGACATCATGATATTCCTACCCGGCACTTGGTGCGCAGCTTCACCAAACATGATGCGAACATTGTGGAATTGTCCTTGCGAGCTTCGGCAGGGTGAGCTCAGAGTGGGCGCATTTCGGGTACGTGCCGCCGGATCGCGTTGATGATCGTGGCCCGATCGAGCTCATAGCGCACCGAAGCCATTTCGGTCACCATCGATTGAACGCTGGCCGCATCCGCCTCACCGAAGCCGGGGCCGGCCCATGATCGGACACCGGGATGATCGGTCGGGGCGAGCATTTCCGCGGCGTAGGCAAGCTCTTCGTGCAGCTTCTCGCCGGGTCGAGCCCCGGTGAAGATCAGCTCGACCGTCGGAAGACCGCGCGGCGGGGTTGGGAACTCGTGGCGGATGCGGGTGGCCTCTTCAATCCCCATCAGTCGTTCGGCCGAAGCGGCATCGACCCGGGGCCACGCGCCATTGGCCTTGATGAAGCGCCCGGCAAGTTCGAGGATGCGGATGGGCTCGCCCATATCAAGCACAAAGACCCCCACACCGTGGTCGGTGGGCGCGGATGAGGGTTTGCCCGCTGCACCCACCACCATGCTCTGCACCACGAGTGTCGCGGCCTCGGGAATGGTCATGAAGTACCTGGTCATGCGCGGATCGGTAATGGTGAGGGGGGCATCGGATCGGCCGGATTGTCCGCCTCCACCGCCTGCGAGGGCTTCGGCGATCTGGGTGCTCCAGATGGTCAGGACGCTGCAGGCCGAGCCAAGCACATTGCCAAATCGAACCATGCTGAGGCGCGTGGGGTTGCGGCCGGAGGCTGAATCGCGTCCGGCGAGTCGCACAGGCTTCCCGCCCAGACCTCGAACGTACATCTCGGCCATGCGCTTGGTGGCACCCATCACGCTGGTGGGGTTCACGGCCTTGTCCGACGAGATCATGACGAAGCGTTCGGCCCCGACCTTGACGGCCGCATCGGCGATCGACTTGGTCCCGAAGAGGTTGTTGGTGATGGCGTGGCCGGGGTGGTCTTCCATGAGCGGGACGTGCTTGTGGGCCGCGGCGTGAAAGACGACGTGCGGGCGCAGCCCGCTGAGAAGCCGCAAGGTCGATTCCTCATCAACCACATCGTGCAAGACGGCCTTGCGTGCGACCGTGGGGTGCCGACGCGCAATCTGCCGGTCGATCTCGAAGAGGGCGTTCTCGGCCCGTTCCATCAGGATGATCTGCTCGGGCGCGAAACTGGCGGCGACGCGAGCCAGCTCGCTGCCGATGCTGCCGCCCGCGCCGGTGATCAAGACGCGCTTGCCGGTCAACGCCTTGCCGACGCTCACCCGGTCGAGCGCGTGCGGCGTGCGACCGATCAGCTCTCCGAGATCAATAGCCGGAAGGGCCTGATAGGCGGTGACCCGTTCGGGTCGATGGGCGACCGAGACCTCGACCCGCGTGAGCAGGTCTTCGATCGGAGGGACCACGCGCACATCAAGACCGATCTCTTTGGCGGCCAGGAGTGCCTCGTCAAGTGTTTTCTTCTGCGAAGCGGGGAGGCAGATGACCGCGCACTGGAGCTTGAACCGAACGGTCAGAAGCGGCAAATCGGCAAGTTCACCCAATCGGGATACCCCATCGACCGAGCGGAGAGGGGCTAGCCCGGCATCAATCCAACCCGCGATGATCGGGGGCGAGTTCAGGCTGCCAAGCTGCGTGGCGAGGGTGCTGGCCGTCTGGGCGGTCCCGATGATGACGACACCCGCCTTGGGCAGGATGCGAACGTCGGGTGTGCTTGGGATGCGAGGCGGATCGGCACGGATGGGCGATGGCACTGGTGATGAACTCCCCGAGCGGCAACGCGGCCACTCCAAGGTTCATATCGGCACGTCGGACACACACGCGCCAATGCCACTGGGCGCGGGTGTGATGGATGCGGATCCTGCTCAAATGCCGGCACCATCGGCGAGCCAGCCAAGGTCCGATGTCCGCTCAACCCGATCGTGCGAATCGACAGCTTTCCTTGCAGTGGCCGAGGTCTTGACCGGCGCGGCGGGTTTGAGGACCGGTTCTGGGCGCGTCTGCTGCACAACGTGTCCGGGCGCAACGCTCGACGTGACAAAGACACCGCCGGCAATCACACAATCATCGCCGATGACCGTATCGCCACCGAGAATGACCGCGCCGGCATAGATCGTGACGCGATCACCAATGGTCGGGTGCCGCCGAATACCGCGGATCACACGCCCGCGATCATCTTTGGGGAAGCTGCGGGCACCCAGCGTAACTCCTTGGTAAACCTTGACTTGCTTGCCAATCACACTGGTCTCGCCAATCACCGTGGCCGAGCCGTGATCGATGAAGAAGCTCTCGCCAATCTTGGCTCCGGGGTGGATATCAATGCCGGTTCGCGAGTGGGCTTGTTCGCTCATAACTCGTGCTAGCAAAGGCACTTGTAGCTTGTAGAGTTCATGGGCCACCCGATGGGTGAAGATGGCATCCAATCCGGGGTAGCAAAGGATGATCTCGTCGGTGTGTTCGGCGGCCGGGTCGCCGTCATAGGCGGCCTGAACATCGAGTGCGAGCATGGTTCGCACATCGTTCAGCCGCGACATGAATGCGCGGACGACCTGAGTGACAAACTGGTCATCGCCCTGAACCGACCAACCTTCGGCCTCGCTTTCGGTGCGACGATACCGGAGCACGCTTTGCACCTCATCGCGCAGGGTGCGGGCGATTCGGTCGCAAAGTCGGGTGACGCGGGGCTCGATCTCGCCATCCCAGAGCGGTTCGGGGTCAAAGTAGCCGGGAAACATCAGGCGTCGGATCTGTTCGAGCAGGTCGCGGACACCGGCGAGGTCGGCTGCTCGAAAGTCGGTGCCACACTCGCTTTCTAAGCTGCCACGCGGGCGCAGTCGCGTCAAGGTGTCGTCGCGAATCGAATCGGCCAGCTCAAAGGCGGCTTTCGCGACCGCATCCGACAGCCCATCTTTCTCGTACGGATCCATAGTCCACTCCGCGGCCAGTCGCCGCAGCGACAAGCGTACTGATGATTTGTTCCCGGATGGTGTATCGACCGATTGACCCGCAAGGCTCGTGACCAGAGTGCCGTCTGTCGCATGGGAATCGAGAAGAAGCGGGGCGCGATATCTGAACAAAGTCCATACTTCGGGACTCTCTGTGTGCTTGTTGTGGACTTCGCATGTCGGGCAATTTGACCCTGCGTCGCGGACACGGTACAAACCTGCTCATTGATTGATCTTTCAGGAGTTGTGAATATGAAGTCTCGCCTTGCCGCCGCCACTTTTCTTGCCACCGCCGCGCTCACCTTGTGCGGTTGCGAGACACCCTCGCGCTACGAGGCGATCAAGTCAGATCTCACACCGAACCTTGAAACGCTGCACGAGCGCCCGCAGGATATTGACAATGCGCTGGTGCTGGCGGTTGACGAGAACGGGCGAATGTTCTGGCAGGACCTTGGGCGTGCGTTCTATGTCGATCGCCCCAGCCGCCTGACGCGCGAGCCGGTGCCGCGTCCCTGAGTTTGGGCATTGGGTGCGGGCTTTGGGCTGCGGAAACGGACGGTTGAACAAAGGCCAGAGGTGAACGTTGGAGAGCACTGCGCATGTGGTGCTCTTTTTCATGGCGTGAAGGCGTCGGCACCCTTAACTTACCCAATTTTCCAGAGGGGTGTCAGAGCAGGTTGGGATTGCACGCATGTGATGATGAACACTCCGGGCAAGTTGCCGCGGGTGGGCCCACTCGCACTGGACCTCTTCCCTCCTCCTCACTTCCTCCTCTGCGGGGGCACGGACCAACGCCCGTGCTTCTGTTTGAAACCGGCGCGGCTGGGCAGTCGGTGGCGTGCGTCTTCTCGTGAGGCATTTGAAGCGCAGGCATTGACGATCGCGAAACTCTTCCTCCAGACCGAGCGCGGCATACGCCGCGCTCGCTGTCTTTTTGGAGGAATGCACCGACTATCAACATTCATCGGTCCTTGACGGACAGGCATGGGCCGATGAGGTACGCTGAATGGGAGAGTTCCCCCGCGTCTTGACGGATGTGGAAAGTTGGGAGGAGAACAACCGATGATTTCTGGCGCGTTTTATCGTCGTGCGATCACCATGGGTGTCGTGCCGGTTCTTTCCGTGGGGTTTTTGGCCGCGACCACACTCGGGCAACCGACGTGGTTTGACGCGGCGAACAACCGAGGGATTGCCAACGACATCTCGGACATTTATCAGCACCAGAACTACAACACGGATCCGAACTGGGAGAACGGGGGTGGGTGGTGTCTGACCACTGGGCTCGCCAACTCGCTCTACTTCTTCAAGAAGAAGGGGTACAACGGGCTGCTTCCCGACGCGGCAACGGTGAACGCGACGTGGCTCGGCACGACCAGTGATGAGCTGAAGAGTTTCAGCACGTTCTACTTTGCCGGCATCTCGGTGCGAACACTGCTCACGGCGGCGGGGCATGGGCCGCGTGATGGTGTGCGTGATGGCTTGCAGCACACGCGCATTATCGAGAACATCGCGGCGGGGCGGATGGAATATGTGTCGCACGATGGAATGCTCAAGGCCCTGCCGCAGGTTGTGAACTTCGACCCGACGGTCTTTCAAGTGGCCAATCGCTACCTTGAAGATGATCGGTCGGTGAACCTCATCATTCGTGCCGATGGCGCGGCGGTGGTCGATCCGGCGAACTGGTGGGCCTCGAATCCGGCACACCCCGGCGCGTATCACACGCTCACGCTGGCGGGCTTTGATCGGACGGGGAACGGGCGGATGTACGTTTCTGACCCTGATTCCAACAAGGGTAACGCCGATGCGAACGCGGGGTGGGACAGTTCTATCCGCCC
>JBBSBC010000178.1:0-7911 GCA_038251595.1 Phycisphaerales bacterium | reverse complement strand
TTGTACTCTTGCGAGCCTCATTGATGTTTCCACCAACTAATCCAAGCATGTCAAACCCAGGTAAGGTTCTTCGCGTTGCTTCGAATTAAGCAACATGCTCCACCGCTTGTGTGAGCCCCCGTCAATTTCTTTGAGTTTTAGCCTTGCGACCGTACTCCCCAGGCGGCACATTTAGCAATTTCTCTACGACCAATACGACGTCAGAGCCGCATCGGTCTAATGTGCATCGTTTAGGGCGTGGACTACCAGGGTATCTAATCCTGTTTGATCCCCACGCTTTCGTGCCTCAGCGTCAGGAAAGCCCCAGCCGGTTGTCTTCACCTTTGGCATTCCGATAGATATCTACGCATTCCACCGCTCCACCTATCGTTCTACCGGCCTCTAGCTTCCTCGAGGCTTGCAGTATGCCCTGCGATTCCATGGTTGAGCCGTGGGATTTCACAGAACACTTACAAGCCCGCCTACGCACCCTTTAAGCCCAGTGATTCCGACTAACGCTTGGACCTCTCGTATTACCGCGGCTGCTGGCACGAGATTAGCCGGTCCTTCCTCTGGAGCTCTTCATGGTTAGTAGCTCCTGACAGCAGTTTACACAGCGAAGCTGCTTCATCCTGCACGCGGCATTGCTCCGTCACGCTTTCGCGCATTGCGGAATATTCGTTACTGCAGCCTCCCGTAGGAGTCCGGGCAGTGTCTCAGTCCCGATGTGGCCGGCCGTGCTCTCACACCGGCTACCCGTCTTCGGCTTGGTGGGCCTTTACCCCGCCAACTACCTGATAGGTATATCGCTGCTCCCAAGGCGCCGTAGCTTTGCTCTTTCGAGATCATGAGGTATTACGCACAGTTTCCCGTGCCTATCCCCCACCTCGGGGTACATTCGATACTTTTACTCACCCTTCCGCCACTAACCCTTGCGGGTTCGTTCGACTTGCATGTTTTAGCCATGCCGCCAGCGTTCAATCTGAGCCAGAATCAAACTCTTCAATTTTTGTTCGTTACTCCCCACTTGCGCAGGGTTGATATCAAACTTGAAAGGTTCGACCTGTTTCCCCGTTGACTAAACAAACAGTCTTAGTCAATCGGAGGGTCGCACCCTACGCCAGCCTTTAAGGGCCGGTTTCAGGTGTCATTGACTGGCTAGTCAATGATATTTGCTGAACTCAACAAGTCTTCTCGCACTCTCCGGGGGGAAAGCACGAGAATAGGGTCTTGGTGGTTCGAGAGAATCAGCACTCGATCGCTGTGACACGATCGAGAAACTTGGATCGGCTCAGACTGTCCTGTTCAGGGACGTGGCTCGAACGCCACTGTCTGGCCGCACATTCTCGCGGACCACCCAACTGTCTTTACTTTTCAAGGATGGTGGACACCTATCACCATTTCCGGGCCATCGTTTGATGGCTTGATGACTCGTTGTCCGGCCTCAGTTGTTTCCTTCAGAGGCGGGGGAGAGTTTAGCCCCCGCGACCCCTCAGTCAAGATCCTTGCGCAACTTCTCGAAGTTTCCGCGAAGGTCTTTTGATCATCCACACACTTTACACCGATCGACCACATTTCCGGTAGCCTATTCGTGGGATTACTTCCGTCTCAGCAAACTCGGTCAGGCAAGATGATCGGGCTCCGTTCGGGCCAACACGGCGGTCCAAATCGTCGTTAAATTTGCCTTACTCTCTGTCCGGCAAGCATTTGCGATCAATCTTGCGCATGTTCGCAGCGTTGCGCCTGTCGTGCAAACATCATCAACCAAAATTATCGATCGGCCCGCGAGGTGGGAACACGAGTAGCGCGATCGAAGTACGAACGACTTCGAGACGTTTGAAGCGCGCTGGCTTGGTGCCACCGAAAGCTGCGAGGGGCCGAACCGTCGGGCCAGCGGCGTGGCGATCGACCATCCGGTGATGTGGTTGATACCCCGTGCGATGACCATGGCGTGGTCGATGCCGCGAACGATGCGGCGAAGGCCCGAATCGGGAACGGGCACAAGCACGGGTGGAAGCGAAGAGTCCTGTGCGGTCGATTGGACCGAGAGCAGTTGTTGGCCGAGAAGCTCGCCCAGATCATTGCCCAGTCTTCGCCAGCGGGTGAACTTCACTTCGTGGACCCACTCCCGCAACGGGTAGTTGAATGGCCCCAAGCGGACCATTCTCTGCCACGCAAGCTTCACATCACGGCAGCTTGAGCAGCCGCTGGCCGCCGCTTCTTGGGGACGGAGACTTAGCCCGCATCGGTTGCAGTAGTCGGAGAAGTCATCGGGTTGCCAGTTGGCATCGAGTGCTCGATCGGCAAGGGGGCCAGCGGTCAGATCGAGAAAGGCCTGCTCGATGGCCGCCCAGAGCGACTGGCGCGGGACGAGGAGGGGAATGGCCGCAGGACCGGGATGGTTATGAAGTTGACCTGTACGCTCAACCACGACGGGTGCTGATGTCGATCGCGGCGGCCAGGTGAATGGTCGTTGATCGCGGTTTGGGGTGGAGGTCTGGTCGTTGGGCATGGAATCTATGGCGCAGCATGTGCGGACTGAACGCGGGCGCAGTGTATCGAAGGGCGGTGGACCTTGGGGAGAAGGCAGGCCGAGTCAGATGGCGAGCCGCTCGCGGACCAGATCGGCCCGGGCCTCGCGGCGTTCGCCCTGATCCATGTCTCGACCGAGGATGCGCTGGAGGTGCGCGGGCTGGGTGAGCAGGATGAGCTGATTGACATCCTGTTCGGTCACTTCGCGAATAAGCCCCGTGACAATGCCCAGACGCACATCGCTCAGCAGGGCGAGAGCCTCTTCGGGGGTCAGAAGTCGAGCGTGCCGCAGTGCGCCGAGTGCGCGGAAGACTTTGTCTTCAATGAGTCGCCGGCGTTTCTCGAGCAAATGGCGGCGTGCTTCACGCTCATAGCGGATGATCTGGGGGATGATCTCACGCTCGAACTCATGCAGGATCTCGCGCTCGGCGCGCCCGAGCGTCGTTTGGTTCGAGATCTGGAAGAACTCACCGAGCGCATCCGAACCTTCGCCGTAGTACCCTCGAACCGCCAGAGCCATATCACGGGTTGCGCGGCGGACTTTGTCCATCTCGCCCGCGAGCTTGAGGGCCGGCAGGTGCAGCATGACCGAAACGCGGATGCCGGTGCCGACATTGGTCGGGCAGGCGGTGAGATAACCGAAGCGCGGGGCGAATGCGTAGGCCAGTTCGCCGCCGGTTGCAGGGCAGAGACCTTCGAGCAGATCATCGACACGGTCGATGTGTTCAAACGCGGCGGAGAGTTCGAGGCCCGAACGAAGCACCTGCAAGCGCAGATGATCTTCTTCGTTGACCATGACCGAGAGGGTTTCGTCGGGGAGGGAGATGGCGACGCCGCGAGGCTCGCCGGAGTTCGTTTCTTTATCGGCGGGAGGTGGAGCATCGGGCCTTGGTGGCTGACCGGGAACCAGGCCGCGTGCGTGCTCTTTGGAGATGAGGTGGCGCTCGACCATGAGGGTTCGGTCAAGCGGTGGCGCGGCTTGAACATCGACCCAGATCATCTGCTGTGCGCCGATCGCGCCCGCGGCGAGAAGCCGCTCGCGGCAGAGATCAACGATGGCCTGCCGCTGCGGTCGCGAGGCGCGTGTGAGGAAGGGAAAGCCCACGAGGTTGCGTGCCAGCCGCACGCGGGAAGAGACGACGACATCAGAATCGGCACCCTGGCCGCGAAGCCAGTCGGCACCGCGTTTGACGGCGGCGGTGGTGAAGGTAAAGGGCGAGGGCTGGCTCACGAGGGCTCCTCGGGCTTGACCTTGGGCTTGGAAGGTGCGATGGCCGGATCATCGCCTGCGGACTTGGCATTTGGTTTGGCTGGTGGTTTGGTGGGTGTCGCCTTGCGTGCCGCTTTGGGTGGCGATTCGAGGCGGATCAACTCATCACGGAGCGCGGCGGCTTGCTCGTAGTTTTCGGTGGCGATGGCCTCGGCGAGATGCTTGCGCGTCTCGGCAATCTGCGAGGCGACCTGTGTAGCGACCTGTGCCGCCAGTTGTGCGGCGGCCTGCGCAGAAGGCTGCGCGGCGACATCGAACGCAGGTTGCTTGTCGGACTTGGCTTTGGCGGGCGGCCGCTCGGGCGACATCTGGGGCACTTGGGCCTGCGTTGTCGAGATGCGGCGCGGTGATTTGCCGGTGTGCTGGGTGCCGCCATCGTGCGCACGAGCGAGGAGCGGGCTGAGCTGACCCTCGAACGCGGCGTAGCAGTGTGGACACCCGAGCAGGCCGGTCTGGCGGAACTGTGCGTGGGTAAGAGCGCAGACGGGGCAGGAGTTGGACGGGGGCGCTCTGCCGGCGGCTGTGGGCTTGTGCGCTCCAGCGAGACCCGTGGCCTGAACCTGCGAAGTGATGTATTGCGTGAGGAGCTGGGTGATCGGCGCGTGCGGTTGCACGGCCAGCCCATCGGCCTTGGCGCACGATTCGCAGAGGTGGCGTTCCTGACGCTTGCCACCTTTGATGGTGACTTCGTGGACGGTCGCTTCGCTTTCACACCGGTCGCATTTCACAGTCAATGATATCGGCGTTCGGGCCCGGTGGCCCGCGAGTCTTGCGTGCACTTTGCAAAACTGTGGTGACGACTCTACTCGAGGAGGATTGCGAACGTGGCGGAACGCATCCTGATCTATACCGACAAGCCGGTGGTTGGCACCGACGAGTTGTCGCGCCGATATCTCCAAACGATGGCATTTTTCAACGGATACAAGCGGGCCGAGGCCTCGAAGCAGGCGTTCGAGCTGGCGGAGATGCTGGAGAAGGTTCCGGAGGGGCGGCGCGGGTTGCACCCCTTTTACCTGCTGGCGTTTCAGCTCAAGCTCGCCGAGCATCCGGTGAATGCGGTCTCGATTTTCGAGCGAGGCGAGATCGATGTGAGCAAGGATACCGAAACGCTGGGAAGACTTGGTGAGCAGTTGTCCAAGCGAGGGATCGTGCTCGACTACATCTACTGCGACAATGAGAACGATCTCTCCGTCTGGACACTGGGTGATGAGCGTATCAAGGAAGTTTACCGGAGTGAAAAGGCGAAGAATCGCTTCCCGCCCGCGGCATTGCGGCATGATGTTTCAAAGTTGAAGTTCATGACCCCGGAGTACCACGAATGGCTGCTGCACTTCGGTTCGTATGCGCAGCAGATCAAGATCGAGGGAATCCGAAAGGTGCTGATTGAGTCGGGGCTGATGTCGCCATGGGGCGAAAGGACCATGGCCACCAACTTTTATGGCGTGCGCACTTCGTTTCGCATCTATGACCTGAATGGCTGGGAATATGAATGGCAGACGCTGGTGGACACCCGCACAAGCTGCCCGGTGTGCATGCCCGCGCCGCAGGGTCAGCGGTATGCCGGGCGTGTGCATCACCGCGCGTGGAACTCGTTCATTGATCTGATCAACCATGCGCGAAGTGCGGGCGCGACCGGGCCGATCAATCCCATCATTCGCGAACCGTTCCGCGTGCAGGGGCAGGCACCAGGGACGGTTGACCCCGGAGCACGCTGGTACTGGGACCAGTTGATGGGTCACCTGATCCGCACGGGAGCCTCGACGTACATGATGTTTCATGAATATGCGACGGCCGCGGATGACCGGGCGATTGCGGAGATTGTGCGAGGACACGAAGCGGCGCTGCCGGCCGCGCGCCCGGTGTTGCCGGAGATCAGGCTGGATGTCGATGAGGTAGTAACGGGGGACTGGCGGACGACGTACTCGGACTTTTTGCGGCAGGAGCCGGATCGGTGGCTTCAGCAGTTTTGAGTTGGCATTATGTTGGCGAAAAACAAACAACGCCAGCCCAAAGGGACCGGCGTTGCAAGAGGTCAAACAACTGGTGATTTGGCTCGGCCGTAACGTGGCTCAGCGCTTGGTGCCGAGGGCCGCGAGCTTCTGCTGACGGGTGTAGCCATACTTACGCTTCAGCGGCTTGATGACCAGGCCACTCTTGATGGCGTTGGTGGAGACCTTGATGCGTGTGGGCACACCGTCGATCATCGCGGTGAGTCTTTTGAGGTTGGGGCGAAACTTGCGGCGGGTGATGCCGGTGGGCTTGAGGCCGAAGCCGCCGCGCTTGACGGCTTGGCCGCGCCAGGTGCGCTGCTTGCCGAAGGAGGACTTCTTACCGGTGAAATGGCAGACGTAGGGCATAGGAAACTCCGATCGTGACCCGACAGAGCGGGTCGGAATAAGGGAGGGGAGTTTAGGCGTGTGGATTGTCGCGGCAACATCTGAAAGTGTCATTCGTTGATCGGTGATTGAAGTGAATGATCTCTTATACCAAACATTCTCCAATCATCACTGCCAAAGTATAAAGATGCAGCCACCCGAAGTGCCGGGCGAGCGAAAGGCAGCAGCTATCAACATATAGCGCCCTGCTACGGCACCAGCGGAAACGTTCCCCGGAGCGATGGCCAGCCCACCGAAACCCTGCTGCAAAAGCAAAAGAGTGCTCAGCCTCGCATCCCCGCTCAGCACGAACGTCCGCGCTGCGGCCTCGCCGAGCGTAACAGCCACCAAAAGACTCGACGTGCCGGCGCCGAAGCTGTTCCCCTACCCCGAACGCCCCCGGGGTCTGCTCGAGTTCGCAGTCATCGCGAGCAGACCCAGCGTCGAGCCTTGCACGCCGGGCCATGCCCTTCCATCCCGCTGAACGCCGCTAAGTCCGTCGCGGTGAGCACTTGTGAATCCGCGAAGCTCCCGGCCACCGCGTGCACCTCGATCGACCGCGCTTGCGAGGTGTAGGAAAACCTCGCACGCGCGTGCCCCGCGCCCCCGAACACAACCGAACCCGCCAGCATCATGCGTCGGCTCGCCGTTCATCCGTCTTTGTCAGTTCCGCCGCCTCCGAAGCCCGAGCAACCCCGCCGCGCCGAGAATGGTCGCGCAGCCCGGCGCTGGCACGGTGAAGTTCACGCTCCAGAGCGCCGTGCTTGGGCCGAGCTGCGGCGCGTTGAGCGTGATGGACGTGTCCAGCTCGTAGCTGCCCGCGGCGAGCACGCCCGAGACGTTCAGCGATGTCCCCGTGTGGATCGTGAAGAATCCGCCGTTCAGGCTCGACAGCGTGATGAACCCCGTGTTCCCGGCGCCCACGTTGCCCACAAGGGAATACGCGTTCGGCTCGTCGAGCTGGAACACGATCCGCATGTCGCTTCCGGCCACCCCGGCGGTCGTATCCTGCATCGTGCGCGAATACGTGATCGACCCCGAGGCGAAGATACCCGTCGGCAGCAGGGAGCTGTTTTGCACTGAGGTCAGCCTCGCCATCGCGGGCCCCGCCGTCGCGGTCGCCGACCCCATCCATGGTGATTCGTTCGGCGATTGCATGGTCTGGGTGCTGGCACCCATCGTCGCCGTCACACGCCGCGGACCCCCGGGCGAGATGAGCGCACCGGATGCCGTCGCGCTGCCCAATACCAACACCAACACCGCCGCCGAAGCCGCCCGAACTGTGCAATCGCCTGTCATCGAAGTTCTACTTCATTGAACGCCTGCCCAAAGCCTGACATGAATCTCAAGTTTACATCGTAAACTCCAGCTACGCCAGTGATAAGCGATGTTTGCCGACATACTTCGGGTGATCTGCGGCGAGCGACGCTCGTCCGCCTCGAGGCAGTTCAAGCTACCCGATTCCATTGCTCCGCATTTTTTCTTTCCCACAGAAACGCTTCACTTGCCTAGTGGTCGGTGCAAAATTGAGTGATCAGCCCGTGCAGCACCGAGCGCACCGGCGGCGTGCCCCACTTCCCCCCGTGTCTGTTCCTTTTTGCGGCGATGGATGGCGTTCATTCCGAGTCCGCCGGATTCGGCGACACCCACAGCCATCCGATGCGTTGAAGAATCGCCGTCATCCGCAGGTACGGGTCGGCCATATGAGGCCTGCCCGCACCACTGCCTGTCTCGTCACTGCCCCGCCTTGCTCTT
>JBBSBC010000177.1:0-7974 GCA_038251595.1 Phycisphaerales bacterium | reverse complement strand
GCGCGGGTGTGTTCCTCATGATTGGATGCACACGACGCAGGAGATAGTGGATGAAAAAGCTTGGAGTGTTGGCGATGCTGAGCGTCTTGACGCTCGGTCAGGTGTCTTACGGAGATGTTGAGGTGTGGGCGCGCCGCCGCGTGACCATCGGTCAACCCGCAAGTCCGGTGCAAGTCACGGGCGCGATCGTCACCCCGCGAACGGGCGGAACAACCTTCGATGTTCACTTTTCCTACACGGATGTCTACACCGCGGTCGATGGTCAACTTCAAGGCGAGTGGACGGTCTGGGTCTTTGATCGTGATGCCGCATTCGGCGACCCGGCCAAGAACATCGGGGCGATCACCATCGATGTCTCTGCCGCTCAGTTGAACGATTCGATGGGGGTGCTGATCGCGCCTGCACCGATCCCAAACGCCACACGGAGTGTCGAAGACTTTGCTGTTGTTTGGGATCAAGCTATTGCTTGGCCGGGCGCGATGGATCTGGAATCCATTTCCGTCACACCCACCGGCTCAGAGTATAAAGTTTCCCTGGGCATGTCCATCGGCGGCGATGTCGGCCGCGCCAACGTCACTCCACGCGATGAACTCAGGGTTGGTCAGATCTACAGGATGCAGGTTGAGGGGCGAAACGTCGGAAACACGCTGATTGGCGGCAACATTCACGCCAACATTACCGCGCTCGCGCCCGACCGACTCTCAAACATCATCCACAACGAGAGTGTGTCGGCGACCATTCGCAGAGCGATCGGCATCATCACCGCCGCCAAGAGCATTCAGGGAACCATCAGCGCCCCGGGCGATGTTGACTTTCTTTTTCTGCCGGGCTTTGCGAGCATTGAGTCCGTTCGTCTTACGAATGCAACCACCAACGACGTTGGAATCACCGGCAACATTCTCGCCCAACGCGGCACCATCAACAGCATCCTCACCACCGGCAAGATCGGCACCAACGCGACCACAAAGTCCCAGATCCGTGCGGGTCGCGGCATCCTACAGATCCGCGCTGTCGATGGCTCACAAGTTCTTGCACGCGACTTCTACGCCGATGTCACCGCCAACCTTCTTGGCGGAGATGTCGACGCGTTTTCCTTGAGAGATAAGTCGCTGAACAAACTCGAGACCGCCGGCAACTTCATCGGCACCATCAATGCCGACTTTATACGACCGCCGACCGGCACCTTTACCGAACTCGATTGGGGAATCTTCGTCGGCGGCACATTCACCGGCGATATCCACGTGCGAGCATCGGTGCTTGGTGCTTCCATCGCCATCGGAACATTCACAGCTCCCACCAATGAGATGCCCAACACCGGCCACATTGACATCTATCACGCTTTGGACGGTGCGGTGGTGGCGACGGCGATTGATGGACGCATTCCCTTCTTGTCTATTGGCCGCACTCCCCGCGGCAACGGCGCTGGCGGCTTTATCGGAAGCAACTGCGAACCCCAGAGCCTCCCGTTTCGTCCATGGGCACCCCAGGTTCCATTTGATCCGGGCGCAACACAACCCGATTCGGTCATCTCAGCGCCGAGCATCGGATTTGTCACGATTTCACACATGCTGCAAGTCGAAAAGCGCTACTCCCCTCGCATTGAAAGTCCGAGCATCGACGAAGCCGTCATCGACGACTTCCGTGAAGGTGTCGTCTGGTCGGGAAGTCTTGAGTACGAGGTTGACGGAAACGGGCAACCTTTGATCGACACGAATAATCGACCGGTGATTGACAACCTCGCCACCAACGACTATGCGAGCATCGGGGCCTTGAAGATTCAATGCTTGATGCCCGGCGGAGCGGTCTGGTTTCAGAACACGTCGCTCACAACTGTTGCCGAGCATCTGCTCGGCGAGTTTCACCTGCCACACCTTCAGGCTGGGGAGCAAATCCGTATTGCGCAGCGGCTCGGCCGTGGCCGAGGGACCTCCCCGGATTCGTGCGGGTGCGCCAACCTCCAGTACCGCCCCGATCGACCCATCGAAAACCTCTGTCTTGTGCGCGAACCTCTGTAGCCCACCTTTGCCGTTCCCGAACCTGCGATCGACGATTCGCCTCGTGCCATTAACCTTGCCAACGTCGGAACAATTGAAATTGCAAAGGCGAACGATCTCGCTGGACAGATCATTATCAATGAGTCTTGGACCGGCCAGGTCATCGTCGGCTCGAATGCAGCAGTCCCTGTTGTTCTCTCGCCCGATTCCGCCGCGCCCTACACCGCGCCCTACTACACGGCCAAGTCGTCGGTCCTCGGCGGCGGCGCGGTCGGCCTCGCCCCCTTCCACCTGCACGAGAACGACTGCACGCCGCCCCACGCTTCGACGGTGAACTCCGATGAAGTGCTCGAATCGGCGTTTGACAACGCGCTGCACATCCCTGTTCAGATGACGCACTATGGCCCGATCCGCCAACTCTCCGGCAGCAGCAACTGGACCGGTTCCGTGCTCATTGAGGCCAACCCCGGATCGCTCACCTCCTGCGATCGGTGGGAGAACGTGACTTCGGGCTTCAAGATTCGCGCCCCCAACACCATCACGGTTCCCGGCTCGGTTTTCACCGGCCCACGGACCATCGGCCTCTCTCGCGCCACAAACGCCTATCCGCGCCCCGGAGTTTATCGCGTGGTGGTCTTCAGCGACCTCTTTGAGCAGCGCGTGGTCTCAGATGGTGTTCAGTCATTTCCCGGTGTAGTCTGGCCGCCAAACTGCGAGAACACCGACCTCTTCGCGCGGGCGTACCTCTTCACCATCGGCAAGGACTGTGACCACGACAGCATCCGCGATGCCATCGACCCATTCACCGACTGCGCGGTGAACTGCGGTGTCGCCAACTTCAACGGTGTCGGCGGCGTAACTGTGCAGGATCTGTTCGACTTCCTTGATGCGTACTTCTCAACCACGCCCGGAGCCTGTTGGTACTCACCCCAGCCGCGCTTGCCGGCGGATGTCAACAACTCCGGCTGCGTCACGGTTCAGGACATCTTCGACTTCCTCGGTGCCTACTTCGGTGTCCCCTTTGGGTCGTGCCAGTGAGGGACGGGTACTGTTGATCGAGTTTACGACCTACTACTGAACCCCCCATGTGCGACGCATGGGGGGCTCTCATTTTTCAGACTTCCCAACTCCTACGCAGAGAAACACTTACAACGCGGCACGAACTATTTCTGCTTGTTGCTTACGAAATGTCTGGACAAAGTTCGTATACAAGGTATTCTACTCGCTTCTCGTTCGGTTCTCACGGTCAACCGACACCGACAGGGGGTTCCCATGCTCGCCATCAACACCGAAAACCTCGCCCGCGCCCAGTCCATCGCGCTCGCCAAGCTCCTCGACCTTCTCCAAACCTCGACCTCCGAATCCACCATCCGCCAAGTCGCGGCCACAATCCTGCGTTTCACCACCACAACGCTCGCGGCCGCCGCGAAGGTGGGCGCGAAAGTGGGCAGTCAACCGGCCGCACGTGAAGCACCATCAATCGCTCCGCAAACACAGCAGCCCACCGCGCCCCCGCTCCTCACCGAGGCCGAGCACGCGCAGCTCTGCGCCGATTTTCCCTTCATCCGCCAATACCCCGAGCTTCCCCACTCCGACCCCGCCGCCTGGGCCGCGTTGGTCAACGAGTGGAAGCAGTTCCGCGCTCAGGCCACCACCACCACGCGCGCCAACGCGCCGCCCACACCCGCGCACAACTTGACGAATCCCTGACAACTCCGAGAACCATTCGCGTCCCCAATGCGTTATCCTCACCAACCGCTCCAGTTGCGCCGATACCCTCATGGTCGCAAGGATGTGGTCAGTTCGGGGTGTCACAAGGGGTCGGGGGGGGAACGGAGTCCACCAAGCACAATGCCCGCTGCCAAAACCACGGAAGGCCGATCAACGTCCAAGTCCGGCAAGTCTGGCCCGAACACTTCGGGGCCAACGCCCGAGGCCCGCGCCGAGTCGGAAGTCCGACCCGCGAACAGCAAGGCGGGCGAAGCGGCGGTCAGCATCGATGAGGAAACCGGCATCAAGCACTTTGTGCTTGACACCAACATCCTGCTGCACAACCCCAACGCCCTCTTTGTCTTCAAAGAGCACGAGGTCGTCATCCCCTTCACCGTGATCGAAGAGCTCGACAAGCTCAAGCGGCAGAACGATGACATTGGCCGCAACGCCCGCGAGTGCATCCGCCACCTCGATCGCTTGCGCGTGCAGGGTCGCCTGATCGATGGGGTTCGATGGGGTCAATCAAGCCCAACGGTGGGGATGGCCTCCTCCGCCGGTTCAACATCAACCCCGCCCAACGCGCCGGCCTCGCGCACGGGCAAGAACGGCAAACACGGCGAACCGACCGGTGCCACCGGCATCGTGCGCATTGATATTGATGAACACAAGCGCCCCGCCGTTCTCTCCGACGATTCGCCCGACAACCGCATCATCGCCGTCGCGTGGGCCTTGCACCAGCAGGGCAAGCGGGCCGTCTTCGTCTCCAAAGATCTCAACGCCCGCATCAAGTCCGATGCGCTCGGCATCCGCACCGAAGACTTTGAGAACCAGAAGGTCGATGCCGACCGCCTCTACAACGGCTTCATGAACGTCGTCGTCGAGGGAACGCTGATCGACGAGCTCTACAGCGAGCGCATGCTCGCCGTCGATCGTCTGGGCGAGGCGTTGGACGCCGCGAACGCCGAGGGTGTAACGTATACGCGCGAGGTCATCGCCAACCAGTTCGTCGTCATGCGCGATGGTGAAGATGAGGGCCACACCGGCCTGGCCCGCCGACTCGCCGATACCGACCACCTCATCCCCGTCAATGCGCCGCGCAAGCCGACCTACGGCATCATGCCGCGAAACGTGCAACAGACGATGGCGATGGACCTCCTGCTCGATGATGAGATCCGCCTTATCACCCTCCTTGGCAGCGCGGGCACCGGCAAAACCCTGCTCGCGGTCGCCGCGGGAATGACCAAGACCTTCAACGAGGAACGCTACGAAAAACTCCTCGTCGCGCGCCCCATCATGCCGCTCGGTCGTGATATCGGCTACCTCCCCGGCGACAAAGATGAGAAGCTCACCGCCTGGATGCAGCCCATCTTTGACAACCTGACCTACCTGATGAGCACGCGCGGCTCGCCCATGCAGACTTCCGACAGCCAGTCCAGCGAGCAGCGCATCCGCAAGCTCATGGCCGATGGCAAGCTCGTCCTCGAGCCCCTCACCTACATTCGCGGCCGCTCAATACCGCACCAGTTCATGATTGTCGATGAAGCCCAGAACCTCACGCCGCACGAGATCAAGACCATCGTCTCGCGCGTGGGCGAGGGAACCAAGGTCGTGCTGACCGGTGACATTCAGCAGATTGACAACCCCTACCTCGATCAATCCTCCAACGGGCTTTCTTATCTTGTCGAGAAGATGAAAGGCCTCCCTGTTGTCGGCCACGTTACGCTTGCCAAGAGCGAGCGCAGCGAACTGGCCAGCCTCGCGGCCAGCCTTCTGTGACACTCGGCCACCCACGCGGGTTTTCACAATCCACCCCGCCGTGAACTACGAACCCCTCTACACAAGGGTTTTCCGCCACCGGCGATCACCCATTCTCTCCCCACTACGCCTCTGTTGAACACCCCATGGTACCGACCGATGAAGACCTGGTGATGCGTTGCGCTGCGGGCGATCAGGAATCGTTCCTGATGCTCCACGACCGCTTTGCACCGCGTGTCTTCGGGCTGCTCATCAAGATTATCGGTCAGCGCACCGAGGCCGAAGATGTTCTGCAGGAAGTCATGTGGGAAGCATGGACACGCTCCGATCGATACAACCGATCGCTCGGTTCGGTCGCCGCCTGGCTGCTCATGATCGCTCGCTCGCGCGGCATAGACGCTGTACGCCGACTTCGCGGCCTGAAATCTTCGATGGTTACTCTTCCCGATGAATCCGCCGCCGCTCCAGTTTCGGAAACCGAAGGGGCGACCGCGACAAGTCCTAAGATTCAGGCGGCCCTCTCGACCCTTCCGCCCGAACAGCAAGTCGTGATCGTCATGGCCTTCTACCGAGGCCTGACGCGTGAACAGATCGCCGAAGCTCTTAACATTCCCATCGGCACGGTCAAGACAAGGATCCGGCTCGGAGTACGCCGTCTCGCCGAGCAACGTGATCAGCTCGGTTTGATATTCCAATGAACCCTCCTCCCGCCAACATCCCGCCGCTTCAACCCGGCAACAGCTCAAAGCCCGATGGCTCCGAGGCTGTCGAGTTGGCCGAGCTGTACGCCGCTGGCGCACTCACTCCCGCCGAGGCCGCCGACTTCGAGCGCCGCATGCGCGCCGGCGAACCTTCATTCGTGGCCGCGTACGCTTCCGTCATCTCCGCGATGGAAGCCCTCCTCGAAGTCGAACCGGTTGCGGCACCCGCAAGCATCCGCAACGCGCTTCAAGCCCGACTCATCGAGGAGGAGCGCGAGGCTGCCGAACTGTGGGATGATTCCTCAGCGGCCGACGCACAGAAGCTCGTCGCCGATTCCGTCGGCGCACCCTCCACCGGCCTCACCATCACCCGCGCCACAACCGGCCGCTGGCATCGCACGGGTGTCACCGGTGTCCGCTTCCGGCAGTTGCATGCGAGCCGCAAGTCCAACCGCCGCACCATCATGCTCGACATGGCCCCCGGCTCATCACTCCCCGATCACGAGCACGCGGGTGACGAAGAAGTCTTCATGATCTCTGGCGACCTTACCATCGCCGGCACCACTCTCGGTCCGGGCGACTACATCCGCATCGCCGCTGGCGCCGAACACGGTGTGCCACGAACCACCAACGGCTGCACCTGCATCGTGGTTTCGGCCTATATCCCCTTCCCGCTCAAGAGCTGGCTCGGCTTCGTGTGGACGCTTTTCCTTCGACCGGGTAAGTCCAAGCCTTAAACCCACGTTTCCCCCCTAAACAGGTCCACCTCCTCAGGTGTATGTATGAAGATTGTGATTATTACGTTGGGTCACGCATCCTTGTCCGCGAGTGCTCGTATCAGTCTCCGGCAACCACCCGCGTGAGTTCCCGGTATGCTCCGATGGCCGCGTGCGCGGCCTCGGAGGTACATTCGGAGATGGTCGGCCGCGGAGAACCCACACCATGCTTTCGACGATCCTTCAACACCTCATTAAACACAGGTTTTTCGGCCATTCAGGTGGCCCATCATCCGCTCCACCCTCGCCGCAGGGCCGCAAGCGGCGCGCGGCCACGCTCATCGCGGCCACATTCTCGATCGTTGTTGGGGGGGGGTTAGGTAATCAAGACCAAGCCTCCGCGCAAACCGCAGTCTACTACGGTGAGATCGATGAGACCCTGCGAACCGACCTCGTGCAGTGGTCAACGCACTACTGGGATCGCGTGGATACCGGAAACACGGTGAAGGTTGGCGACTTCAAGTTTACCGATCTGGCTTTGAACAATCCGCTCTTCAATCCGGCGCGCGCAGTTCGACCCACGCTCGAACAGTTGAAGTTGGTCTCAGTTTTCGACTGCGACGGGGTGACCGCCCTCACACCAGGCTTTGGCAACGCGGCGATCGCGAACAGCTTTCGGCAGGCGATGAGCGAGTGGAAGCTGGTCACCGATAGTTCGACCAATGCATCGGGCACCGCGATTCACATGACCCTGATCACCTCCGCGCCCGCCGGTTCGGGCACAACGTGGGAAGTGATTGGCAACGAGGTCATTTCAACCAAGCTGCCATGGGCGGGGGTCGCGGGGGTCAACACCAACCCGACGATCGCACCGTCGATTTCCACATCGACACAAGCGGCCATCGACAAACTCATCACCGTGGGCTCAATCATCGCGGCCGCGAGCGAGGGCATAAGCGAAGCGCAGAGCCTCATTACTGGTCAGGAGAGCCACGCCACAAAGTTCGAGCGCGGCGTTCAGCAACTGTTGATTGAGGGAGGATGGAACGGCACAACGTGGCGCGTCGATGCGGCGTTCGGCGTCTTCGGATCACT
>JBBSBC010000176.1:0-8002 GCA_038251595.1 Phycisphaerales bacterium | reverse complement strand
TCGCCGACGGTATCGCCGACGACGCAGGCATCGTGCAGCGGTGTGCCCTTGGCGCGAAGTTCGGTCTCGACGATCTTCTTGGCGTTGTCCCACGCGCCGCCGGCGTTGGCCATGAAGATGGCCTGATAGAGACCGGCGATGGCGATGGAGATGAGGTAGCCGATGAAGAAGTATGACTCGAAGAAGGCGAAGGCGAGCGTGGCGAAGAAGACGCCGAGGAAGATGTTGAACATGCCCTTCTGTGCGTATTGCGTGCAGATGGCGACGACCTTCTTACTGTCCTCGACGCTGGCCTTGGTAGAGCCATCGAGCTTGATGTTGTTCTTGATGAACTCGACCGCGCGATAGGCACCTGTGGAGACGGCCTGAATCGAGGCACCGGTGAACCAGTAGATGATTGCGCCGCCGGTGATGAGGCCGAGAAGGAACGGCGGGTGCAGGATCGAGAGGAAGGCGACGAGGTCGGGTTGCAAGCCGTGCGTGAGGGCGACGATGATCGAGAAGATCATCGTGGTGGCACCGACGACGGCTGTGCCGATGAGCACGGGCTTGGCGGTGGCCTTGAAGGTGTTGCCCGCGCCGTCGTTTTCTTCGAGGAACTCTTTGCCCTTCTCGAAGTTGGGAGTGAACCCGAAGTCCTTCTGAACTTCGTCTTTGATCCCGGGGATGGTCTCGATGGTCGAGAGCTCGAAGACGGACTGGGCGTTGTCAGTAACGGGGCCGTAGCTATCGACCGCGATGGTGACCGGGCCCATGCCGAGGAAGCCGAAGGCCACGAGGCCGAAGGCGAAGACGGCAGGGGCCATCATCAGCGAGCCGAGCGTGGTGTCGGCTTCGTTGGGGATGAGGCTGATGTAGTAGGCGCCGCCCATGAGGCCGACGATGGTGAGGCCGAGCCAGTAGGCGGAGAAGTTGCCGGCCACGAGGCCGGAGAGGATGTTGAGCGATGCGCCGCCCTGTTCGGAACTTGTGACAACCTCGCGGACGTGCTTGCTCTGGGTCGAGGTGAAGACCTTGACCAGCTCGGGGATGATCGCACCGGCGAGCGTGCCGCAGGTGATGATCGAAGAGAGCTTCCACCAGAGCGATGAATCGCCGTGAAGGTCGGGGATGAGGAAGTAGGAAGTAACGTAGGTCAGCACAACCGAGACGGCGGAGGTGATGAAGACCAGACTGGTGAGGGGCTTCTCAAAGTTGAACTTGGCGGCGTTGGCGTACTTGGCCTTGGCCATGACATCGTTGATGAAGTAGGAAAGGGCCGAGGCGATGACCATGATGATGCGCATCGCAAAGAGCCAGACGAGAAGTTGAACCTGAAGGTCGGCGAAGCCCGGGCCGGCGGTCTCCTCGTTGATGGCGAGGAGGACGAAGGAGATGAGGGCCACACCCGTCACGCCGTAGGTCTCGAAGCCGTCGGCGGAGGGCCCGACCGAGTCGCCGGCGTTGTCGCCCACGCAGTCGGCGATAACACCGGGGTTGCGGGCATCATCTTCCTTGATCTTGAAGACGATCTTCATGAGGTCAGAACCGATATCGGCGATCTTGGTGAAGATGCCGCCCGCGATGCGGAGGGCCGAAGCGCCGAGCGATTCACCGATGGCAAAGCCGATGAGGCAGGCGCCTGCGATGCTGCCGGGAACGAACAGGAGGATGCCGAGCATGATGAGCAGCTCGACGGAGATCAGGGCCATGCCGATCGACATGCCCGCCTTGAGCGGAATGGCGTAGCAGGGGAAGGGCTTGCCGCGGAGTGAAGCGAAGGCGGCGCGGCTGTTGGCAAAGGTGTTGACACGGATGCCGAACCAGGCGACGCCGTAGCTGCCGGCGATGCCGAGCAGCGAGAAGGCCAGCACGATGGCGACCTTCTCGGGCGGGAAGCCATAGACGAGTGCGCCGGCATCGTTGGTCGTGGGGATGAGGAAGCCGAAGTAGAGCACCATGATCGCGCCGATGAAGGCGAAGAGGATCATGAGGAACTTACCCTGCTGGATCATGTACGATTTGCACGTCGCGTAGATCAGCTCGGAGATGTCGAGCATCGACTTGTGAACAGGCATCTTCTTGAGCTGGATGTAGATCATGAGGCCGAAGAACATGCCCGCGAGCGAGACGGCGATGCCGATCAGCAGGAGCGTGTACCCGTCGATCGCGCCGTTAAAGAACTTGACGGTGCCGACATCGGGGAGCTTGAGGTTGGCCTCGCCACCGGGGGCGTGGGCGGCGCGATCGGCCGCGGCTTTGACGACCGGCAGTGTGTTGGCGGGAACAGGGATGGGCGGCGTGCTCGAAGGTGTTTGTGCGAGTGCGGCGCCGGGGAGCAGAACGGCGAACGCGAACAGCGCGGGCAGCAGGAACCGCCGAAAGAGCGGTTGAGCGTGGCGCAGGACCGATGAAAACATTGGTACGTCACCCATAGGTGATTCTCCGAGAAAGCAAGCGGGAGTGGTTGGGTCGATTGAACCGGACGAGCGGAGTGCTGGGCCAAGTGATAAGGGCCAAACGAAAAGGGGACTGTTTGCGGACAACAGCCCCGGCACGTGTACACAGCAACCGGGGAAGGACGAACCATCGAAGGGAGTCCATCGGCTTGGACCGAGGGCCTACGGCAAAGTTTGCCGGTTCTTGCGAACGTATCGAGGGTCGGAAATCGCTCATGGTCGGCGGTTGGCCGAGCCCGAGCGAGTAACGACGAACCTGAAATCAGTAGGGACGGCTGGGACGCTCGCGCTCGCCGCCGCTACCCTCGCGATCGCCCGGGCCGCCGGGGCCGCGCTTGCGATCCTTCGGGGGCGGGCCCATCAGCTCGCGGATGCGACGCGCAATGGACTTGCGAGCCTCTCGTCGAGCACGCTCCGAGGGCTTCTCGAAGTATTCTTTGCGCTTGATGTCTTTGGTGAGACCCTCTTTCTCGCAGAGCTTCTTGAAACGCCGGAGCATACCTTCGGCGGTTTCACCACTGCGAGACTTGATCCGAATCGCCATCATGACCTCCAAACAGTTCGTGCAATACACGGGCAGATACCATTGCTCAGGCAGACATTCAGGTGGCCATGCCGCCGGTCAGCGGACTGACAAGGGAAGACGACCAGACCCGGATGGGTCGCAAGTAAAGCACCCGTCCGGTGAAGGATCAAGTTCGGATGATGGTCGCCGGGCGAGTCTTGGGCGGGAAAGTGATCTTGCAAGCGATTGCAGGCGTGGTCAAGGGCACTAGACACCCGGATCGGGCGGGTCTTGGAAGGGTCTGCTATCGTGGGTCCTGACCAATGATCATCCTCGATGCCTTCAACATCCTGCACGCAGGACCGATCCTGGGGATCGGGCGGATATCCCTCAGTCGATTGAAGGAATGGATTGGTGAGAGTCGGTACGCCTCGGACCATGTGGTGCTGGTGTTGGATGGCGCGGGCGGTGGTGGCGGGTCGAGGACGCTTCAGGAACCGCTCGAAGCGGGGCTTGCCCTTGAATCCCGAGCGAGCGGAATCTCGGAGGTCTATGCGGGCCGGGGTGTGGGGAGCGATGCGGACACCGTGATCGAGGCTCTGCTTGAGCGCGAAGAAGTGATGGGGCGCGGGCGGAAGGCCGTGGTGGTGAGCAGCGATAAGCGGGTGCGTGCGGCCGCGGCGGGTGCGCGGGCGAGGTCGATCACCAGTGAGGACTTTCTTCAGAGGCTCATCGATGATCTTCGCAAGGTGGCGAAGCGGTTGGATGGAGACACGGGTGGGAGGCCGGAGTTTGCGACCGATGCGGGTTCGGATGCGGGCAGGACCGACTACTGGATGCGGCGGTTCGGACTGACCGATGAGCCCGGGTCAAAGGTAAAGGATGGAGCGGAGCCGGAAGCGGGACGAGGGGTGGAGCGCGCTGCAGACCCGACGCCTGAAGAGATCGCGTCGATCGACATGCGGCGTGTTCTTGACGGATCGATCGCACCCAAGCCACCTATTTCAGATCAATCGAAGGATGGAGAATCGAATGATGAACGACGACGAGGGGATCGCCGCAGACCGGGTTGAGCGAGCACGTTCACGTGCAGGCATGCGCATGAGAGCGGTGAGCGTTGCCGCGTTGCTGGGGGGTGTGGTGGGTGTGGGAAGTGTGGTGGGTGTGGTGGGGGGGTGCCAGCCGAGTGTTGGTGCGCAGGGGCGCGGGCGAGACATCATGGCTACGTACTCGGTGCGCACGCTCTCGGTGCAGTTGGAGGCCGCGTTGCAGGTCTTGACGGTGCAGGCGGCGGCGGAGTCGGCGGTGCGCTCGCGCGGCTACATCGTGACATCGGCAACAGGCACGGCCGACACGATGCGTGTCGAAGCGAAAGACTCGGGATCGGGTGACTGGGACCGGCTGGTGGTGGAAGGGTGCGTGAAGCAGAACTCGACCGAGATCAGCGTTCGCTGCGAGCCGTGGGGAGATGAGGGTGTGAGCCGGGCGGTGATGGATGCGGTGCTGATTCGGCTGGGCCGGTGAGGATGCACCGCCGCCGCGCGTGAACGTTGCGCGAAAAGCATCTGAACCGCGCGTGGGTAGGCCCCACCGGGGCTGGCTGGTGCCAAGGTGGAGAGCTGACGCTGGTGGTTGGGGGGGCGGGGAGGGCACCGGGCGTGCGAGCGAGGTGGGCGATGAGGCGACGGATTTCGCGAAAGTATTGCGATTTCTCCATGCCGGGGGCTTGCATTGCGACTCAGTTTTTGGTCAACTATGCGAGAGCGTGCTGCGATCATCCGAGACGATCGGCCGAGCATTATTTCACCGAGTTCGCCTTACGGAGTTCACACGTATGCCATCCCTCACACTCGTCGCCCGCCGCTGTCGAACCGTTGCGCGGTTCATCGCCCTTCTGGCCCTGCCGCTTGTTGCGGCCGCGCAGGCAGTTGTTCCTCCCCCACCCGAAGGGCCACAGATGCCGGCCGAGCATAGGGATGGGTGGACACCCGAGGGCCTCGCGCCGGATGTGGCCTCGCGGTTGCCGCGTCACTGCACCCCCGACCCGCACCCGGCCTTCACAGACCGTGCCCATTGGCAGGCCAACCTCTGGCCGAACGGCATTGTTCCCTTTGAGTTCGACGCCAACGTCACCGTGGGTGAACAAACCGCGATGCGAGCCGCGATGGACGAACTGGAAGCGGTCTGCAACGTCTCCTTCCGGCCTCGCGCGGGCGAGGATCCGTTCGTCCACATTCAGGATGACGATGGGAACAGTTCCGGCATCGGTCGGCCGGGCTCGGGTCAGCGCACGATCAAGATCTTCAACTGGAACTTTCGGTTCATCATGTGCCACGAGCTCATGCACACGCTGGGTGTTGAGCACGAGCAGTCGCGCAACGATCGCAACACATTCGTCATCATCGCCCTCGCCAACGTCTGCCAGGATTGCTGCAGCGGCGGCTCGTGCGACCACAACTTCGACATGGCCGGCGGCGCCGACTGCGGGGACTACGACTTCGACTCGGTGATGCACTACCCGCCCGATGCTTTCAGCACCAACGGCATGAACACCATCACCGCCCAGCCCGCCTTCGCGGCCTTCCAGTCGCTCATGGGCCAGCGTAATCACCTCTCGGACGGTGACATCGCGTGTCTGTCGCAGATGTATGGCGCGCCCTTCGGCGCGTGCTGCGCCGCCGACGGTTCCTGCACCAGCACGCAGCAGGCCCAGTGCTCGGGCGTGTGGTTGGGCGGCGACAGCCCGTGCGAACCCAACCCCTGCACGGGAGCGTGCTGCTCGACCGGCGGCACGTGCACGATCACGCTCCCTGCGAACTGCACCGGCTTCTTCCGCGGCATCTCGGTCGCATGCGCGGCCAACACCTGCGCCGGCGCGTGCTGCGCATCCTCGGGCGCGTGCAGCATCAGCTCAGCGACCTCCTGCATCGGCATTTTCCGCGGCACCGACACCACCTGCCAGGCCAACACCTGCCCCGGTGCCTGCTGCTCCCTGTCCGGCGATTGCACCTTCGTCCCGGTCGCGACCTGTACCGGCGGCGGCGGATCATTCCGCGGCACCGATGCCCCCTGCCTTCCGCTCACCTGCCCCGGTGCCTGCTGCGCCTTCACCGGCGAATGCACCTTCACCTCCAACACCAACTGTGCTTCTACCGGCGGATCCTACCGCGGACTCGATCTCCCCTGCTCCCCGCTCGCCTGCCCCGGCGCCTGCTGTCTCCTTGATCGCTCCTGCACCATCACCGGCCTCGGCCTCTGCACCGACGAACGCGGCGAATACCTCGGCCTCGACACCACCTGCGACAACATGCCCTGCTGCTGCCGCCCCTGGGACAACGGCTATGCCGACGGACGCGGCGGCCAGCTCAGCCAGATCGGCGCGGCCGAAGACTGGCGTCCTTTCGTCGGCGTCTCGTTCGACGATTTCTGGCTCTGCGAAGGATCGGTTTACGATATCGAGCACGCCTCCGGTGTCATCGCCACCAACTCCCTCACACCCAAGTTCATCATCGCCATCCTTCCCGATTGCAACGGCCTCCCCGATTATCTGAATCCCATCGCCGTCGCCGGTCTCGAGGGCACACGCTTCGAAGTCGATCAGGACGATGTCCCCTTCATCCTCGGCCGCATCGAGCAGGATGTGCATCGCGGCCCCGATGCCGACGGATATAGCCTGATCGAGGCGAAGGCGGTCTTCGATCTGAAGAAGCTCGTCCTCAGGGGCGGCGCCTATTGGATCACCGTCTTCGGTGTTAGCGCCACCCTCAACCCGCTCGACGAGTTCTTCTGGCAGACCGCCGGCAACAACGTCGCTCGCGGCCGCCCGGGTCTCTTCTACGACGGCGAATCACTCCGCACGAGCGATGAACTGTGCTGCGGGTGTACCGACTACAACTTCTGCATCGAAGGCGATTCCTGCAAGATCCTCCTCGACAACGGCCCCCCGGTCGCCGTCTTCGGCACCGTTCACCCCACCGCCATCGCCAGCCTCCAGAATGGCGGCAACACCGCGAGCCGCAGCCGTGCGGCCGACAAGCTGGTCCTTCCGCCGTGCAACAACCTCGACATCTGCTACATCGAGGGCTGGATGTGGACCAACTGCGACCGCATCTCCCTTCAGGTCTTCAGCGATGATTGCCGCTGCCCGAGCAACGATGATCTCGGATCACGCCTCATTGATGCCGACTGCGTCATGGACACCGACATCACTGCGCAGGACAACTCCGGTGTCACCGTCACCCTCAAGAAGGCCCAGTTCTTCTTCCGCCCATCCACGTTCGCCAACGCCATCGGCCGCCCGCCCCTCCAGAACGCCAACCTTTGGATCAGCCTCGTCGGTCAGGGTGACAGCCGCCAGAACGCACGCGCCTACTTCGCCTTCGGCAACCGCTGCGATCGCCGGTGCGATGACGGCTTCGGCTGCTTCCGCGCCGCCCCCTTCGATATCAACCACTGGCGCTCCAACGACTTCCCCGGCACATCTGTCCGCGGCGATGACCACGCCCTGCTCGTCGCTATCCGCGCCGATGTTCCCAGCGACTCCGCTGCCGGCAGCCAGCCCCCTTCGCCCCCACCCTGTCGCGGCGACTTCAACGGCGACGGCAACGCCTCGGTGCAGGACATCTTCGACTACCTCGCGGCGTACTTCGCCGGTTGCCCATGATGCCGCGTGATTCTCG
The DNA here is from genome assembly GCA_038251595.1 of Phycisphaerales bacterium. Classification (GTDB taxonomy): domain Bacteria; phylum Planctomycetota; class Phycisphaerae; order Phycisphaerales; family UBA1924; genus JADLCX01. The sequence goes on along the minus strand of JBBSBC010000176.1, from coordinate 380 downwards.
GCGCTGATCGGCGCACGCACCCACTCACCACCGCGGCCCGGGCCTCTTGCCCGGGCCGTGTTCGTTGGGCGACACGCGGTATCAACTTTGCTGCCCCCCCCCAGCCCCCCCGCCCGCCGACGCACACCACAGGCACGCGGCTCAACCCCCAGGGGTGGGGCAGCCGCGAACCTGTGGCACGCGAGCTGGGCCACCGGCCGTTCCGATGAATCAGTCGTGCCCTCGTTCGCCACGAACCCCCGCCCGAATGCAGCATTCGTGCCCGGGTTCAGAAAGGGCTTGAACATGCTCAGGGGAATCGTGTAGACTCTCGGAGCCAGCGCGGGCTTGGCCGCGCGGCCAGTAGAAACGATCGCTCCTGCTCGGCTGTCGGTCGCACC
>JBBSBC010000175.1:0-8108 GCA_038251595.1 Phycisphaerales bacterium | reverse complement strand
GAGCGCGGCATGCTTATACCCCTCGACCATCCGCATCGGGTCGGGCCTTCGCGATTCGGGTGTGAACTCGAGGCCGTTCACAAGGTCGCCGTAGTACGAAGGGAGCGAGACCGATTGACCATCAATGATCTTGGTCTCGGTCGCGCTCGATCGAGGCTTGGCGTATTGCCCGGCGAAGCGCCCGACGCGGATGACGGGCCGCTTTGAGCCATAGACCAGCACGAGCGACATCTGCAACAGGATCTTCAGCTTTGCGGTGATCTGCTCAGGCCGACAATCGCTCAACTGCTCAGCACAATCACCACCTTGCAGAAGGAACCGCTTGCCCTCCTGCGCCTCGGCAATCTCCGACTTGAGCTTGGCGATCTCCCACGAGGTTACCAAAGGGGGCATGCTGTGCAAAGTGCCCACGGCCCGATCGACCGCGGCACGATCGCCATACAGCACCTGCTGCGATTGAAGGCGAGACTTCCACGACTCCGGCGACCAGCCCGAGCCTCCTTGATGCTGAGGATGCAAGCTCGATGGTGGTAGTGGAGGATGGTGGGGGTGCGGTGGGGGCGTGGAAGGAGTTGTGGGTGAAGTGGGTGTCACGTGTAGCACATCTTATCGGTTCGCGCGGGCATCTCCCACACCGGCCGGCCTCGGGGCACCGTCGAGCTTTCGGATGTTGCGGTCTGGCTGCCCTACGCACACCCGCGGGTTGCATCTGGAGGGGATCGCCGAAAGAGTCTTCTGACAATCTTATGAAATTTCTTCACCTTTGACTGGTGTTGCCCCTTGCGAAGGTCGATGGGCCTGTGCAGATCGTTCGGCATGTTCTCTTTGTACGCCGTGCGATGTTCGAAGCGCTGCCCTCCGCGGGTTGGTGGCGACCAGTGCCGGATGTCTCCGGCTCGAACAGATCACCCGCCTCTCTTGTATCAAGGAACAGTCGAATGATGAGCCGTACAACCAGCAGCCGCAAGAACCGCACCAGCAAGCCACGCACCAACAAGCGCAAGGTATCGGGCAAGCGGCGCACGATGACCAAGAAGGGCGCGGCCCGTCGCACCAAGTCGGGCACGATGAAGCGCACCACGACGACACGCGCTTCGAGCACCAAGCGCCGCAGCATGGCCAAGAAGAGCACCGCCCGTCGATCCAACGCCGGCAAGAAGGCCGCCTCGAAGCCTATCAAGCGCACGGCCTCGGCCCGATCGATCGCCCGCAAGCCCTCAGCCCGCAACTCAAGCACCAAGAGCCGCGCCATGAGCGTCGGCAAAGTGAGCAGCACAAACACCTACAAGTTTGGCCGCCGCACCACTTCTTCGCGCCGCAAGGCCGCCTGAGTCAGAAGAGAGATCCTAAAGCAACAGAACGGCCGCGGCGCATGTCAACATGCGGCGCGGTTGTTCGTTTCAGGCTCTCAGTTCAACCGATCCTTGAACGGATCTTTGATCACGGATGGTCTGCGCGTGGACATCCCAAAAGTGCTCGAACGAATCCCTGATCGACATCGGCTGAATCTTCGCGTGTGCCGCCGCGCCCATGTCGCGGCGGAGTTCGCCATCGCCCGCCAGCCCAATGATGGTCTCGATCCAGCGGTCTTCATCCGCCGCGCCGAGAACGAAGCCGGTCTGACCATCATCAACCACGCCGCGTGGCCCGCCCTGATCGGTGACGATGACCGGCAGCCCGGCCGACTGCGCTTCCATCACCACCTGCCCGAGCGTGTCGGTGGTTGAGGGGAAAACGAACAGATCGCTGCTCGCGTAGATGGTCGAGAGTTGGTGCCCGTGCCTGAACCCGAGAAAGCAGACATCCGCACCCGTCTTCGCAAGCTCTTCGGCCATGGGGAGCCGATAGGGCCCATCGCCAACCACCAGCAACTGCACATCGATCCCGCGGGCTTTGCACGCCGCGCACGCGCGTGACCAGACCTTGACGAGCATCGGCAGGTTCTTCTCAACACTTACGCGCCCGACATAGAGAACCTTCACCGAAGCGGGCCGAACGCCCGGGCAGCTCTGCCAGACCACGCCGCTCTCATCGCGATACGACCTGTGAAAGACCCTTGTGTCTATGCCGGGGACCAGACGCACGATCTTGTCGCGCGTGATGCCGATTCGCCCCATCGCATCCGCGTACTCGTCGGAGCGGGTAAAGACTTTCGTAAACGGTGCATAGAACCACCGCATCACTTGAGAGCAGGTCCATGTACACAACGTGTCGTCAAGAATGTGGTCAAGGTACGCCGGGAAGTCGGTGTGGTAGGTTCCGACCAAGGGCAGCCCGCGCCGGCGTGCGTAGGTTCTGCCAGCGATGCCCACCGGCCCGGGGGTTGAGACATGCACAACATCGGGGCGCAAGCGATCGGCCAGCGCGTGCAGCGCACGGGTTGGGGGCGCAACGATCTCGAGCTGCGGATACTTGGGCATCGCCCGCGCCCAGCGCGGCGTGAGGTTGTGAACATTCGATTGTCGCGGGCACGCAAACCGCGTCGAGGTGATCGCGTGCAGATCTCGCCCGCACTCAAGAGCCTGCTCGGCGACATTGCAAATAAACCGCGAGACCCCGTTCACATCGCCGAGCGTGTCTGTGAAGAGGCACACCCTGATCGCGCGAGCATCAATCGACATCAGCCGATCGTACACGAATGCGCGACATGACTGGCCGCACGATCAGGTGAGCAAACCGTTAAGAAAACGAAAGCCCCGCGCCGGGGAGGCAATCCGGCGAGGGGCTTTCACAAAACAAATGCGGATCGAAGGTGGGTTAAGCCCCCAACCCCGTGACCTGGTCCGAGGTCACGCACAGGTAAGATGCAATGCGTCTGTGCGTTCGTCCACCCAACCTGCTTTAAGACACCCACATTCCGCAGGTTCACGGGGCGAACGTTCCACCTGTTCCGGGCAGAACGCCCCAAAATAAGGGGGACTGACAGGCTGTGCGGTGTAATCCGGATAGACTCTGGCCCATGGCCAAACGATCGCGGCCCATCGTTCGTCAGAACTCCACCTCCGTCAAGCGCGGCGGGCATGTTCACATCGCCATGTTTCCCGGATCGTTTGACCCGGTTTCGTTTGGGCATCTGGACGTGATCCGGCGCGGTCGTCGGCTCTTTGATCATCTGGTGGTTGCGGTCGGGCGTAACCCCGGAAAAGATCCGCTCTTCAGTTCTGAAGAGCGGGTCGAGATGATCGAGGGTCTTGTGCGTGAGATTGTGAAGCAGGAGCCGGGTGAGGCGGCGGTCACCGTCGAGCCCTTTGGTGGTCTGACCGTTGACTTTGCGCGCGAGATCGGCGCGACGGTTCTGCTCCGCGGCATTCGCAACCTTTCTGACTTGCAGAGCGAAGTGCAGCAGGCCCTGACCAACCGGCAGGTTGCCGGGCTTGAGACCGCCTTTGTGGTGGCCGGGCAGGACTTTGCCTACACCTCATCAAGCCTGATCAAGCAGGTCACGGCCATGGGCAAGGATCTGAGAGCCTTGGGCACGATGGTGCCGCCATCGGTCATCAAGATGCTCCGCGAGAAGAAGCGACAGGATCATCCCGTCCTTTCGCACCTGAGTGAAAAACAAGATGTCGCCGTGGAGAACTGAACACGCATGGACTTTCGCATCATCAGCATTGGCGCGCTCGCGGCACACCCGCTCTGGGAAGAGAAGTCTCCTGTAAGGTCTGGGCACGCAACCACGGTGCTCATCCGCAGCGGAAAGAAATACATCCTTGTTGATCCGGGTCTGCCCGGCCAGATCATTGTGGCCAGACTGCGTGAGCGCGCGGGCATCGGTGCCGAGGCCATCACCCACGTCTTTCTGACCAGTTTCAAGCCCGAGACCAGCCGCGGCGTTCTGGCGTTTGAAAAAGCCACATGGTGGGTCAGCCAGCCGGAGCGCGAGGCGATCGGGGTTCCGCTGGTCGGCGAGCTTCAGGCGGCCGTCGCGGCGGATGATGAAGATCTGAAATCCGCGCTTGAGCTTGATGTGGCGGTTCTGCGCCGCTGCGAGCCCGCGCCCGATCGGCTTGCGGAGGGTGTTGATCAGTTCCCGCTTCATGGTGTCACGCCGGGCCTGACCGGGCTGCTGCTCCCCGGTCGAGTCTCGACAACCCTCATCTGCGGCGATGCGGTGCCCACGATCGAGCATCTGGAACGCGGCATGGTGCTGCAGAGTTCGGCCAACATTGTGCAGGCGCGCGAGGCTCTGGCCGAGGCGGTGGAGATCGCCGATTATCTCGTGCTCGGGCGCGACAACATGGTGCCCAACCCTGTTCGCCGTCCGTTCTAAGTCATGCGGCGAACATAACGATCGAATCGTGTGATCTGAGTGCGCACTCAGTTGTTGCGCGCCAAACTTTCAGACTGTTGGCAACTTATGCATAACATGTCTCATCAAGTGCAAAGGATTGGCATTTGGCATCGGTGTGAGCAATTTGACAAACTTCATGCAATTTTTGGTGGTTGACACTTGACAATGTGAATCGAATTGGTCATCATGCGATAATGCTATGGAAGCCGATGGTTCAACACCTCGGACTCGCAAGCGCCGCCATTCTCGGGCTGGCATCCATCAATCAAGTTCAGGCTGCTCCCCCCCCTTCTGAGGCGTGCCGGAACTGGTTTGAGCAGGCGTGGAGCGACGCCGATTCGATCCCCAAACTCGACACGCTGGGTTTCAAGTTTCGAGTTGACAAGGTCTTCATTCCTCCCGAACCCGAGCTTCAAGCCCTCTGTGAAGCAATTAAGGGCCACCCCGACCATCCCGCGCGAGACAAACTCCCGCAGTACGAACGCGCACGAAGCGGATCGCCGGATGCCAGTGTCTTTACCGTCTGGCGTCGTGGACCGGCGGAATGGCGAATCAACGAGGACTACATCGGGTGGATGCCGATCAAGTTTCAGGATGAATGCGTCACCGGTGAACACGCCTGGGGTCTGAACCCTCGGCAGCTCACGCTGGTAGACCCGAAGCGTGCGTATCCGGAAGGCCATGAGTTCAACGCCACCGAGCCGCGGGTCATGCAGGATATGCTGTTCTTGCTGACCGGCGGCCTTCATGTGGCGAAGCAGTTCAAGTGCGTTCCTGCCGAGTTTTCTTGCAGTCGCTCAACCTGGGAAGTTCGGCTTATAGGAGAGCACATTACGTTCACGGCACGCGGGCGGTGGGATGCGGAGGCCGACCGTGGATTCGTTGATGAGCTGAAGATTGTGGCCGCGCCCGGCGCACCATCGGAAGTGGGCACAAAGTATGTGAGCGACTCTTGGTCAGAGCTGGCAGAGTTGACCCATTGGACGGCCGCAAACGTGACCGAGGTCAGCCCCAGTGGAGTTCCTCGCAGGGTGATCAGGTTTGTCGAACTTGAAACGCCACCGGTCGGAGGATTCGACGCCCTCGTGGCCAAGCCCAGCCCGCAGCATCCCGACGCGATTCGGGGCGACCCGACGTTTGTCGGTGTGCATGACTTTTCCGGAGCGAGCAGCCGAATGTTCGCAAAGGTTGAAGATGTCTGGAAGACCATTCCGGGTGCGGCCGGATCATCCAATGAAGAACGACTTCGGGACATGGGGTGGTGGATGCTTGGACTTGTCACCGTTGGACTCGTCAGCGTAAAGGTGCGGAGAATGCTCAAAGCTATGCCCGGCGTGTAACCGTGGCATGAGGGTTCGCAGGACTTTCGGAGGTGAAACATGAATCGTTCATCGGTTCGACTCGGATCTTCCGTTCTCGCTGTTGGCGCGTTCGTTGGCATCGCCAACGCTGTGGTGGTGCTCTGTTGCGTGAATACCTATTCAACGCCCTGTTGCACGTCCGTTGGTGGTCCCGCTTCCCAATCGGGATGTGGACTTGCTGGTCATTCCTGTGTGGGAACCATTACGACCAATCCGAACATCGTTCGTGCCATCATGGGGCAAGCGGACGGTGGAGTGCGCGCCAGCGTGGTGGGAGCACCACCCACCAACTGCGTAGGTGTTTCTCGGACCTGCCAACTCATCGGGTGCGAGAGCAGCGCGTACAGCGCGGGGTGTCCGGCGGATGAGGCGTGTACTGGCAATGATTGCCGTCAGCCAACCCCCACTCCTCAGCCAATCCCCGGCACGCCGATCAAGCTCATTCCTGGGCTTACGCCAGAGCACCAAGCGGACGACTTGGATCTGAACGAGTACTCCTGGCTGTAAAGGCAGGATATGGCTGTATCCGTCTCAAATACTTTCTCTTCAGGCCATAAGCGCTCAGCGACATCACTCGTCGCCACGATCGCTGTTGGCGCAGTGATGTTGTTGCTGCTAACGGCTGGCGTCCTGAAATCCTTGGACTTGGTTCACTTCTCGAGCCAAGTTCAAGGGTTTACACTTCTCCCCGAATGGGCACAGAAAATGTCTCCTCTGGTGCCAGCACTTGAAGTTGGTATTGCGGGTGCATGGTTCCTCGGGCTTGATCGTGCCAGAGCGTGGTGGGCCGCGTTGGCCTTGCTGACCGCCTTCACGATGGTACTCGTGGCCCACATGGCATTTGGAAAGGCCCCCTCGTGTGGATGTTTCGGAAAGCTGCTGGCCTTTCAGGGCATGCGCAATGCCGTTCTGTTCGATGTGCTGAGGAATGGTGTCTGCATTGGATTCCTGATCGTCGGGCGACTCTTGGAGCGGATTTCCCAGCTCCCGCAAGACCAACGTTCCATCGCGATGTCACTTGAAGAGTGTCCATAGGCTCTGCTGTCAAGTTGGATGGAAGGCAAAAGTGCAATGCGGCTGTGCAGACTCAACCATCATCACACGCGGATTTTGCACGGACATGATGCGTGTAATAGGCCCAGCCCAGTGGGTGAGCGAGCATTCACACTCATCGAGGTCGTGGTCACCATCGCCATCATCGCCTTGCTCGCGGTGTTGCTGATGCCGGTACTCAAACTTGCCCGGTCGAGTGCCCAGAGGGCGGGTGATCTTTCAAACCTTCGCTCTCATGTGGCGGTGTTTACACAATACGCGGGTGATTTCGCCGATCAGTGGCCCTATTTTACCGATCCTCAGGCGACGTATTCGGTTATTCGCAATGAGCACTACCGCATTTCGTTTGAGATGTATCATTTTTTGTCATCGATCTTTTGGAACATTGCGCTCGCGGATGCCTATTACGATGGGGAGTTTCGCTCACGGCATTTCGTGCCCGCCGCGTCGTGGTCGATCGGGTTCACTTCTCCTTTCGAGTATTCGTGCAGCTTCATCGCCAGACCGGAGTATTGGAATCGCTCGACAAGACTGGTCGGAGCCGGTCAGTGGGGAAGCACCCGGATCGATCAAGTGCTCGTTCCCGAGAAGAAAGTCCTGATCCTCGAAACCTTAAACGCCGTTGGGGATGCCGGTCAGGTGGAATCGGTTTGGGCAGGGCGGAACCGTCCCGCCGTCGGCATGACGGACGGGTCAGCGTCAATGGAAAGACACGAGCGGTTCTTCGCGGGATACTTTCGTGGCGACGGCGTTGACAATCGGGATCAAGGTCACCTTTACCAGGAAGCGCCGCCTCTGCACACCATCGACGGTGTTCGTGGGCGCGACTTACGATAGTTCAGCGCCGATCAACCTGAGCCGATCAACCTGAGCCGATCAACCCGCGGCGATGCAGACTAAGTGTCGGCAAGCATTCGGCCACCGTCTGCTGACCGGACCTTTAGATGGCCGTACGTCTCATCGCAATTTGACGCAAAGCGGCCCTGCGGCTGTGCGATCAACGTGTGTGTGAATGGTCGAGTCCCATGCCAAATGGTGGAGTTTCATTCCGTATCCATAATTCTGTAGCCTCACCAGCACGATCTCTCGCACGAGGGTGTGAACGACCCCCTGGCTGGGTCGGGTCGCCGACAAACCGGTTCACAATCCACCCCCAAACCACAGATGCGAGGATCACCCATGAGACGTTCACTTGTTCAGCTTTCCCTGTTGTGTAGCCTGTTGGCCGTCGCCAGCAGCGCACACGCCCAAGTCGTAAGTCAGACCTGGGTTTCGCTCGATCCGCTCGCCGGTCCCGGATCTCCACCAACCGTCGTGGTCAACGCCGCGCTCTCGAACACGCAGCACACGGTGGTGGATATTGCGATCCCTGGTTTCTATTCGCAATCCGTGATCAAGGTTGG
>JBBSBC010000174.1:0-8196 GCA_038251595.1 Phycisphaerales bacterium | reverse complement strand
GCTGTCCACCACTGCGTCGACACTGGTTGAATTGGTGTTGGCTCGCGGCGTCAGACGGACCTGCACCTGAGAAGCTTGTTCAACACCGACGGTCTCGATCACGACCTGGATGGTCGAGACTTCGGGGAGCGCCACGTCGGCACCCTCGGTGCCGAACGAAGCTCGAGGGTCGTCGGGAGCGGGCTCTCCCCCGATCGAGATGATCTTGACGGTGGTGATTCTCGGAATTGCCGGCGCACTGGTCATCCCGGCGATGGGTGAGACCGGAATCCTGAAAGTCCAGGCCTCGGTCCGCACCATCATCGCCGACATCACCTTCGCCCAATCTGATGCTGTAGCCTTTCAGGAGCGCCGCGCGCTCGTCTTTGATGTCGCGAACAACAGCTACCGCGTCGTGCAGGTTCCCGGCAACACGATCGACGCGGCCAACAACACGCTCTTTGACCCGACAAAGTCTGATGGACTGTTTGTGGTTGATTTCAAGAACGCCCAGTTCGGCGATGCCAGAATCATCTCCGCATCGTTCGATGGTCAGCCGACATTGATTTATGATGCGCTGGGCGGGCCGGTTGCCGATGCCTCGGGTTCGACCGTGGGCTCGGGCGGCACGGTCCGCGTGCAAGGATCGGGCTCGATCTTCGCCATCTCCGTTGAACCATTTACCGGACGTGTCACCGTCACGCGGGAACCTTGATTGCCCACCATTTCACCGATTAGTCGGACCCTGACCGATGCAAATGCCATCGTTCTTGCCTGCGGGCAGGTCATGCGATGAATCCGGTGTAGGCTGAATGAAGTGGGAGGGTCTCGCGATGATCAAGAACACCTCGGCCGAAACACCTGAGTCTTCAGTCGCTTCACCCGCGTGCGACGCGGCCGCCTGCCGGTGCCCCTTCGTGCGCTTCAGGCACATCGGGCTGGTGCTTGTGGCCTTCGGGCTGCTCTTCTGGGCACGGTTCCTGCTTGTGACCGGGCACCCGCGGACCGCCATCGCCGACCCGCCACTTCGCGGCCAAACTCAGAGCCAGCTTGAGAGCCAGCTTCAGGGCCAGAGCCTGACCGGTCTGCCGAGCGAGGCCACGGCGGTGGCCAACCCCGAGTGAGGTTTGTCTCGAAACGGTTGAGCGCGGCCATGATCAGTAAAGGTTGGACAAATGGCGAACTGGCCGATACAGTGACGACCCTATCAAGCCGGGCGTGTACCGAAGTGGACTAACGGGGCAGACTGTAAATCTGTTGGCTAACGCCTCCGCTGGTTCGAATCCAGCCGCGCCCACTTTCATTGTTTGCGGACCTTACCGCCGCGTCGGTACGTGTGCTCGTTTCGTTCGAGCTTGGCATGTTCGGCCCGGTCGTTTGGGCCAAAAGCCTTGGGGGCATTGCTTCAGGAGCAACCCTGAAAGAATGCATCAAGGTATGAAAAGATATCCTGCAGCGTGGTGGTCAGGTCGCCGTTGACATCGGCGTGGCCCGCGAACCAGTCCGTGAGAAAATCAAAGAGGTCCTGGAGCGTGAGGCCGTTGGTCAAGTTCCAATCGGCTAGGCACGGCGGTGAAGTCTCGAAGAACGCCACATCGTCGGCATCGATCAGCCCGTTGCCATCAAGGTCGTGGATATCGAAGTCTGGCCCGAAGTTGATGATCGCAACGCGGCCATTGACAACGCCGTCGCCATCATCCGCGGTCCCGTCAAGAAGTGAGATGCGGTTCGAGACTTCATCGCGGTCGTTGGTGTTGACCATCGAGTCGCCATTCAGGTCGCCGGTCTCGCAGTCGAAGCCGACATCGGTCCAGATGTAGTACGCACCTTCTGACGGCGGCAAGGCGATGGTGGTCGAGTAGGTTGTTCCGAAGAGCGCGGTGATACGCCAGTCGGTAGGGTCGAGGTGTTCCTCCAGCCACCCATCATCGCGAGATGCCAGCCGCTGGGCAAGCGTGCGCACGAAGTGGTTGGGCCAGCCGGATTGCTGGGCGAGATCCGCTCCATCACGAACATCCCGCAGCGCCTCGAAGATGCTCCCGCTGTTGCCATCGCACTCCACGGATAGATTGACCGGCGGGGCAACCGAGAGGCCAGCAAGCTGTCCGGCCCCGACCTGATCGAGCGCATAGACGAGCGAAACCGTGGTGCGATTGCTCGCCAAATCGTGGCTGAAGCGCATGGGTACGAGCGGGTCGTAGCGTCCGGGGGCAATGCACGTACCGCCAGCAAGGTTCATGCGGCTGATAGCCTGATAGCCGGTTGACCGCTCAAGAAAGTGGGAGCGAACGATCCACGTGTCACCAGCTGAGAAAGTCGGGTCATTCGGGTGTGAAGTTGAAACGATCGAGAGCGACTCGCACCCGCAGAGTTTCAGGACAAACTCCGCGCCGCTCAGTTCAAACTGCGGAGAGTCTTGCCAGGTGTGGTTGATCGTCTGACCGGCAAGCGTCACCGCCCGCTCGCCGATGGACGATGAAGGACGGGTGCCGAAGCGCGCGACATTCGCAAGAAAGTGATTCGCAGCTTCCGCGGTGGGCTCGCCACCTGTCTGGCGATCACGATCGATATCGATCTCAAGAAACCCGTAGAGCGGGTTCGGGCCGTATTGAAACGGTGTCTCTCCGCTGGAGGATTCGAGCGGACCCGGGGGGTTCAGCAATCCTGCAAACACAAGATCGATCCGGAACAGGTGCGGCGTGCTTGTGGTCGGCGCAAAGCCATCGAACGGATTTGTGGAAGGAGAGAACGATTGCCATTTGGAAACCCGGCACGAGAGCAGATCAGGAAGAGTCTGATTGATGTTCATGGCGCCATCAGATCCGGGATCTGTGCGCCGTGCGCGTGCGTCATTCCCGTCATCAACGAACTCGACATAGGAGTCTTCCGCACGCGAGATGGGCGGTGCGAGAAGAAGGATGAGGATGGCCGCGTAACGCATCATCGGTTGCACATCTCCGCGACGAAGGAATCGAGTTTGTAACGCTCGATGCGGTAGCGCAGGCTTGAGCGCTGCATGCCGATGAGCTTGGCGGCGCGGCTGACATTCCCGTGCGTGTGACGAAGGGCCTGAACAACCAGCTCTTTCTCCACATCTTCAGCGAGGCACGACCCGCTTTCAAAGTCGAAGATGAGACCTCCGCCCGGTGCCGCTAAAGGGCCGGATGTGGAAGTTACGCGCGCGGCAACTCGGTCGGATTGGGGAGGGTCTAGGTGTGGAAGATCGAACGGAGAAGGCGTAAGCCCAAGATCGACCGGCTCAATCCTCTGTCCTTCGCAGAGCATCACGGCCCGTTGAATGGTGTTGACCAGTTCACGAACGTTCCCGGGCCAGGGATTGCTGGCGATGATCTCTGCCGCGTCGTTTGAGAACGACATGCTTGAGCGTCCGTATCGGCGAGTCAGCCGGTCGAGCGCGGTCTCGGCGATCAGCTTTGCATCTCCGGGGCGATCTCGCAGCGAAGGGATTCGGATCTCAAATGCATTGAGTCTGTAGAGCAGATCGCGCCGAAAGGCACCGGCCTTTACGCGATCATCGAGGTTCTGATTGCTCGCGGCAATGACACGCACGCTCACGTGCCGCTCTTTGGTTCCACCAACGCGTCGGAACGCGCCGTGCTCCACCACAAGCAGAAGCTTGGACTGAAGCTCCAACGGCATTTCGCTGATCTCATCGAGGAAAATTGTACCGCCATCGGCCATCTCAAACAGGCCGGCCCGTTGCTCGCGTGCATCGGTGAAGGCACCTTTCTCGTGCCCGAAGAGCTCTCCCTCAACGAGCGTTGCTGGAAGTGCCGAGCAGTTGACGTGCACAAACGGAGCCTCGGCATCGGCCTTTGATGATGCTGACTTTGCAATCTGGCCCGCCCGCTGATGGATGTAGCGAGCCATGACGCCCTTGCCCACACCGGTTTCGCCGGTGAGCAGTATGCATGGAAGGCTGTTGGCACCAGACTCTGGACCGAGGCTTGAAGGGCCACTTTGCGCCTGGCAGAGAGGCAGCGCGGCAAGGCGATCAGCGAGCGCAATGGCCGCCATCCACCGGGGGCTTTGACCAAGCAAATCACTCTGTTGGTTCTTGGATTGCTCAAGGCGCTCGTAGAGCTTCACACGGCGTGCAAGTCGGCGATGTTCAATCCACTTGCCAACCTGCAGGCCAAGCTCCTCGAGGCTCAGCGGCTTGGAGAGGTAGTCATCGGCACCATCGCGAATCGCGGCGACGGCATCTCCGACACTCGAGAACGCCGTCATGACCACGATGACACCGTCGTATCCATCGGCGCGAAGTTCTTTGACGAGATCGAGCCCGTTGTCCGGGCCGAGCATCACGTCCGAGAGCACAAGATCAAAGTCGGACTGACGATTGGCCTCGCGTGCTTCGCGAAGGTTTGCGGCCTCGGTGACAAAGTGGCCCGCCTTTGCCAGGCTGCGCCGAATGGTGAACCTGAGGTTCTCTTCGTCATCGATTACCAGTATTCTGGCCACAGTCCGTTCCTTGTCGGCCAGATCTGGCCAGTATTACCCACCGGTTGGCGGTTGCGAAGTGGCCAGGGGAAGCCGTATCACAAACGCAGTACCGCACGATTCGCCACACTTGATCACGCTTGTCGCTTCAGGTGCATGCGGCGGCGTAAGTTCTGAGTCGTTCACGAAAATCTCGCCTTGGTGCGCTCGCACCACTTGACGTGCTACTGCAAGTCCTATGCCGTTCCCATCCTGCTTTGTGGTGAAGTATGGCTTGAAAATCGAACTCCGCACACTGTTCGGGATTCCTGAACCCGTGTCGTCGATGCGAAGCTCCCAGTATGATTCAATGCCTGATGGTTGGATCACCCTTGATGAAACCCTAACCTGTCGAAGTGCCTCGGGAGTGTGGGTGTTGCTCGCAGCCGCTTCGAGCCCATTTGAGAGGATGGCACTGACCGCGTGTTCGAGGTGACGGGGATCGATGGGCGCGAGTGTCGGACCTGAGGAAGTATCGAGATCGAGCTTCACACCCCACATCTGCGCGAGTGGTCGGTGGGCATCAACGAGCCCCGCGAGCCATCGGGGAATGTTCACCGTTGAGCATTCGATCTGTGTGGGCTTGGTGACGCTGAGCAGATCAGTGAGCCAGAGCTCGAATCGATCGACCGCCGTGATGATTCGATCCTGGTTTTCGCGGACATCAGCCGCGACGTTGCCGAGCGTGGCCACTTCGCTTCGCGTGAGCTCGGCAAGTCCACGAATACCCGCGAGCGGGTTTCGCAGGTTGTGCGCCAATCGTCGGACGAGTTCGCCAATCGCGGCGAGTCGCTCCTGATCGATGCGTTCGATCTGCATCTGGTTCACCATGGTTGCCATGTGATTGACCTCGGTGCTGAGCGCGAAGATCTCATCGGCACGAGTGCTGGCGGGAAGAGGTATGCGATGGTCAAAGTCACCAGCCGCGATTCTCTCGGCCGCGGTGCGAAGGTTGCGAACAGGTCGCACAACCCAGCGAAGGAGGAGTGCGTAGGCGAGAATTGCGGTCAGCGTTGCGAGCAGAAACGAGAGCCCGAGGACCAGCGCAAGGCGAGAGCGGAGGTCGGCGCTGGAATCGGCGAGCTTCTTGATGTCGTCAACAAGTCGTTGCTCCATGAGTTTGAGCAGTTCGTGAATCTGGAACAACTGCATGCTTATACGCGCTGTTGAGAGTTCGTGGCCTGCCGGATTGGCTGCGAGTGTGAAGTGTGATTCGGCGCGGCTCGCGAGTTCGGCGAGCTTGTCGCGCAGGTTGCGCGTCGCGGTCTTGCCCGCATACCTGAACCATTCCTCGGCTTCGATCTGTGTGAGGTGCTTGTTGATATCTGCCGAATGTCGCTCGAACCCTGCGCTGTCGAGGCGTGTGGGCGGAAGAGTCGAGCGTTCTTCGGGGCTTTCAGCGGGGCTTGAGCGGAAAGCATCTCCGGAATCGGCAAGGGCACGGAGTTCGTCGATCTGTTTTTCGATCTCGATGAGAGAGGCCAGCACGTACGAGGCGCTTCGGACCGGTTCGCGAACCTCGCGGTAGGTCATATCGAGCGTCCACCAGGCCGTGCCAAGCGCAAGCAGGACCGACGCTGCTATGGCAGAAAGCAAGAACGCGAACTTTGCTTGGAGCGACATGGGCCGAATGTTCAGCGGACGGGTTCGCCGGCGTCAAAGTCCCAGGCCCACCCCGCCTCACTGAGAGGTTTCCTGCTCGACTCAACATGACCGTCGATGAACGCGACATTAAGCGCGCCGTTATGCCGCGCCCCGGGGAACCAGTAGCGATCACCGGAGAAGAGCGTGCTGCCCGGCAATGAAGGACCGGTCAACAGCGGCGAAACACCCTTGGATTTGGCCGCGACTCCATCGACGTCCAGTGAGAGGGGAATGGAAGCGGGGTGGGCGGTGGAGTTGCCTTCGAGGATTCTGTGGGTGAGTCCGATCGAGGGTGGCTTTCCCGCGGCCGCGTATCGCTCGGAATGGTGCATTCGGATGTTGAAGCCGAAGGAGACATTCTCCTGGGGGCCGACACCGTTGAGCGTGCATGGTGAGTTCTTGCGGAGTTTGAGCGTGCCGCGTACTTCGGGGCAACGCATGGGGTCGCGGCCCTGAGCATCAGGAAGATCGTGGGTTGAGCCGGAGCCATAGGCCCAGAACTCATCGACCTGATAGAGCGAGTCTTGAAAGGTCTCAAGCCGGAAGTAGCCGCGCCGAAGATCGATCTCATCTTGACCGCGTGAGCCGTGAAGAGCATCGTCGGCGAAAACCGTGAAATCGAAGGCGATGGTTCTTTGCGAGCTCTGACATCGGAAGCCACGAGCTGCGGAAATCGTGCCACTGATGGAGGGGAGAAGCAGCGCGATCAGGACAGCAATGATTGTGACAACAATCATCAACTCGATGAGCGTGAAAGCGGCGCGTTTGTCACCGACCCTTCGAAGGGCGAACTGAAAGTGTGAGATTCGATTTGACAGCTTGGTCAACGATGGCCCCGTCAAGGTCGGTGAATCACGGAGAGTTTAGGCCAGCGCTTATGAAAAGCCCGGACAATCGATTGGCTATACCCTCGACTTGACTCGGATGGGAGGATTGGCCAGCCCCGGCCAATTGCGACCGGTCATGTTGCAAAGTCGCGAAGTTTGGGGTGCTTTCGGCAGGATTGAGCATTCGGCATTCGACAATTGGCACAACACGAACTTAGAGGTGGAAAGCATGTGGAACTGGGCAAAGGCGTGGGTTGTGGGCGTGAGCCTTGGTGCGGTGCAATCACAGCTCCCGGCTGTTCTGTCATCGCAGGAGGATTGGTGGACGAGCAACCTCAGTGAACTCGTTTCGCGTTATGCGACATCGGTCAGGGTTGAGCGGATCGGTCAATCGACATTGGGCAAACCAATCGATGCTGTATGGGTCACACGCGGCGATGGTGTGCGTCGTCCTGCGGTGGCCATCTTGGCCGGGCTGGATGGGAGGCACGTTGTAGGCACAAAGACCGCGCTCGGAGTCGCAGCACGAATCGCCGCGGAGAAGCCCGATCTGCTGCAGGGTGCGGATCTTGTGGTGGTCGCTTGTGCGAACCCGGATGGGATGTTTAGATTCGAGAGTAAAGAGCGACAGGTGGACACGGGCGCAAACGCGGCGGCTCGCAAAACGGCTCGAGAGGATGCGGATCGCGACCGGCGGATCGATGAGGATGGGGCGGTGGACATGAATGGTGATGGGGTAATCTCGATGATGAGGATCAGGCGGCCGCGGGCCGGGCTTGTGCCGGGGTTGGTTGCCACGGAGATTGCCGAGGCTGATGATGCGAGGTTGCTGCGTCGAGCCGATGCGAATAAGGGTGAGCTGGCGGAGTGGGCGGTGCTGAGCGAGGGCCTCGATCAGGATGGTGATGGCAGAATCGCTGAAGATGGCGCCGAAGGTGTGGATCTGGATTCTAACTTCCCGTATCACTGGCCCGAGTTTGACGATGATGCAGGCCCAACTCCGCTTTCAGAACCGGAGAGCCGATCGATAGCGAAATGGTTGCTCGCCCATGCGGAGATTGTCGCGGTGGTGATCTATGGGCCGAATGATAATCTGATCAACTTGCCCGCGAATGGTAAGATGGATCCGACCGGCGAGGCACCGATATCCGGCGGGGTGCTCGATGAAGATCAGCCAGTTTACGAGTTTGTCGGTAAGAAATTCAAGGATATTACAAAGATGACTGGTGTTGGGGGCGGGGGG
>JBBSBC010000173.1:0-8197 GCA_038251595.1 Phycisphaerales bacterium | reverse complement strand
CCGCCAGCGTGCAGGCCGCGGAGAACTGCGTTGACGCTTCGCTTTCCCCGGTGACGGTCGGGACCACGACCGGCAACTTCACGGGTAGCACCAACGACGGACCGACCGGCTGCGGGGGCACGGGCAACCTGACCCAGTGGTTTGAGTTCATCCCGATCAACAGCGGCAAGTACACGATCTCGACGTGCGGCAGCGCGCAAATCGACACCGTGCTGGGCATCACGCTTTCGAGCGCGCTGTGCACGGGCGCGGCGACGTACATACAGTGCAACGACGACGCCTGCGGCTTGGGCTCGCAGATCACCCCGACCCTGACGGCTGGCACGGCGTACCGCCTGCGGGTCGCAACGTTCGGTGCCATCTCCGGCGGGGGCGGGTTCGCGCTCACGATCACCCAGGAGGGCGCGGCACCCCCCGCTGGCGACGACTGCGCCTCGCCCGTGGTGGCGGTCGGCGGGTCCAACCCCGGCAGCCTGGTGGGCGCGACCAACTCCTTCAACGCCAACTCGTGCGGCGGCACCGTCGACCTGAACGACGTGTACTACTCGTTCACCGCGGCCGCAGCGGGCACCGCCCGGTTCAGCCTCTGCTCCGGCGACTTTGACGCCGTGCTCTCGCTGCACACGGCCTGCCCGGTCCCGCCCTCGACCACGAACCAGATCGCCTCGGCCTGCGCTACCAGCGCGAACCTGCCCATCACGGGATGCACCACCGGGCGCGGCGCGACCCTCACCCGGGCGATGACCCTCGGCGAGACCGTGATCATCCGGATAGCGGGCGCCAGCGACGCGACGGGCACCGGCTCGCCGTTCGTCGGCTTCGGCGGTTACGACCTGGTCGTGAGCCCGCCGGTCCCCCAAGGCTCGTGCTGCATCGGCAGCTGCTGCGCCGTCACCAGCCAGGCCTCCTGCACGGGCACCTGGACCATTGGCGGCGTCTGCACCCCCAACACCTGCCCGGCCCCGGCGAACGATGCCTGCGCCAATGCCGTCGCCCTTACCCTGAACACCCCGGCGACCGGCGACAACTGCAACGCTACGAGCACCAACGACGGCCCTGCGGCCACCTGCCAGGCCTCCGGCGGCAAGGGCGTCTGGTTCACCTTCACGCCCGCGAGCACCGGCTACTACCGGATCAGCTCCTGTGGCAGCAACCAGGACACTATCCTGAGCGTTTTTACGACCGATTGCACCACCTTCGCCGCGGTCTCCGGCGGGTGCGATGACGACACCTGCGACGGCATTACGCCCCCCGGCTCGGGCAACGCCTCTGACATCCGCTTCGTCCAGCTCCAGGCCAGCACGCTCTATCACATCCGCCTGTCCAGCTTCGGTGCCACCCCCCCCGGCAACACCTACACGATCACCGTGAGCGACGCCGTCGCCGGCGCCTGCTGCAACGCCACGACCGGGGCCTGCACCGTCGTCGCCACGGCCGCGACCTGCGCCTCGGGCTCCACCTACCAGGGCAACGGCACGCTCTGCAACCCCAACTCCTGCCCCCAGCCCACCGGTGCTTGCTGCACGCCTGATGGCGGCTGCTCGACCCTCACCGGCGCTGCTTGCACGACCGCTGGCGGCCTCTTCCAAGGCAATGCCTCGGTCTGCTCGGGCCTTGTCTGCCCCGTTGCGGTCGGCTCCTGCTGCAACAACACCACCGGCGTCTGCACCTACATTCTCGGCACTTCGACCTGCTCCGGTGGCACCTTCACCTCCGGCGGCTTCTGCTCGCCCAACAGTTGCCCCCAGCCCGGCGCTTGCTGCGTTGCTGGCTGCTGCTCGGTCACCCTCCAGTTGGCCTGCACCGGCACCTGGGGCCCCGCCAACTCGACCTGCACCCCTGGCTTCTGCGGAACTCCCGTCAATAACGAGTGCGCTGGTGCAACCAGCGTGGCCGTTGGCGCCAACCTCGGCACCAACTGCGGTGCAACAACTTCGTTCGTCGTGACCCCCGAGACCCAGTGCGGTGGTACCTCCGGCGCCGGCGGCGCTCGCGACGTCTTCCACATCTTCACTCCGGCCCAGAGCGCGAACTACACCATCAACACCTGCGGCACGCCTGGCTTTGACAGCACGCTGGCCCTCTACAACAGCTGCCCCGTCAATGGCTTGACGCCACCCGTTGCTTGCAACGACGACACCGCTGGCACCTGCGCCATCAGCGGCCTCCGCTCCGAGATCCCCAACCAGTTGTTGATCGCTGGCAACTCCTACATCGTTCGCGTCGCGGCATGGGGCGGTGGCACCGCTGAGGGCCCCTACGTCCTCAACATCACCCAGGGCGCGGCCGCTGGTGCTTGCTGCACCGGCACAACCTGTGCCATCTCGCTCGGCTTCAACTGCCCGCCCGCCAACTACCAGGGTGACTTCACCGCCTGTGGCCCCAACACCTGCGATCCGCTCGGCTCCTGCTGTGCGGTCGATGGCACCTGCACCGAGGTTGCTCAGAGCCTCTGCACCGGCACCTTCACACTCGCCGGCACCTGCACCCCCAACACCTGCCCCCAGCCCACGGGCGCATGCTGCTGCGGTTCAAGCTGCACCATCACCCTTCCCGCGGCCTGCACGGGCACCAACCAGTCCTTCGCTGGTCCGGGCACAACCTGCGTTCCCTTCTCCAACACCGTCCCCTGCTGCCGCGGCGACTTCAACAAGGTCGGCGCGGTCTCCGTCCAGGACATCTTCGACTTCCTCGCTGGCTACTTCGCGGGCGATTCCTGTGCTGACACCAACGACTCCACCGGCATCAGCGTGCAGGACATCTTCGACTTCCTCGCCGCCTACTTCGGCGGTTGCTAAACCGTCCAGATTCTGACCATGAGCATCTGAGAGGTTCTGCCTCTCTGGTCCTCTGAACGCAAACTCAAAGGCCCGCCCACCTACTCGGGGCGGGCCTTTTGCTTTTTCAGAACATGCCGCGTGCTCTTGACCACCCGTTTCTGCCCAGACCGCTTCAACCAGGGTTCGGGTGTGGTGAAGTTTGTGACAGTTGTTCGTGTTCGGGTGGAGATTGGTGGTCGCACACGCAACCACGAGCAATCATGTAAACTGTCCGGTCGCGAGCGATCTCGTCTCGCAACCCATACTGACTCGCGGCCTATGTGCGGCTTGTGATCCAACAGATTGGTAGCACAGACGGTTACGAAATCTGTGATTTGTGCTGTAGGAGTTCACCACGTGCGTTTGTCGGCGACCAGGCTGATCGGCAAAACCATGGTGCTCATGGTCTGCGTGTTCGCGGCGATTTTCACCGCTCGACCCGTCCGCGCACAGCCGGGCAACGACACCTGCGGTGCCAATCAGGCTTCATACACGTTGCCTTCCATTGGTGGCGTGGTCGCTGGGTCGCTCATCAATGCCACACGTGATGGGTCAGCCTGCCAGGGGTTGACGGGTGTGGATGTCTATTACTACTTCACGCCCTCATTGCCCGGCCCATGGCGGATCTCACTCTGCACCGGTTCACTCCCGTTCGATTCGGTCCTCTCGATCCACACCAACTCATGCCCGGTCAGTTTTATGAACTACGCGACCGGCATGGCCCCAACATCCTGCAACGACGATGCCGGGTGCAGCGGCCCGCTCTCGCAGATCGACAGCGTCCCGCTCACCGCAGGTACGCCCTACATCATCCGCGTCGCAAGATTTGCCAACAACGTTGATGCAACATTCACGCTCACGGTCGTGAACCTCGCAAGTCAGGGTGCATGTTGCAGAGTCAACGGCACGTGCACCATTCAATCGGTCTCACTCTGCACGACGCCCTCGATCTTCCTCTCCGCAGGCGCCACCTGCGCACCCAATCTCTGCCCGCAGCCACCATCGAACGATCTCTGCGACAACGCCTTCATCTTCAGCGGAACAGGGTTCGATACGCTCGGGACAACAGTCCTTTCCACGAATGATGGCACGGCCACGTGCGGCAACGGCGGCAGTCGAGATGTCTGGTACCAGTTCACACCCTCGGCAACGGCCGCTTATTCGGTGACGCTCTGTTCTTCGAGCGCCATGTGGGATTCGCTGCTCTCGGTTCATACCGGTTGCACAGGCTCATCCGGCAATCAACTCAACGGCGCGTGCAACGATGATGGTTGCAGCGGGCTGGTTGGTCTCTCGGCCATTCCCAGCCTCACGCTCGTCGCGGGTCTGCCCTACACCATTCGTGTCGCAGGGTTTGGCACCAGCGGCGTGAATATCGGCCTGTTTCGGATCATCGTGGGCGGGGTGCTCGGCAAGTGCTGCGTTCCCACTTCCGGCGCGTGCTCGGTGATCACGCAGAGTGCCTGTGCTTCGCCCAACATCTGGACATCGGGGGGCGTCTGCTCAACATCAGGCTGTGATGCGCTCCGCGGCGCGTGCTGTGATGCGATGAATGGCTCATGCACGCTGAACTTCCCGGTCGATTGTGCGCAGGGCAAAATTTTCCTCGGCAACGGCACGAGCTGCTCGCCCAATCCCTGCCCTCAGCCTGCCCAAGGTGCCTGCTGCAATCCAAGCAACTGTTGTCTCATCACCTTCCAACCGAGCTGCTCCGGCACCTTCTTCATCAACACTTCCTGCAATCCAAACCCTTGCGCACCCCCGCCAGCCAACGACCTGTGCGCCAACGCATCACCAATCTTTCTCGGTCTACCGCAGAACGGTTCAACCTGCGCGGCCACCAGCACCACCGACGGTGCAGACCCGTCGTGTTCAACCAACGGACCGGGCTTCAGCCACTTTGGCGTGTGGTATCGCTTCACACCCCCGGCCTCCGCCTCATACGCGGTCTCCACGTGCGGGTCCGATCACGACACGCTCATCACGCTCTTCACCGGTGATTGCCTCAACCTTCTCGAAGTCGGGTGCAACGATGATGCGGCCCCGCCTTGCACCACAGGTTCTCCGCTCGGGTCATTCATTCCCGCCGTGCAACTCGTTGAAGGTCAGCACTACCTCATCAGGATTTCGTCCTGGGGTTCCGCTCCGTCGGGCGGGCCATACACCCTGATCGTTACGAATAACAGTTCCATCGGTTCGTGCTGTGAACCAAGCGCGGTCTGCACAACGACCGATGCCGCCGCGTGCCCGGCGGGTGCCGTCTTCACGCCCGGCGCCGTCTGCGTGCCAGACCCGTGCCCACTTCCACTCGGCGCGTGCTGTGCATCCAGCGGTCTGTGCGCGGTCACAACCACCACCGCTTGCTCAGAAGCCTTCCTCGGCAGCGGCACGACCTGCACACCCAACCCCTGCGTTCAGCCACTGGGCGCGTGTTGCCTGGCCGATGGAACCTGCTCCAGCACCCTCATCGGCGACTGCACCGGCACCTTCAAGTCCGTCGGCACGATCTGCGATCCGAACCCATGTCCTCAGCCCCTCGGCGCGTGCTGCGGTGTCGATGGGTCGTGCACGATCACGTTAGACTCGGCGTGCAGCGGCATCTTTCAGACGATCGGCTCGATCTGCTTTCCCAATCCCTGTCCTCAACCCGTGGGCGCGTGCTGCGCGGCCGATGGTGCGTGCGAGATCACGCTCCCCAACACGTGCCCCGGTGCCTTCGTCTCCGTCGGCTCGGTCTGCACACCCGATCCGTGTCCGCAGCCGACGGGTGCCTGCTGCTGGCCCAACGGTTTGTGCAGCATCGCGATCGAGACGACATGCGCCGGGCTCTTCCTCACCGTCGGTTCGATCTGTGGGCCAAACCCCTGTCCGCAGCCGACGGGCGCGTGTTGTGACGCCGATGGTTCCTGCACCATCACCGCATCGGCCACGTGTTCGGGCACGTTTCAATCCATCGGTTCATCGTGCGATCCCAACCCTTGTCCGCAACCCACCGGCGCGTGCTGCAAGGGTTCAAGTTGCAGCATCACGACCAGTGCCGCGTGCTCCGGGCCATCAACGCTTTTCGCGGGTATCGGACTCGCGTGCAACACTTTGCCAAACTACACCGCTCCGTGCTGTCTGGCCGATTACAACCACCTCGCCGGACTGAGCATTCAGGATCTGTTCGACTTCCTCGCCGGATATTTCGGCGGCGATTCCGCGGCCGATATCAATCAATCCGGCGTGCTCTCCGTGCAGGATATCTTCAACTTCCTCGACGCATACTTCACGGCCGGGTGCCCCTGAATGTTGGTATGGGCGATTTGAACCACCCATCCAACCTCCCAAGCTGCAAAATCGAAAAGAGTTACCCAGATTGACTCGCTGAGACTTGCGTAATCACCGAACCTCTGGCAAACTTGGGAACATGCCGGGCTTCACCCGGCGCATAGTGTTGCGCCGATTCCCATCACGTCTGTCCATATCAGGAGGCGATGCCGAATGTCCAATGCCACTTGTTCCTTTCACGATCGAAGGATACACCGATTTGCCGCAACGATTCTCGCCGCGGCAACCGGGCTCACCCTCTTGGCAGCGGCACCGGCTTCGGCCGGCGAACCCGTTCGTGTATTCGCGTCCGCCGCGGTTGGTGTTGACTTGAAAGATGTTCCAACCATGCGCGTGGTCCTGCGCCCAAGCCTCATGAACGGGCGCGGTGGTCCGACGGGCTTTGCCAATCGCGGCCCCGGCTGTCCGATGACCACATCGTCGCATACCAACCCCGATCCCTACTTCAGCGGCGGAACCTACATTGCCCAAGCCGGCTTTGGTGAGACGGAGATCGCGGCGGCCTCATACACGCTCGCCGCATCCGCATTCCCCATCAAGCTCAACCTCGCCGAGTTCATACTTGTCACGTCGGGGGCCTCGACGCAGACCGTGACGGAGTGGAGCTTCCTTGTCTGGGATGGTCCGCCCAACACGGGCACACTGGTGGCCACTTACAGCTCCGACGATGTGATTCTGCCGCACGCCCGCGTTGGGCCGGGAACCGCAGGTATCAACATCCAAGTCTCGGTCGATCCACAAGATCCCGAGCAGATCTTTGTCAACGATGTTTCGGGCACACACAGGTTCACGATCGGCTTCCGGATCGACAGACACCACAACCAGACCGTGAGTGCCTGTACCCAAGGTCCACCACCCCAGTCAAACGCCTTTCCCGCCACCGATACAGGCGGACTTCAAAATGGTGCGAACAACTGGCTCTTCGGCTTGAACTGCGGAGTATTTGGTTGCCCGGCCAACGGCGGGTGGGCGACCTTCAACGCACTCAATATTTTCTGCCGCCCAAGCGGCGATTGGGTCATGCGCGCCACATGGGAATCGGTGAACTGTGCACCACCGCTCGGCGCGTGTTGCACCAACGGCACATGCACCGTCAACCTCGCGACCGCCTGTCTCGGCGCTGGTGTCTATCAAGGTGATAACACCACCTGCGTCTCGGTCGTCTGCCCCGCGCCCACCGGCGCGTGCTGCTTCTCAAACGGAACCTGCCAGACCCGCACCGCCGCCTCGTGCGCGGGCTTCAGCGGCACCTACGGTGGCAACGGTCTTGCCTGCACCGCCGGCGGTCTGTGCCCAACCGGCGCGTGCTGCCTCAGCAACGGCAACTGCACCGCCGCACAACTCGCCACGCAGTGCAGCGCGGCGGGCGGAACACTCCAAGCCATCGGCTCGACCTGCTCACCCAATCCCTGTCCACAACCGACGGGCGCGTGTTGTTTCTCGTCAACCGGCTTTTGCAGTCTCGAACTCTCGGCCAACTGCAACATCCCCGGCACGGTCTTCGGTGGCAATGGTTCGGTCTGCTCCGCCGCGACCTGCCCGAATACCGGCGCGTGCTGTTTCAACGGGTTCTGCAACATCGAGACCGGCTCTTCATGCACCGGCATTCCCGGTGCAACATTCCAGGGCATCGGCACCCTCTGCAACCCCGACCCGTGCTCGGTCGCCACAGGTGCCTGCTGCTGCGGGGCAACCTGCTCGATCACCACTTCCGCCGCGTGTGTCGGAACAAGCACCCGTTTCGCGGGCAACGGAACCGTCTGCAACGCGGCCATCAACAGCACCTTGCCGTGTTGCAAGGCCGACTACAACCAGGGTGGCACGCTCGGTGTTCAGGATATCTTTGACTTCCTGACCGGATACTTCACCGCCGACGGATGCGCCGATCTCAACGGTAACGGCGTCAGCGTGCAGGACATCTTCGATTACCTATCCGCCTACTTCAGCGGCGGATGCTGACTTGAAACTCAAGCGCGAACCTTCGCGCCTGACTCGACTGACACATCGCCGCTCGCCTCCCACAAGGACGCGAGCCGTCTTTTCAGCCT
>JBBSBC010000172.1:0-8266 GCA_038251595.1 Phycisphaerales bacterium | reverse complement strand
CAGTCACAGGGCACGTTCGGCATCGCCCAGGCTCCTACGGCCTTGAGCTCCAACGGTTTGACGGTTGATACCCGTATCGATGACAACGGCGGCGGCAACTACTTCGTGCGCGGGCTTGGCATTCTTGGTGCCGGTTCCTTCCTTGCGTTCCGGGTTGAGTTCGACTATCGCGGCACGATCTTTCTTCAGAATCCCATCTCGGGCACCTTGGACGACACCCTCGTGCCCTGGTCGGCCAACGCCTACCAGACCCTCACCGTCAGCATCGGTGCGACCGCGATTTCATACCAGTACGGTGTGACTCCGCTCGGCACGACCCCGATCTCCGTTTCGGGTTCGATCTTCGACCTCGTGCAGTTCGGCCACGACAACTTCCAAGGCTTCGGCTCTGGTCCCTTCAGCACCGGTGGCGATCCCGCCGCAGGATACTTCGATAACCTCACGGCCATCCCCGCCCCCGGCGCGTTCGCGCTCCTGGGTCTCGGCGGTCTGGTTGCGGCTCGTCGTCGTCGGGCCTGAGTGATCAGGTCTGCAAAAACCCATAAGTACTTCCGCAGTCGGGGCCGAAAGGCCCCGGCTGTCTTTTTGTGACCGATCACTTTGCGGTCCCTCAACTTCCGAGCCGAGAGCCTCACGCCAGGTGTCGGAAAGCCCGCCCGTGGTCGCGGCTAGACTCTGGTCATGCAGAGCCCATCGTACGACAGAGCGGTTGAACATCATCGTGCCGGCGAGTTTGACAAGGCCATCGCGCTCTACAGGCATGTGCTGAAATCGGCGCGAGGTCAGGAGGCGGCGCGCGCGGGCCAGATGCTCGGGGCCGCGCTTCAACAATCTGGCGAGTTGGAGCAGGCCGAAGAGGCGGTGCGTGCCGCGGTCCGTGCCGAACCCGCGCCCGCGCTCGGCAGTCGCCGCGCCTTGGCGACAATGCTGAACTCGCGGGCACGCATGAGTGACGCGATCGCAAGTTGTCGAGAAGCGGTCGGCGCGGCCGGAAAGTTCGGCCAAATGGCCGCGGGCGAAGCGCGGCTGGGGTTGGCGATTCAACTGGCTGAATCGCGCCGAACCGACGAGGCTTTGCGCGAGATTCGTGCGCTGGCCACGGAGTTCGCCAACGTGGCGGGTGTGCGCTACGAACGCGGAC
This sequence comes from Phycisphaerales bacterium, assembly GCA_038251595.1. Lineage (GTDB taxonomy): Bacteria > Planctomycetota > Phycisphaerae > Phycisphaerales > UBA1924 > JADLCX01. The sequence goes on along the minus strand of JBBSBC010000172.1, from coordinate 7,125 downwards.
GCCTGTGCGAGCGGCTGGGCCTGCTGAGCGAAGCGCGTGCGGAACTCACGCGCGTGCTCGAACTCGCGGCGGGCATGTCCGAGGCGAACATCCTGCTGGCACGGATCGATCTCGCCGAGGGAAAAGTCGTTGAAGCACAGGCAAGGCTGGAGAATCTTTTGTCGAGCGCTCCGCAGCAGCTTCGCGGCGTGATCCTGATCGAGCTTGCGCGGGTGCTGGATAAAGCGGGCGCGTACGCCAAGGCCTTTGAGGCCACCGAGAATGGTCAGGCGATCAACTTTGGCGGGCTGCCCCCGGGGGCGCGCGATGGGCGGATGCACGAGTTGGTGATGCGTTCGTGCATGAAGATCCGCAAAGAGGAGGTCGATCAATGGGCGAAGCCGACCGAGGGAGCGCTCAGCGGCGATGCACCGATCTTTGTCGTGGGCTTTCCGCGCTCGGGCACAACACTTGTTGAACAGATGCTCGGCTCGCACCCCGCGCTGGTGGTGAGCGATGAGGCTCCGCTGCTGCAGCGCGTTCGTGAGCGGTTGTACCTTCGGTTCCGCCCCAAGGGTGACTATCCCGGCGAACTGGCTACGTTCAGCACGCAGCAGATCGACCAGGCGCGGCGGTGGTACATGGAACTCGCACACAACGCGCTGGGAAGCGAGCGGCTGACGGGAAAGAGATTGGTTGACAAGCAACCCCTCAACACGATTGATCTCTGCTTTGTGCGGCTGCTGTTTCCGGAGAGCCCGGTGGTGGTGGTGCTGCGCGATCCGCGTGACACGGTGCTGAGCTGTTACATGCAGGGCTTCTCACGCGGCGTGCCGCACCTGTTCAGCCTTGAAGGGACGGCCCATTTGTACGCACGCTTCATGGAAGTCTGGGAGAGTTACAAGGTCTCGCTCGGGTTGAAGTCCCTTGAGGTGAGATATGAAGACCTGGCCCGAGACCCACGGAAAGAGGCCGCGCGTCTGCTTGAGTCTGTGGGTGAGCCGTGGAACAGCGCGGTGCTCGACTTCCATAAGCCCGAGCACCGGCGCTATGTGGTGACACCGAGCTATGCGGATGTGGCGCAGCCGGTACACACGCGCGCCATCGGAAGATGGAAGAACTACGCCGCGCAGCTTGAACCGGTGATGCCGATCATCAAGCCGTGGGTGGAGCGGCTGGGGTACATCTGAGTATCGGGTGGGATGTCGAAGGCGCAACACGATCGGAGCGATATGGAGACGATCGAAGACCCGGCGTTCTTGCGGAGCGTGCTGGACACGACCGATGTCCCCTGCCCGGCGTGCGGGTACAACCTCCGAGGGTTGACCACACCGGTCTGCCCGGAGTGCAACCTTCGATTGGTGCTGCGCATCGGCCTTGCCGAGCCGCGGATCGGCGCGTTTGTGACAGGACTGGTGGGGATTTCGGCGGGGTTGGGCTTCTGCGGAATCATGCTGACCTACTTGGTCATTACAATCATCTTCTCATCTCAAGGTAATACAAGCAAACCAAGTCTTTTGGCGTATCTTATCATTGGGACTTGTGTCGGTGCAGCGATGCTCGTCGGGTGGATCGTGCGCCGTCGCCGCATGGTGCAAGCTCGCCGGTTGGGCCGGATCATTCGCGTAGTCGTTGCGTTGGTGCTCGGGCTGGCTCCTCCGGTCATTATCTTGTGCGTGATCAGGTAGCGGCTCGCACGAACAGCGCGCGATTGACAAGTCCCGACGAATCGATAGTGAACGGGCCACATGAGCGAGGGAACCATGAACGAACCCAACGATGAGGCCGTTCCCGAACTCAAGCGGCTGTTGGAGAAGTACGACACCACCTGCGCCCGGTGCGGGTACAACATGCGTGGGAGTGTGGGGACCGAGTGCCCGGAGTGCGGGTTGGCGGTGAACTTTCGGACGCTGCTCGGCGGAGTATCGCGCGAAGGTTCGATCAAAAAGCTGCGCTGGGTGAAGCGCGGCGCGTGGTTTGTGACGCTGGCGGTCATCATGCCAGCGGTCCTCTGGATCGCATGGCGCATCTTGAAGTAGCAAGTGGCACGGGCCGCCAGCCCGTGGGTTTGTCGTGGCACGGGCTTCCAGCCCGTGGGTTTCTGCTCCGTTCGATCATCTCGAACACCCATCACACGCAAAGCCCCGATCCGCCGTGGGTCTTTGATCGTATAAACCCATGTCAGCAAACTGCCGATAACAAAGTGTCGTGTTCGGACATCGCACAACTGTGCATACTCACGCGTGCCCGGCTCGGAGAGCCAGGCCACCGAAAGGGAAGGCCTATGCCCTCGGCAACCAACACCGATCTCTCGCCCGAGCTGCTCGGGCACATGCAGGCCATCAAGGCCAAGGCGATGGAGTATGGGCTCACCTTCCCTGAGGTGATCTATGAAGTGCTGCCGTTTGATGTGATGAACCAGATCGCCTCGTACAGCGGCTTTCCGGTGCGCTACCCGCACTGGAAGTGGGGGATGGAGTACGAATCGCTGAGCAAGCGCGATGCGTACGGCATGGGTCGGATCTATGAAATGGTCATCAACACCGACCCCTGCTATGCGTACTTGCAGGAGAGCAACTCGGTCACCGACCAGAAGCTGGTGATGGCGCACGTATATGGACACGCCGATTTCTTCCGCAACAACTGCTGGTTCAGCAAGACCAACACCAAGATGATGGACGAGATGGCCAACCACTCGACCCGCGTGCGCCGGCACATCGAGCGCCAGGGTCAGGATGTGGTCGAGAGGTTCATCGATGCCTGCCTGAGTATCGAGCACCTGATCGACCCGCACTCGATGTTCATGCAGCGCTCGGATGGTGCGGCCAGTCGCCGCGCCGCGGCGGGCGGCGGGCCGGCGGGTGGGGGGGAGAGTCGGAAAGCCGACAGCCCGTTCATACCCGACAAGCTTCCCGCGAAAGAATACATGGACCCATTCATCAACCCGGCGAAGGAGATGAAGCGGCAGAAGGATGAGTTTGAGAAGAAGCGAGAGAGCGAGAAGGGGAAGATCCCCGCGCGCCCGACGAGGGATGTGCTGCTCTTCCTGCTCCGCTACGCACCGCTGGAAGACTGGCAGCAGGACATCCTGACGATCATTCGCGATGAGTCGTACTACTTCGCGCCGCAGGCGATGACGAAGGTGATGAACGAGGGATGGGCCGTCTATTGGCACAGCAAGCTGATGACGCAGCACTTTGTCGAGGGCAAGGAGATCATCCAATACGCCGATCAGCACTCGGGCGTGCTGGCGATGGCACCGGGCGGGTTCAACCCTTACAAGATCGGGTACGAACTCTTCCGCGATATCGAGCGACGGTGGGATACCGGCCAGCACGGCGCGGCGTGGGAGAGCCTTGAAGGGATCGGCGCGAAGGAGAACTACGACGACAAGAGCCGCAAGGGGCGGGAGAAAATCTTTGAGGTGCGACGCATCTACAACGATGTGCAGTTCATCGACGAGTTTCTGACACCCGAGTTTGTCGATCGGCTGGATATGTACCAGTATCGGCGCGACCCGAACACCGGAGAGATGAAGATCGTCTCGCGCGACTTTGACCGCATCAAGCAGACGCTGCTCTATCGCCTGACGAACATGGGCCAGCCGTTCATCTACGCGGTCGATGCCAACTACAGGAACCGTGGTGAGTTGTACCTTGCCCACCAGCACAACGGGCTTGAGATCGAGATCGCCAAGGCCCGCGAGGTGCTGCGCAACATACGAACCATCTGGGGACGACCGGTTCATCTGCAGATGCGGATCGAAGATGATCAGTACCTCTTCACCTGCGATGACCCCGGTAGGGAAGGTGAGGGCGAGACGATCAAGAAAGAAAAGATCGTGGCGAGCACGCCGATGCCGGCGCACGTGGTGGAGTGAGAATGCTTGATGTTGAGGCCGCGAGTGCGGCACAGGTGTGGCCGCCGAAGACCGATGACTCGATTCCAAGTGAGCAGCGCGGCCTTCACGGAAGCGTGCTCTGTCGCTCTTCGGTCTGACACGTGATCACCAGCCGCTCGCCCTCGGCACGGATATCCAGCAAACGCACGCGCCGGCCATCACCCAGCCTGATGATCGGGCGTGAGAGGACCGGAACCTGGCCAGCCAGTGCGCTCAACAGTCGCGCCGATTGCGGCAGGCTTGCGAGCTGGGCCGAGACATCCTTGAGCTTGTCGGTCCTGAGTTTGTCCGTGCCCGATGCGCTCGTCGAAGGCAGCACCCACGAGGCGGGAAGACCGAGGCGGCCGATGGTGATGGTCTCGGCAATAAGCCAGAACGAACCGTCCTCACGAAACTCAGGATGCAGCGAGGCGGCAAGTGTCTGGAGCTTTGGTGGATCGCTCGGCGGCGGCCGTGTGACCACCGCGCCGATATCGATTCGTCCACCATCAAACCGAACCTGCATCTGCCCGACCTCGGGCGGCCACTTGAGCTCGGGTCGGCCCTGCTCGGCCTGATCCTGAAGCCAGCCGCGCAGACGAACATTGAGCCAGGCGTTGGCCTGGTCGGTGGTGATGAAGACCTTCCATGGCTTGTTGGCCGATGCGGCGGGCGATGTGGCACCCGACGGAAAAGTCGGTGATGGCCTCACCTGCGTGAGCGCGGTGGCGATGCCGTTCTCAACCGCTTGCGCAGTGGCGATGGTTTTGGGGTCGGAGATGTCAAGCGACTTCCACCAGCGCGGGCGATCCTGCGTGAGCGCGAGCACGATGAGCCCACCCGATGTGATCAGGGCGATGATGATGAAGCCTGATGCGATCAAGACGCGACGCGTCGTAACCCGACGCGGCTGCGCAGCCGGAGCGGGTTCATCTTTCGCGGTGATGTCAGAGGGCTCGGCGTTCATCCGCGGGCGGAGTGTACGCGAGAAGTGCCCCACGCCTTTCGGACTGAACATGGAGCGCGAAACCGGAGCGAGATTGGCGCGACGCGGAGGGTGTCTGGCAGGCTGATCAGCACGGCGCGAAGTACGCGGCGAGAAAGTCGAAGAGGTCTTGAACACTGAGCTGATCGGAGGTGTTGAAGTCGGCCTTCCAGCTCCCGGCAAAGTAGAGCGTCAGGAAGTCGAAGAGGTCTTGAACCGAAACTCCGCCGCAGCGGTTGATGTCGGCCGGGCAGGGCGCAACGTTTGCCGGAACATTGACTTTCCAACTGCGACTCGCGTTGTAGCGGCTCCACTCGGATGGTGGACCAAGCCCGGTGGCGGCCATGAGGTGCGGAACATAGCCAAGGTCGGCGTAGCGACGGAGGACGGTTCGGATTTCGTCTTCGGTCGGCGGGTGGCCCAGCTCGGCGGCGATATCCTGGATGTTGATCTGCGCCCAGATCTCGTGACCGGGATTGAGGAAGTCGGCCAGATGGTGTGGGTTGGTCACCTTGAGCCCCTGGTTGCCCGCGTTGCGTGTGCCGAGCATGTAGCTTGGCGCGAGGGTGTGCAGGAAGTCGCTGGCCATGGCCTCGGTGCAGAAGCGCGTGCCTGGGTGGCGTTGCTGCAAGCGTTTGAGCCAGTGGTAACCCTGCCACTGCGGGAGCACGATGAAGGCATCGAGCCCGACAACCTGCGCGCCGCTATTCGCGGCGAGATCGAGTTCGGCAAGGGCGAGGTTGTCATCGGCGGGGTTGGCATCATCGGGGATGATGGTGGTGAGGTCGTGGGCATCCCACGAGGTGGAGGCGTTGACGCAGTTGCCCCACCACAGTCCGACTTCATCGCCCTCACCACCGAGAGCATTCGTGTACTCGCGGAAGATGTCCATCGAGTCTCGGATCGCGGGCAGATCGGCCCAGTGAGACGTGAACTGGAAGGGGAAGTTGTCGCACGGATGCGTGCAATACATGCCCGAGGGTGCCCAGAGCATGATGCGCTGTGCGCCGATCTGGCGGAGCTGCCCGAGGTACTGAATCCAAGGTGCCCAGCCGTGGATATCCGGGCGCAGAGGACCGATGCCGGGGATGTTGAGTTCGTGCCAGGCGTGGGTGTTGGCGGGCGTGCAGTTGGCGGCGGAGTTGCGGATAGCGATGAACGCTCCGTACATGGGGCGCGGATCGCGCGCATACTCGGTGTAGCCATAGGTACAGTTGAAGAACTCGCGGTAGCTCTCGAAAAGTCGGAGCCAGTGGGTTGGACGCAAGGTGCCGATGGTCTGGGTGCGTGTGAGGCGAAGCGTGAGGCGGTACGTGCGGGTCTCGCCGGGTTGCAGATCGCCCGCATCGGTGTGGACGTTGTGCTGAGTTCCGCCGCCGCACCAGGGGTTGAGCTCGATGCGGATGAACCAATCGGATGTGCCGCGATAGCGGATGATGTTCATCCAGATCGGGTGCTTGTACTCAAGAATGGGATATTGCAATGAGACACCGAGCTGATAGCCGTTGGGCGTATCTTCATCCATGACAATGACGGGCGCGTAGGTGCCGCCGGGATAAACCCAGTTTCCGGCGTAGACAAAGTCGGTGGCATCGAGGGTGATGGGCTTGCCATCGACAAAGAAGTCACGACTCTTGATGATGTTGCCGAAGCGGATGCCGGGAACATTGATGACCCCAAGGCTGGCGCGACGTGTGGGGGAAGTGTTGGTGAAGGTGAAGACGAGGTCGCAGCCATCGGTGCGTGGTTCGGCGGTGATGGTGGGCGCGATGGAGATTCGGTCGGGGTCGGGTGTTGGGCAACCGGAGGTGGGGTCGGCGCAGTTGTAGACCCAGTTGTCGGGTGGGCAGTCACCCAAAGGTGGAAGGTTGGGAACACAGACGAACCCGGGCGACTCAGGTTCCCAGACTGGGCCGCCGGGACTGAGTACGGCGAAGTTATTGTTGTTCGCATCAACAACGGTGATGCGGCGGGTCGTCGGGTTAAAGGTGGTTTGAAAGTTGACGTTGGGGATTGGTGGCTCAGCACTTGCCCCTGTGGCGAAGGCGAGGAGGATGAGCAATGAACGGATGAGTTGCATGAGTACCTCTTTGAGCAGCACGAGAACCCTAACAGGAATCTATCGGATGATGACGGCTGTGCAACCACCTTGATTGGGGGATATCGACGCAACATCTTGTTTAGCAAGGTGTTGCGCAAATATTAATTCTGCAATGATGGGCGATTGTTGAGTGATTCAGCCCTTCCAGAGGGTCATGCTGGAAGTGGGGAGCCCGAAGTT
>JBBSBC010000171.1:0-8282 GCA_038251595.1 Phycisphaerales bacterium | reverse complement strand
TGCACCCCCCCACCAACGCGGCGTGGGTTCCGCCGCAGCGCACCGGGTTGTGGAGCACGAGCGCGTTCCAACTGCCGAGCGTGCCATTTGGGGGTGGGGTGGGAGGAGGCTCTGCACCGATCCTCTTCAATACCAACATGAACACCGAAGATTTCTTTGGTTATGCCGATCTCGCGCCGACGGCCAAGCTGGGCGACCTTGATCATGATGGCGATGTGGACGACGTGATGATGCCGCCAGAGGTGTTTTTCACCACGCCCGATGATCCACATGCTGTCGGACTCACACTTGGGAGCGGCGGAGGAGAAGCCATTGATCTTGCCGACGCCATTGACCCGGAAACGGGCATACGACCGACCCTTCCTTTCATCGACTTTATCCGCATCACAACGGCCGTAAACATTGTTCATCCCTTTCTCGGAGAAGTTTCAACCGAGATCGGCGGAGTTGGAGATGTTCGTGCTCAACCAACCGCGGACTGGAATCGAAACGGTGCAACCACCGTGCAGGACATCTTCGATTTTCTGAACGATTACTTTGCCAACCCCGCTGATGCCGAAGGCGGCGGTGCCGACTTCAACACGAGCGGCAGAACCTCCGTGCAGGACATCTTTGACTTTCTGTCAGGGTACTTTGCTTCGTGATCCTTTGGCCAACTACCGTAACCCATTGATGCGCAAACCCCATCCAATGCCCGCGTTCTCGCTGATCGAGTTGCTCGTCTCAATCGCGATCATCGCGCTCTTGATCGGCTTACTCCTGCCCGCGCTCGGCGGTGCACGCGGGTCGGCCCAACGCATCCTCTGCGCTTCCAACCTCCGCGAGCTTGCACTCGCCAACGACCTCTATGCTCAGGACCACACCGATCGATATACCCCCGGCGCGGCCAACTTCCTCGTCAACAGGCTTCGGTGGCATGGTTCACGTGCTTCGGAGAGTTCCAACTTCGCACCAGAGGGTGGTGCGCTCACACCGTATCTCTCTGATCAGAGCGCAGGTCACAGCGCGAGTGTGGCGGTGCGTATCTGCCCGGGTTTCGCGGCGACACAACTCGCGCTCGCCGCGGCACGATTCGGCTTTGAACGATCAGCCGGTGGATATGGATACAACAATGCCTATGTGGGTGTCGATCGAGCTCGTGGTGGTCTGATGACCGATGCACTCGGAGCACCACGCACACGCTTTGCCAACCCAAGCCAGACCATTGGCTTTGCCGATGCCGCGCTGGCTGATGGGAATGCGATTGCTGGAGTTGTTGAGTACTCGTTCGTAGAGCCACGTTTCTGGCCTGACAGCCCGGTGTCAAACTCCGCCCGTGCTGATCCGAGCATTCACTTTCGTCATGGCAAGTCCGGACGCGCACACGCGGTGGCCATGGTCGCGTGGCTTGATGGTCACGTCGCTTCGGAGTTGCGAACGTTTACCGCTTCGAGCGGGATCTATCCGGGTGATCCGCGCACGCTGGGCACGGGGTGGTTTGGCAGGCTTGACGACAACTCACTGTTTGATAACCGTTGAAACCCACGCATGGTTACGCACTGCATCTGCCATGATCTCTCGTTCGAGGAGCTTCGCCGGATCGCGCTCGCCGAGCGGCTTGGGCTTTGCGCGCTCAAGCTCAGAACCAACTGCTGCACCGGGTGCGGAACCTGCGAACCCTATGTCAGGCTGATGCTCAAAACAGGGCGCACACGGTTGCCTGTTCTCGACGCCCGCGCCTGCCGCGCGTTGATGAGCGAACCCGCGCCCACCGAAGCCTCTAAATGACAAGAGCCGCTGGCAACTTGCCAGCGGCTCTTGATTGGTGACTTCAACACCGCAACGAGTCTTCACACTCAGACGTTGCTGCCCGAAGGTGCGCCGACGGGAATCTCAACCTGCGGAATACCGATCACGACGTTGCGATCGGCACCGAGCTCTTCGGCTGCACGGGCCGCCTCTTCCAACATTGTCTGGTCATCGCTTTCGCCCGCGGGCGGCTCGGCAAGCGTCTTGACGCGAATCGCCTGGTAGGCACGGAAGCCGGTGCCCGCAGGGATCAGGTGACCGAGCAGCACGTTCTCTTTCAGGCCAATAAGATCATCGATCGCACCGCGGAGCGATGCCTCGGTGAGAACCTTCGTGGTCTCCTGGAACGATGCGCCCGAGAGGAACGATTCGCTCTGCAGCGAAGCCTTGGTGATGCCGAGCAGCAGCGTGCGACCGGTCGCGGGCTTGGCCTTCTTGGCCTTCGCCGTCTCCTTGCCCGCGGACTCGGCCTTGGCGTTGGCCTCGCGAATCGTTGTCTTGTGGACCAACTCATCGACCTTGAGATCGGTGCCCCCGACTTCGGTCACACGCACCATCTCGCCGATCTGGATGTTCTTCTGACGGAACTCGAACTTGTCAACGACATCGTGCGGCAGCAGATCGGTGTCGCCGGGGTTCTCGACGCGGACCTTGCGGAGCATCTGCGCGAGGATGACCTCGATATGCTTGTCGTTGATCGACACGCCCTGCGCCCGATAGACGTTCTGCACTTCGTCGAGCATGTACGTCCAAAGAGCCTCTTCACCCTTGATGCGCAGGATGTCGTGCGGAACCAGCGGACCTTCGATGAGAGGATCGCCGGCCTGCACAAAGTCGCCCGTGTGGACGAGCAGGTGGCGGTCCTGCGGAACGTGGTGGTCCTTCTCGATGCCCGAATCGGAGATGACGCGGATGGTCATCTTGCCCTTGCGCTTATCGCTGTGAATCTCAACGCGCCCCGAAAGCTCCGCCATCACGGCAGGATCCTTGGGTTTGCGGGCCTCGAAGATCTCGGTAACGCGGGGCAGACCACCGACGATATCCTGCGAACCACCCGCTCCACGCGGCTGGCGTGCAAGCATCTGTCCGGCCTTGATCGTGCTGCCATCCTTCACTTCGATACGCGCCTTTGCGGGCAGGTAGTGGAAGTCGAGAATGTTTCCCGTCGCATCAACGATGGTCACCTGTGGGTGTTTCTCGCCCTTGTGCTCGACAACAACCAGCGCCTTGCGGCCCTGGCCGGCATCCTCTTCACGAACAGTTTCGCCGACTTCAATATCGACGTACTGAACGGTGCCTTCCTTCTCGGCGAGAATGGGCAGGCGGTGCGGATCCCACTTGACCAGTTGCTGGCCGCGCTTCACCTCTTCACCTGACTTCACGAGAATCGATGCGCCGTAGGGCACCTTGTTCTTCTCGATCTCGCGACCCTTCGCATCCATGACGGCGATTTCGCCGTTGCGCTTCAGGGTGACGAGCACTTCCGTGCCATCTTCATCCTTACCGGGCACTTCGTTGCAGTCGCGAAGCTCGACCTTTCCGGCCGCGCTGGCACGGATCTCGGTTTCAAGGATTTCACGCGAACCGATGCCGCCGGTATGGAAGGTACGCATGGTGAGCTGCGTACCGGGCTCACCGATGGACTGCGCTGCGATGATGCCCACGGCCATGCCCGGCTCAACCAGCTTGCCGGTGGACATATCGATGCCGTAGTCAAGCACCGAGCAGCCGGTGCGGCTCTCGCTGGTGAGGGCCGAACGCACGAAGACCATCTCCATGCCCAGCTCTTCGATCTTCTTGGCAACATCGATGGTGATCGTCGCGTTCTCGTTGATGATCACCTCGTCGGTCTTGGGATTGACGATGGTGTTGCGGCTGATGCGCCCGATGATCTGGTCGGCGAGTGAGACGGTGACGTTCTCGCCCTTGTAAATGGCACGCTTGGGGATTCCGCGCTTCGAGCTGCAGTCGTGCTCGCTGATGATGACCGACTGTGCGACATCGCACAGCTTGCGTGTCAGGTAGCCTGAGTCGGCGGTCTTGAGGGCCGTATCGGCCAGACCCTTTCGTGCGCCGTGGGTCGAACTGAAGTACTCGAGGATGTGCAGACCTTCACGGAAGTTTGCACGGATGGGGGTCTCGATGATCTCGCCCGAGGGCTTGGCCATCAGACCACGCATGCCCGCCAACTGCATGAGCTGGCTTACGTTGCCGCGTGCGCCCGAATCGCTCATCAGGTAGACGGGGTTGAGGTAGAACTTGCCCGACTTGTCGCCGAGCGGAACCTCGTTGCCGTTGACATCGCGGGTATCGTTCTTGAGCGTTTCCTGCAGCTTCTTGGTCACCTGCTCGCGGCAGTGCGACCAGATGTCGAGCAACTGGTTGTAGCGTTCGCGCTCGGTGATCAGGCCGCGCTCGAAGTTCTTTTCAATACGATCGACTTTCTTCTGGGCCTCGTCGATCAGCGGCTGCTTCTCCTGCGGGATGCGCAGGTCGGTGATGCCGAATGAAAGACCGGCCACGGTGGATTGCTTGAAACCGATCTCCTTCATGCGGTCCAGGAGTTCGATCGTTGCGGGTCGGCCGAGGAAGGCGTAGGTGTCATCAATAACGCGGGCGCAGCCCTTCTTGCCCAGCCCGCAGTTGTAGTACGGCATACCGGGCTTCAGGATTTCGCTGAAGAGCAAGCGACCGGGGGTGGTGACAATGCGCCGGTTGGCCGGGAGCGGCTTGGGGCTGATGTCGCTCTGATTATCGACCGTCGAGTCGAACCCATCGAGACGCACCATGATGCGCTCGTGGATGGTGACCTTGCCCTGGTCGTAGGCGAGCAGCGCTTCGGCGCGATCCTTGAAGCGGTGGAGCTTCTCGATCGGCTTCTCTTCGTGCGACATGATCGTGATGAAGTAGACACCCATCACGATATCCTGCGAGGGCGAGATCATCGGCTTTCCGTTGGCCGGACCGAAGATGTTGTGCGTGCTGAGCATCAGCACGTGCGCTTCGGCCTGTGCCTCGACGCTCAGCGGCAGGTGAACCGCCATCTGATCGCCGTCGAAGTCGGCGTTGAAGCCGGTACAGACGAGCGGGTGAATGCGGATCGCGTTGCCTTCGACCAGCACCGGCTCGAAGGCCTGAATACCCATTCGGTGGAGCGTCGGAGCGCGATTGAGCAGCACGGGGTGCTGATAAATCACCTCTTCGAGAATGTCCCACACTTCGGCATCACGCCGCTCAAGCATGCGCTTGGCGCTCTTGATCGTGTCGGCCAGCCCGTGCTCCTTCAGCTTGCGGATGATGAACGGCTGATAGAGCTCGAGCGCGATCTTCTTGGGAAGGCCGCACTGGTGAAGCTTAAGCTCGGGACCCACGACGATGACCGAACGCGCCGAATAATCGACGCGCTTGCCGAGCAGGTTCTCGCGGAAGCGACCCTGCTTGCCCTTGATCATGTCGGTCAGCGACTTGAGCGGACGATTGCTCGAACCGAGCACCGGACGACGACACCGGTTGTTGTCGAACAACGCATCGACCGCCTGCTGAAGCATGCGCTTCTCGTTGCGGATGATCACCTCGGGGGCATTCAAATCCATCAGCTTCTTCAACCGATTGTTGCGGTTGATGATGCGCCGATACAGATCATTCAGATCGCTGGTCGCGAAGTTGCCGCTCTCAAGCAGCACGAGCGGGCGCAGGTCGGGCGGAATCACCGGGACCACATCCATCACCAGCCAGGCCGGATCGTTCTCAGACCCGCGGATCTGCTCGACGATCTTGAGCCGCTTGGCAAAGTCCTTGATCTTCTGCTTGCTGCGGGTGTTCTTGAGTTCCTCGCGGATTTCCGCCGCGAGCTTGTGCAGGTCGGTGCGCTCGATCAGCTCGCGCACGGCATCAGCGCCCATCAGCGCGCGGAAAGCGTTGCCGTACTTCTCGGTCGCCTGCCGGAACTCATCTTCCGTCAGCATCTGCTTGAACGTCAGGTCGGTATCGCCCGGCTCGACGACCACGTAATCCTGGAAGTAGATCACCTTCTCGAGATCGCTGGTCTTCATCGCCAGCAGGTTGCCCAGGCGGCTGGGCATCGCCTTGAAGAACCAGATGTGAACAATCGGCGCGGCCAGATTGATGTGGCCCATGCGCTTGCGGCGGACGCGGCTGTGCGTCACCTTCACGCCGCAACGGTCGCAGATGATGCCCTTGTACTTCGTGCCCTTGTACTTGCCGCAGGCGCACTCGTAGTCGCGCTCGGGGCCGAAGATGCGCTCGCAGAACAGACCGTCCTTCTCAGGGCGGTACGTCCGGTAGTTGATGGTCTCGGGCTTCTTGACCTCGCCATACGACCAGGAACGGATGTCGTTCGGGCTCGCCAAAGTGATCTTGACAGCACCGAAGTCATTAATCCGATCAAACACGCTTTCTGCGGCCATGTATGTCTTTCCTTTGCACTCGCCGATCAGTGGTCTCGGCGCAATCGTTCTTCACTCAATCGGAAGGCCCGGAAGAAGCACCGCGTCAACGTGCCACTCTTACTCGGCTTCCCGCTCGGCTCGATCTCTTGTACGCCAACATCAAGCCAGTCCCGGCTCCCGTCACCGCGGCAGTGCAGGCTGCAATCCACCATGATTTCGGATGACCCGTCATCCATCCAAGTGCCCACATCGTGCCACCACCAAGCGCGACCCACATCACAGCAACCCACAGAAAACTCAAATCTACTTTCGCCGCTTGGCTCATGGTTCAGTAGCTCCGCCGATGATTCCCGATGGTTCACAACAGACTCGCGCCTTCGCCGGCCTTCTTCTCCAGCGTGATGTTCATGCCCAGACCCTTGATCTCGTTGCACAGCACGTCGAACGCGACAGGCATGCCCGCCTCCAGCGTGTTCGTGCCCTTGACCATGCTCTCGTAAATCTTGGTGCGGCCTTCCACATCGTCCGACTTCACGGTGAGCAGTTCCTGCAACACATACGCCGCGCCGTAGGCTTCGAGAGCCCACACTTCCATCTCGCCGAACCGCTGGCCGCCCGTCCGGGCCTTGCCGCCAAGGGGCTGCTGCGTGATGAGTGAGTACGGTCCCGTTGCACGAGCGTGGATCTTGTCATCCACAAGGTGGTGCAGTTTGAGAATGTACATGTAGCCCACAGTGGTCCGCTGCGTGAACGGCTCGCCCGTGCGTCCATCGTGAAGCTGAATCTTGCCGCCGCGCGGCATGACGGCCAGCAGCTTGCGCCAGTTGGGAAAGGTGCCGTTCTTCTCGTGCTCGGCCAGTTCCTTCTTCACCGCGTTGTTGGCCTCTTCAACCGCAAGATGCACTTCATCCTCGGTGGCGCCATCGAAGACCGGGGTAACAGCCTGGAACCCGAGCACCTTCGCGGCCCAGCCGAGGTGCGTTTCGAGAATCTGACCGACGTTCATGCGGCTGGGCACACCCAGCGGATTGAGCAGAACATCCACCGGAGTTCCGTCCTCCATGAACGGCATCTCTTCTTCGGGCACGATTCGGGCGATGACACCCTTGTTGCCGTGTCGCCCGGCCATCTTGTCGCCGACCGAGAGCTGCCGCTTGGTGGCCAGATAGACCTTCACCATCTCGAGCACGCCCGAAGGAAGCTCATCGCCCCGCTTCATGTGCCCGATCTTCCGGTCCTTCTCCTTGCGATTCGCCTCGATGCGTGGCCAGAACTGCTTGTACGCAACCTCCGCCTGCTCGCGGACCTCTTTGCTGCCCTTGATCCACTTCAGATCAAAGTTGCCGATCTGTTCGAGGATAACTTCGGGAATGTCGCTCGCGCCCACCTTCTGGCGGGTGCTCGGATCGACCATCTCGGTCCCGACGATGCGGTTCACTTCCGCCACCATCTGCTTGAACAGGGTCATGACCTTGTGGTCCATGTCCTTGCTGTATTCCTCGATGTCGGTCGCGAGCCGCTTCTTCTGATCGGCCGTGAGGTGCATGCGCCGGCTGAACCGGTTGGCACCAATGACCACGCCCTCAACACCCGCCGGCACTTCCAGCGAGTCGTTCTTCACATCCTCGCCCGCACGACCGAAGATCGCGTGCAACAGCTTCTCTTCCGGAGTGAGTTCGCTCTTGCTCTTGGGGCTGACCTTGCCGACAAGAATATCGCCCGGCCCAACTCGGGCACCCAGACGGATGATGCCGTTGTCATCCAGGTTGCGCAGCATCTTCTCGCTGACATTGGGAATGTCACGCGTGAACTCCTCGCGACCCAGCTTGGTCTCGCGGATCTCAACATCAAACGCATCAATGTGAATGCTCGTGAACGTATCGTCCTTCACAAGACGCTCGTTGATGACGATCGCATCCTCGAAGTTGTACCCGTCGAACGTGTTGAACGCCACAAGCACGTTCTTGCCGATCGCCAGCTCGCCGAGCTTGGTGCTCGGCCCATCGGCGATGATCTCGCCATTGGCAACCTTCTGCCCCTTCTTCACGATGGGGTGCTGATTCAAACACGTCCGCTCGTTCAGCC
>JBBSBC010000170.1:0-8373 GCA_038251595.1 Phycisphaerales bacterium | reverse complement strand
TGGCCGAGCACTTCGCGGCCGCGGGCATTCCGTATATCGTCATCGAACTCAACCCATCGACCGTCATCCGACAGCAGAAGCTCGGTCGTCGGTTCATTTTCGGTGATATCACCAACCCCGATGTCCTCGAATCGGCCGGTGTTCACAGCGCCGAAGCCGTCATCCTCACCATCCCCGATGATGATGCCGTCCTGCGCGCCTGCGGCATCATTCGCCAGCTCAATCCGAGCATCTTCATTGCCGCCCGAACCAGCTTTCTCAGCCGCGCCATCGCCGCGACCGAACTCGGTGCCGATTACGTCACCGTCGAAGAGGTGGTCACGGCCCAGGACATGGCCAAGCAGGTCATGGAACGGCTGGCGAAGCGATTGGTTGACAGCCTCGACGCGGCCACCTGATCGCCCGACTGCTCAGGCCTCCGACTTTTTTTCCATTGTCTTCAGCTCATCACGCAGGATGGCCGCCAACTCGTAGTTCTCAGCGGCGAGTGCTTTCTGCAAGCGTGCCTTCAGTTCCGCGCTCTGGCTCACCGGCAGCTTGGGGGTCAGCGACTCGCGCATCCCCTTCAGCACCTGCACTTCGTTTGATTGGTCGTACATATCAGGCTGATCCATATCGCTGAAGTACTGACGCAGCGCGTCCAGCCCCTGGTCAATCGCGTGGATTGCCGCTTTGGGCTCATTGTCCTTCAGGGCCTGGCTCGCCAGCGCCCTCGCCCGCATCATGGTGATGTACGGCCTGAACTGCTCGAGAATGGTCCGGTCGCCCTCCGTCTCGGCAAACTTTGAGCACAGATCCAGCACCCGCAGGTTCCGTGTCGTATCGCGCACCACGCCGTCATAATCTTCAAGGACCATCAGGCAGACATACCGGTGGTAATACTGCACCGCCTCCTCCCTGAGTTCGCGGCACTCTTCCTCGTTCAAGACATAGCCCGCGCCCGATCCCTGCGTGGCGACGTGCTCATCAAGCCGTGCTTCGTGAAACTCCAGCAGGCTCTCATAACCTTCGGGGCGCACGCCGTCCGGGCGACCGCTGACCCTCATCTGGAGGATACCAAGGTCCAGCCGAAGCTGAATCCGTGGCTCGCGGTCATCGCCCTCGATCATCCGGACATTGATCTTGCCGGGCTCGTAAGGCCACTCTTCCAGAATTCGGCTCAAATCGTTCGTCACCGGCCCGTGACCTTTCACACAAACGCCCCAAACCCCGCACCGCTCGTCAACTACCCCCATTCCCCAACCTGTTCTACCGCACAACCCTCCTTCGGGGTATCCGAAATCCGCCAAACCGTACCTCAGTCTATGTCAGTCATCCAGTTCATCGGGAAGTTATGACCATGCCTAAATGACCCATAACGGGTCGTAACCTCATGGCCCGTAGGGAACTTGTGGGCTTGGGTAATCCCTGGCCCAGGAGCATAAAGCCCGATTCATCACTGGTCGATGCAACCGAGGCATAGTTGCGAGCGAACGGGATCGGGTGGCTTCTGCGGGCTTCCGTAGGCCCGATTGGCCGTTCCGGGCGGTTCTCGCCAGTGGAAGGGTGTAAATCAGTGCGAGGCGTAAAGACTACCAGGTCACCCGCGAGGGCAGAGCTCCAGTCCGGACTGCAGCTGTACCTCCGCCAGATCAATGAGACCTCGCTGCTGACCGCAGACGAGGAGAAGGTTCTTGGCTGGAGGATCATCAACGACAACTGTCCGGTGGCGCGCGAACGGATGATCCGTTCAAACCTCCGGCTGGTTGTCTCGATCGCCAAGAACTACGTCGGACGTGGTCTGGCGCTGCAAGACCTGATCGAAGAGGGCAACGTAGGGCTGCTCCGAGCCGTTGAGGGGTTCGATCCGGCCCAAGGCGCAAGGTTCTCGACCTACGCCTCATGGTGGATCAAGCAGGCCATCAAGCGGGCCCTTATCAACGCTGTTCAGCCGATCCACGTTCCGGCGTACATGGTCGAACTGATCGCCCGCTGGAAGCAGGCCAGCCAGAAGCTCGAGCGCGCGCTTGGTCGCCCACCCGGCCTGCCCGAACTGGCCGAGGAGATGCAGCTCCCGCTCAAGAAGATCCGCATCATCAAGCGGGCCGTCAAGGCCTTTCGCGCACCTTCGCAGGCGCCGCTCGACGACAATGGCGAAGCCATGAATATCGGCGACTTGCTCGCCGACGAACGCGGCGCCGCACCGGAAGATTTCCTTTTCCGCGATGATGAACTCCGAACCATCCGAAAACTGCTCGATGCCATCGATGAGCGCGAGGCACGCATCCTCCGCCTCCGCTTCGGACTTGATGGGCTTGAGCCGCTTACCCTCAAGCAGATCGCCGTTGAGATCGGCATCTCACGCGAACGCGTGCGCCAGATCGCCGATGAGGCCCTGCGCAAGCTCAACGCACAGATTACCGATGATCAACCCAGCCGGTTCTTCCGCGAAAACTGCCTCATTGACGACGACGAAAGCGACCTCAACCAACAACAACGACGCGCGGCCAGCTAACCCGAACCTTCCCGCCCTTCCGACCTCGCAGGTTTCTCTCCCCTTTGACCTCTCACACTCCCGCCCGCCGACCCTCGGCCGGAGCGGGATAAGGCGAGCCTCTCTCGCGCATGAGCCCGGACGCCATCTCGGCGTCCGGGCGTTTTTTTGCGCTCCGGCTCTCGACCGCTCCTCCCCCAATTCCTGCCGCGACATGAACCGAGACCAGGGCGATTCGCGTAGAAAGTGGTGCATGACACCATCAAGCCGCCGAACGGGGACCGAGCGACCTGCTAATATCACTGCCTTCGCCTGACGGTCGGGCAACGCCCATACTGCCCCCTTGCCGCTTCGGAGCCACGACACATGATGCGACCCCGAATCTACTCACGAATCTACACACGAGTCTCCGGTCTGCTGACCGCCTCACCACGCAAAGGCATCGCCTCCATGGTGCTCGTGGCCGTGTGGCTAAGCGCGAGCGTTGGTCCCGCCACGTCGGCGCGTGCCGACGAGTTTGTTGATCGCGCGAACGCGCTGGTTCGCAAGGCCAGTGACGAGAAGCGGAGCGACCTGGTTCTGCTCCCCCTTCTGCCTGATCTCAAAGCACCACCGGCGGTGTTGACAAGCCAGTATCAGGCCGCGCTCTTCGGCAACCACGCGCCCAACTGGGAGGCGTGCAAGGAGTGGGTGCAGGCCGAGCCGCAGAAGAAGGTGATCGATGCTCTCGCCAAGATCACCAAAGACGAGAACGACCCGCAGAAGGGCTTTGTCTTCGGCCTGCCCTACGGAGCGGATGGCGCAGGGCCGGAGCTTGTGACCAAGGAGATGTATGTCGAACTGGGCGACCCCGCCACCTTGGCGGCCGCCAAGTTCCTGTACATGGATAAGTTCGAGATCGTCGGCATCCTGATGCACGTTGAGGCTTCGCGGCTGGCTGAGACGGGCGACATCGTGGGCGCCATGGACAAGATGAAGCAATGGCTTTTCTTCACCCGCCAGATTGCCGACCGGCCCTTCCTACGCGAGAAAAAGTGGGCAATGGAATCGATGCTCGCCGCGCTGGAGCGCATGTGCGATCTGGCCTATGTGGACTTCCGTTCCGAAAAGCACACGACCGAACCTTCCAAGCTCAAGGATCTGATCGACCTTCTCCGCGACCGCTCGCTCTATCTCGACCGCGTCAAACTTCCCGAGGCCGATCTGATCGCGCGCGAACAGCTCGTCAGCCGCGTGCTGATTGAGAAGGGCGGCACCAACGCGGATACCTTCGGCCCGACCATGGCCAAGATCGGTTCGGTGGATCGTCCCCTCCGGCTCTTCAGTTCCGCCGCGTTCTGGGATCAGGCGCGGGCCTTGCACGCCGGCTGGTACGAAAGCAAAGATGCGCTCAAGGGCCTTGTCGACGACTGGCAGCGCCGTTGGATCCTGCCCCCGTTTGATCGCATCCAGACCACGCGGAGCTTCTGGGAACTACGCATCGCCAACCGTCCCAGGTTCTCGGTGATCGGGACCGGACTGAACGATCTGCCTTCGCTCTACAGCCTTCGACGCCGCATCGACGCGCAACAGTCGGGCGCACGCATGTCGCTCGCCGCGTATGCATTCTTTCTCCGCGAGCGCACCATCCCAAGCAGCCTCTCGGCTGTTACGCCCCGATTCACGACCAGAGTCGACAAGGATCCTTACAGCAGCAAAGGTGTGGACATCCTCTACACCCGGCCGTTGGTTGATACCCCCAAGAGCGATCGCGGCGAGCCCAAGCCTTACACGATCAGGCTCTTCCCCGCGCCACCCCGACCGGAGCTCAGCCGCCGTCTTGACAACACACACTTTGTCGTCTATTCGGTTGGTCCTGATGAGAAGAACGAACTTGCCATCGACTGCACGCAGGGTCAGGAGGGCCGCAGCGGCGACTATCTCTTCTGGCCCCCGCAACTCTCGCTCGAGCGTCAGCGCCTGCTCGATACCGGCGATCTTAAGTGACCGTCGCGGCCAGCACCCTCACCGACCATGCCCAAAGGTTTTCAGGACGAATCAACAACCATGTCTGACCCATCGATCCACAAACTCGTCATCATCGGTTCCGGGCCCGCAGGCTGGACCGCAGCCATCTACGCCGCACGCGCCCAGCTTGAGCCGGTTGTCTACACCGGTGTGCCCAAGCAAGATCCCGGTCCTGTCCTTCCCGGCGGGCAGCTCATGCTCACGACCGAGGTCGAGAACTATCCGGGCTTTCCGAATGGCATCACCGGTCCCGAAATGATGGCCGACTTTCAGAAGCAGGCCGAGCGCTTCGGAACCAAAGTCATCATGGAGGATATCGTCGCCTGCGATTTCTCCAAGCGACCCTTCACGCTCACCACCAGCGGTGGCCAATCCGTACAGGCACACTCGGTCGTACTCGCCAGCGGCGCGGTGGCCAACTGGCTTGGACTCGAAAACGAAATGCGTCTGGCACGCTCCGGCGGCGGTGTCTCAGCCTGTGCCGTGTGCGATGGCGCGTTGCCCACATTCCGCAACAAGCCGCTGGCTGTCATCGGCGGCGGCGATACCGCGATGGAAGAGGCAAGCTATCTCACCAAGTTCGGCTCAACAGTCTACATCGTTCACCGGCGCGACAGCTTCCGCGCAAGCAAGATCATGCAGAAGCGATTCATGGATCGACCCAACGCCAAGGTGCTCTGGAACAAGGTCGTCGTTGATGTTCTCGGTGATAAGCACATTACCGGCCTCCTCCTCGAAGACACATTGACCAAAGAGCGCAGCGAGCTCGCAGTCCGCGGCCTGTTCATCGCGATCGGCCACACTCCGGCCACCAAGTTTCTCAAGACCACGGGTGTCGAGCTTGACGAATCAGGCTACGTCGTGTTGCCCAACCGCACAAGCAACACCAACATTCCCGGCGTGTTCGCGGCGGGCGATCTGGCCGACAGCCAGTATCGCCAGGCTGTCACCGCCGCGGGCATGGGCTGCCAGGCCGCACTCGATGCGGAGCGTTGGCTCGCCGCCGAAGGCGTTCACTGAGCTGGAGATGGTGCTTGACTGGCCATGTTGGCCCGAAGCGCACCGATGTAGCTTACGGCCCAAGCGCACACGAACGCAGGCTCGACAGTAAGCCGCCATGTTCCGAGCAGAGAGCGCGTTACTCAGACCGCGACAGGTCGGCCTCACCCAGCAGCCTGAACTCTTTCCGCCGCAGAATCTGTCCTGCGAGGGTGGCATCATCGACGGCGAGCGCGACGGTTGGGGAGTTGCCTACCGGGAGCATGAGCGGGTAGGCGAAGCGGATGTTGAGTTCGGCGCCGAGCAGGTACAGGCAGAGCCGTGCGAGCGTGTGGCCCTTGCAAAGCTCGATGACGAGCACCTGCACCTCGCTGAACGGGACCTGATGGCGCGTGAGCAGCAGTTTGGTCTCGTTGGCGTTGGTGGTGATGACGCGAACGACGGCGTAGTCACTGGCATCGTGAACGCTGATCGCCATGATGCTGACCGTCGAGTTCTCAAAGATGGTGACCAACTCGTGCAGTTTGCCCACGCGGTTGTCAAGAAAGACAGAGAACTGCGTGATGGTGGGCGGGGCGTAGCCCTGCATGGTTTCTGATGCAACTTGCGACATCCTGCGCTCCAGCCACGGTCTGCCGATCCGGGCATCAACGGTCCATACCTCATCGGGCCAACTACGTGACCAACTACTTGGCCAGCCCCATGGCCGTCAACCTGAGTTTATCAGGATCAGCCAGCTTCGCAAGCCAGATTTACTCGTCTGCCAATCGTTCCACACAATCGGAGATCGCGCCAGGCTCAGGCCGAGAAGCTTGATCCGCACCCGCAGCTGCTGGTTGCGTTCGGGTTCTGAAACACAAAGCCCCGACCCATGATCTCATCCTTGAAGTCGATCGTGGTGCCGTTGAGGTACAGCATGCTTTTGGGGTCACAGACAACCCGGATGCCATGCTGCTCAAACTCCTCATCGGTGTCTTTGCGAGACTCGGTGAGGTCGAGCAGATAACTGAAGCCCGAGCAACCGCCGCCCTTCACGCCCACGCGCAGGCGGATTTTGTCGGCCTCAAGCTCCTGCTGTTGAATGATGTTGCGGATCTCGCGCGCTGCGCCTTCGCTGAGATTGATGACCGAGGCCTGCTCGGCCTGAGCTGGTGCGGTTTCGGTGTTCGTGATCATGGGGGTACTCCAAAAAAGTTCGAGGCTTACTGCTCACAGCACTATACGCTCAGGCACAGACAGGCGTTCGCCCGGCCGCAGGCGGTTATGGGCTCTACCGCGCACGGCTTGGACAGCCGTGCCTACCCCCCCTGCCACAGCACGGTCAGTGCGCCTCGGCGTGATGCTCCTCTTCGACGAGTATGCCGTTCTTGAGCTTGTAATCGTTGATCGCGGCCTTGATTGCATCTTCGGCAAGCACCGAGCAGTGGATCTTGACCGGAGGCAGGCTCAGCTCTTCGACAATCTGCGTGTTGCGGATGGCCGCCCCCTCGTCCAGTGACTTGCCCTTGAGCCATTCGGTCGCGAGTGAACTCGACGCAATCGCCGAACCGCAGCCGAAGCACTTGAACTTGGCATCCTCGATCAGGTTGGTCTTTGGATTGACCTTGATCTGGAGCTGCATGACATCGCCGCACTCTGGCGCGCCGACAAGGCCAACACCAAGGTCCTTCCGCTCCTTGATCTCGGCCTGCGTGCCGAAGGTGCCGACGTTGCGGGGGTTCTCGTAATGATCGATGATTTTCGGTCCGTATGCCATCAGTTTCTCGCTTATTGTTTAGTCAACCGCGGGGTCCAGCACGTCCACTGCTGGCACGTGCGTGGCTTCTTCGATCTGATTCTGAAAAGTTGTGAGCGCCTTCACGAGCCTGTTAATATCCCGTGCCATCAGTGCGCCGCCCACTCAATCTTGCTCAGGTCAATCCCTTCCATGTGCATGTCGTACAACGGGCTCAACTCCCGCAACTTCTTCACCGCGCTCACGACCTTCTCGATCGTAAAATCGATCTGCTCCTCGGTCGTCAGTCTGCCCATGCTGAACCGCAGGCTCGAGTGCGCCAGATCGTCACCGATCCCCAGGCTCTTCAGCACATAGCTCGGCTCAAGGCTCGCGCTCGTACACGCCGAGCCGCTCGAGACCGCAATCTCCTTGCACGCCATCATCAGGCTCTCGCCCTCGACGTACCCGAAGCTGATGTTCGAGATGTGCGGCAGCCTGCGCTCCGCGTGCCCATTCACCTGGCACGAATCGAGCTTGCTGGTAATCCCCAGCTCGAGCTTGCGCCTGAGTTTCAGCAGCCGCTCACCATCTTTGTCCATCTCGTGCATGCACAGCTCACAGGCCTTGCCCAGGCCGACAATCCCCGGCACGTTGAGCGTGCCTGACCGGAAGCCCCGCTCCTGCCCGCCGCCATCGAGCTGCGAAACCAGCCGCACCCGCGGCTTGCGCCTGCGAACATAGAGCGCGCCCGCACCCTTCGGGCCATACATTTTGTGAGCGCAGAAGCTCATAAGGTCAATCTGATCGCGCTCGACGTTGGTCGGCATCTTGCCCACCCACTGCGTCGCATCGGTATGGAAAATAATCCCACGCTCGTGGCAGAGCGCGCCGATCTCCGGCACCTCGTTGATCGAGCCGATCTCGTTGTTCGCCCACATCAGCGTCACAAGGATCGTGTCCGGACGCATCGCCGCTCTCACCTGCTCAGCCCGAATCACACCGTCACGCGGCGGATCAAGGAAGGTGACATCAAAGCCTTCCTTCAACAGCCGCTTGCACGGATCAAGCACCGCCTTGTGCTCGTGCTGCGCGGTGATGATGTGCCCACGCCCTGTCTCTCCCCGAGGGGCCTTCTCATACATCTCGGCCGCGCCCTTGATCGCGAGGTTGTTCCCCT
>JBBSBC010000169.1:0-8411 GCA_038251595.1 Phycisphaerales bacterium | reverse complement strand
TTTTAGGCCCTCTCTCGCCTCTCTCTCACTCCAGTAGCTCCCTCGGGCTATCCCTCTCTCGCTCCGCCCTCTCTCTCGCGTCTCTCTCTGTGCTCCAGACCCGGAAGGAGTCTATTGCAAAACGCAAGGGCTTCGCAGGACACCGTCAATGGGAACTATCCGGTAAGGCAGTGACAATGTACCGGATGCCCCGAATATGTCAAGAGTGCAACCCGGTTTGCGAAGAAAATCGCGCAAAAATAGGTTAACGGGCGATCCTGCTGTGAAAATGGGCAGGTAAATCGCCTTCGGTGCCGATCATGGGCGGTTCGTAATCCACCTAAACAGGTGGAAGTGGCTCTGACACGGGACATCCCTCTCGCGGAGGAACCTCTCTCGTGAAGCAACCAGCAAATGGGCGCGACAGGGCTCGAACCTGTGACCTCAGCTATGTGACAGCTGCGCTCTAGCCAACTGAGCTACGCGCCCGATGAATCGCATCCGATAACCGCGGGGCTCTTCCGTCGGTTCCATAAGTCGGGTGACAATAGGGCGGAAATTTCACTCTGTCACCTGCACACGACGAGGTGTTCAGATCAGGCCCGAGATCAGCCAGACAACCAGGAGGCCAACAGCAAGGACCAGGAAGATTCCGGCCAGCACCGTGCCGAGTTGGTTTTTCTTTTTGACCATGATCGGGATCTCCGGATGAGCGGTGTTGATGATTCTTGGAAAGCGTTTGAAGGATGGGTCACTCGCCGGGAATGTACGAGATCGCTCCATCCCAGGGCGAGCTTGCACTGGCATAGAGGCGTTTGGGGATTCGGCCGGCGATATACGACTGGCGACCGGCGAGTGTAGCGTTTTTCATCGCTTCAGCCATCATCACGGGGTGCATGGCGTGCGCGATGGCGGTGTTGAGCAGGACACCATCGGCACCCAACTCCATAGCGAGTGAGACATCCGATGCGCACCCGACACCCGCATCAACGATTACCGGATAGGTGGGGTCGCCGTGCTTGAGCAACTCAAGGCAGAGGACGATGTTGTTGCGGTTGAGGATGCCCTGGCCTGACCCGATCGGCGAGCCTGCGGGCATGACCGAGGTTGCCCCGGCTTCCTTAAGGCGGACCGCCGCGATGGGATCATCCGACGAGTACGCCAGAACCTGAAAGCCATCCGCTACCAGTTGCCTGGTCGCTTCCAGAGTTCCAGCCGGGTCGGGGAGAAGGGTCTTCTTATCGCCGAGGACCTCGAGCTTCACCCAAGTCGCACCGGGATTCTGGAGTTGTGTTAGCAGTTCGCGTCCGAGCCTTGCCACTCGGACCGCATCATCGGCGGTGAAGCACCCGGCGGTGTTGGGCAGAATGACGTAACGTGTAAGATCAAGAAACTGAAGGAGCGACTCGCCGCGATCGTCTACCAGACGCTCGCGTCGCACCGCGACTGTCACAACGCGCGCACCGCTTGCGGCAAGAGCCTCGCGCATAAGGTCATACGACTTGTACTTGCCAGTGCCGACAATCAGCCGGGAATCAAAGGACTTGCCGCCAAGAACGAGCGTTCCGACGGCCTGCGGCGGGTTTGCGCGGGTGCCGGGGAGTTCAGATTTTGCTTCGATCGTGGACATATTGGATTGTGCCAGCACCTTTACCCGCCACCGACCAGCGTGACAACCTCGACC
Source organism: Phycisphaerales bacterium (assembly GCA_038251595.1). Taxonomy (GTDB): domain Bacteria; phylum Planctomycetota; class Phycisphaerae; order Phycisphaerales; family UBA1924; genus JADLCX01. The sequence goes on along the minus strand of JBBSBC010000169.1, from coordinate 6,748 downwards.
TTATCACCCTCAACGAGATCATGCAGAGGATGTCGGAGCTTCGGAACCAGTTTTCTGTTGACTTCGACCGCGCAGGGTTGCTTATCAAGCCCCAGCCGAACTAAAAGTGCAGACACACTGAGAGGCTCGGGAAGGGTGTGTTCCTGATCGTTGACAATGACCACCATGGACAAGGGTAGGCGGCCCCCAAGTCGCTCTAGGAAAGTTGGCATCAGGGGACGAGGGTGCAGCCATCATTGAATCGTGCTGTAAACCCTGCATCGAATATAGTAGTGAGGCCGCACAAGGGGATCGGATCATGTTGCTGGAGGCGTACCAATGAGCGAGCGTCGAGGACCAAGGATGGGCACGTTGAACAGGGCGAAGGGTCGGCTGCTTCATTGGACGGCATTTGCGGCGTTAGGTCTGGCCATTGCGCTGGTTCTCACAGGATGCGAACGGAAGAAGAAGTACAGCCAGGCGACCCCTGATGATGTCATCAGCACAGCTGTTGAGATGATCAAGGATGGTCAGACGGCGCAACTGGGTAACCTGATCTATGCCGATTCGCCAGAGATGCGCGCCATGCTCAACAAGCTGGGTGTTCTGATGGGGCACATGCAGAGCCTCTCGAGAGCCGCTGAGCAGAGATTTCCGGAAGAGATGGCCGCAATTAAAGACAAGGCTGTGCAGGCCGCGGCCGATGGTCAGACAACATCGCTTTTGAACCAGATGATGTCGGGCGCGAGCGGACGCGCTGGTTCTCGCGGCGTCTCAATCAGCAATCGTGGTGTAGAGAGGAAGGGTGCGGGCAGCACGGCGGTTGGCGGCGCGGTTGATGAAGGCCAGGTCGAAGAGCTCTTTAATCGTCTTTTCGCCGATCCGTACGGATGGATCGAACGCAACTCCGCGCGGCTGTCAACGCTCAAGACCGCGGACGATTCGGCGACGGTGCTGCTGGATGGCGAGCCGATCATTCCCGGGCTTGGACTGCCGATGCGGAAGGATGATGGAAAGTGGTACATCAGCCTGCCCACGAACATGCCGGTGGTGAGCAACTTCTGGCCGCGGACGAAGGATCAGTGGAGAATATTGAACTCGGTCGTCACGGTCCTGGATCGCACGGTTGTGGACATGGAGAAGGATGTGCAGCAGGGGCAGACCGCCACACTTTCATCGCTCGGAACCGAAGCGAGAAAGAAGGTCATCATTCCGGGTGCGATTGCCTTCGCAGCGTATGGCAAGGAAATCGATGTGCGCGGGAGGATTGATCGAAGAATCAAGCAGCTCCAGACCAAGCAACGCGAGTGGTCGGCCACCAAACGCGAAGCGGGCTTCGAGATGCCGACCAAGCTCTTCGCAGCCATGAACAAGCTCGCGGCAGAAGAGATCGAACCGCTGGTTCGTCGGAACAAAGCCCCCAACATCGAGAAGATGAACAACACCGAGTTCGAGCAGATGATCAACGGGTGGTTCACCAACGCGGGATTGGCGGTCAAGGTCGATGGGCAACTCGAACCCGTTGACATGGATCGGCAGATCACCGAGTGGGAGGAAGCTCGAAAGCTGGCATCAACGAAGAAGCGTTGATGAACGAGTGCTTGAGATGAAGATGATCACTCAGACTGGGATGAGCACGCGTAACGACATGGGCACGACTTGAAGCTTCACCATTTCTGAAGGTGTTAGCCCAGCGGTCGATTCGCCATCGAGTTGCAGCGGTGATGGTCCGCATTCAGAAGTGATCTCGACGGTTTGGGCACGTGCGCTGAATGCTCGTGGGTGCGTGGTGTGGCTTCCCGCCAGGATCGAGAGCATCCACGCGGCCAACCCCGCCCGCGTGCTGAATGGCAGAAACAAAACGTCGATCTGGCCATCATCAATCTTTGCGACTCGCACCGGGTTGAGTCGCGCAGCGTACTGAGGGCTGTTTGCGACCACGACCAAACCCTCGCGGCTGGAAATCTCGCGTTTCCCATCAACGGTGATCGAGAGTCGCGCCACGCGGAAGTCGATGAGTTCCTGCATGGCGCAACGAACGTAGTCGAGTCGAGTGACGCCGCGCACGCGGGCCGCGGCCACTCGTTCAACAACGCAGGCATCAAAGCCCACGCTGGCCATGATCACAAATGCCCGCCCGGCCAGGGTTGCTGTGTCGATTGTCCGAACGGACATTCTGTCTATAGCCCGCACCAGTGCGGGCGCGGATCGGGTCATGCCAAACTCGCGTGCAAACAGGTTTTCCGTGCCTAGGGGGAAATGAAAGATGGGAACCTTGGCCGCAATCGCGGTGGGCACCGCGTGGTGAACCGAACCATCGCCACCCGCAACGACCAATACGTCCGAAGTGCAGAGTGCATCGGTCAGGACTTCTGGCGACAGTCCCGGTCCGGCCTGAACCGGAACGACCGAGTGTCCGGCCGCGATCAAGAGATGATGGGCAGTTGTGGCCGTGAGGGCACGATTGCCACGCCCGGAGTGTGGGTTGAAGAGAAAGGCAATGCGCATGAATGATCTGGAGAAGTGGAAATCCGGGAAGGTCAGACCAGCCGGACCACAACGGCATCGAAGACCATCACAAGCAGGATGAGTGGAAGGTGGATGATCGAAGCGATGAAGACCGAGCGAGCGTTTGCCTGTGTGCGTGAACGGTAGAGCCGAACGCATCGAGCGATGAACCACAGACCACTTAGTGCCGCGAAGAGGCCATACACGGGGCTTAAACGATCAGCGAGCACAAATGCGGGCGCGATCGAGACGATCAAGAGCGTGACGCTCCAGACCATGATCGTGGTGGCGGTTGCGTGCCCGGTCGGATCGACAATCGGTAACATGCGGTAGCCGCCCTTGGCGTAGTCGTCGCGGTACATCCAAGCGATGGCGAGGAAGTGGGGGATCTGCCAGACCACCATCAAAAAGAAGAGCGACCAGCCGCCCGGTTCAGAGAGAACACTAAGACCACCGATTGAGTCGATCCCAAAGACTGGAGCGGTGGCGGTCCAGCCAATCAAGGGCGGAAGTGCGCCGGGAATCGCACCGACAAGGGTATTGAGCGGCGTGAGCGGCTTCAGCGGCGTGTAGAGCAGCAAGTACCAGAGGATGGTCACGAGCGAAACCAATGCGGGAGCGGGGCCGCAGAGCACGAGGAGGGTGAGTATTCCGAAGACCGCGAGTGTGAACCCGGCAAGCAGGGCCGCACCGGAAGTCAAACGCGCCTCGGGCAGCGGTCGTCCTGCGGTGCGGGGCATCTGACCATCGCGTGTGCGCTCCCACCACTGGTTGAGCGCATTTGCACCTGAAGATGAGAGCGCGGTGCCGATCAGGCAGCCGATCGCTGGCAGGGCAAGCTCGGACATCTCGCGCCCGCGTCCGATCGCGGCGAGAATGAACCCGACACCTGAAGTGATGGTGACCATGCGCGTGATGCCCGGCTTGGTCAGTTCGATGACCGCGCCGATCCTTTCGCGCAAGGTCGGTTCGACGAGCACAGAGGCAACCGTGACCGACGATGATCGTGAAGCGGCACCGCGATCAATGCCGGGGTCAACTGGCGATGGGTGCGAAACAACGATGCTCATCCGCTTCGGGTTCCATGGACGCTTTGCGTCGGGCCTGGCTCGGCGTGGGCCTGTGAAGGTGACAGGGAAGTATTCGCGGCCCGAGCGTGCGTGGCCACTCTCACGATGATCGAACTTATGATGCCGAGGATCGGGATTTTGGAACGGTTGTCCGGTGGGTGGCGCCTCCGCGTGTGCGCAGCGAAGAAGGATACGATCAGCCACCACCCGTTGGTGTTGAGTCCCGGTAGCTCAGTTGGATAGAGCAGCCGCCTTCTAAGCGGCAGGTCGCGCGTTCGAATCGCGCCCGGGGCGTTTACTTGCTGCTTCGCGCAACTTTACCGGCATTTTCACATGCTCAAAAATCGAAGCTGGGCGACCCTCAGGGTCGCCCAGCTTTATTTGAGCACTCAGTTCCAAGATGAAGAGGTTTCGATCAGGTGCAACCAGCAAAGTACAGCGACAGGAAGTCGAAGATATCCTGCACCGTTACGCCGCCCATACCGTTGATGTCGGCTGTCTGGGAAGCGCTGAAATATGCGGTGAGGAAGTCGAAGATGTCCTGCACCGTCACGCCGCCCACCGCGTTGAAGTTGGCCTTGCAGCAAGTGACGGGGTTTCCGACGAAATCACAGGTGGTTCCGCCGCCCTTAAACGTGCCGGTGCAGCCGCCCGCCGTGGTGATCGTGCAGGCCGTGTCGTTGCAGCACGCGCCGTTGGTTTGCGGGCAGGGGTTGGGCGAGCAGGTCGAGCCGGCGGCCTGCGGCGTGCCACCGCCGGTGGTGCAGACGGTCGAGTCCACGTTGGTGCAGGAGCCGTCGGCCGCGCAGCAGGCGACGGTTGGCTGGGCACAGGGGTTGGGCGAGCAGACCGAACCGGCCGCGCCGGCCGTGCCGCCGACATCGGCGGAGGCGCAAGCCGTCGGATTCAGAATGAAGCAAGCGCCTGTGGGCAGGCAGCAGGCACTCGGCTGTTCGGCCGACAAGAGGTACACGTTTCGGTTGCCGGAATCGAGGACGAACAGGATGCGCGTGCTGGCATCCCAGTAGAAATCGTACAGGCCGATTCCATTTGCAAAGGTTGCGGGCGAGTTGTCGGGGTTGAGGTAGGTGGGCGTCACCACCGCGCCGGAATCGCTCGCGGGCGTGCGGTTGGTCTTGTTGAACTTGACCACGCTGGTGAACGCCTGGCCAACGGAGGTGGAGCTGCGGTCATTCCAGGCGAGCAGGTCTCCGACGCCGCTGGGGTCGTAATCCGACATGATCGCGACGTTCTGGCCGATGATGAAGCTACCGAGCGCGGGAACGATGCGCTGCGTGAGCGGGTCCGCGGGAGAGAGGTCTGTGCGCGTTGCCGAGCCGTCGGCGTTTCGCGTGAGGAAGGTAACGGTGTTGTCAGACCGCGCCGCAATGTTGCCGTTGCGGCGGTCGACGCAGATGTCGCGCCACAGGAGCTGACCCTCGTTGCCCGGAGCGAACATCGGGCCGTTGTTGACCCCTTCCTCATACAGAGTGAACCCGAAGTTGGGGTTGCACCCGGGGTCGGGGCTCGGAGTTACACCCACAAAGAAGTTTGGCCGCGGATTCGGGCACAGGCCGTACGGGCTGAACACGCCGAACGGAATCACCATGATCGCCGGGCCGTCGAGAATGCCATCCGGCGTGCCGTTGTCCGCGTAGTCAAAACCCGCAGCGGCCGGACCAAAGTCCCAAGCCGGGCCGGCGCTGCCGATACGGAAGCCCACGCTGAGGTCTGGGACCGGGGCGACGCGAACGCCCGCGCCGGATAGATCGACGTTGTACCTCGAAATGAGGTTGGTACCGCCGGCGCCTGGGTCGTTGTTGGCCACAAGGCCGCGGATGGTCGTGCCCACGTTCGGGGCGTAGTCCATGCCCGAGTAGCCGCGAGTGTTGCCAACGCTCGCACGCGATCCGGGGATCGTGCTGAACGTGCGGGTCGTGAGGATGTCGTTGACCTTCACGACCGAAGCCTGAAAGGGTGTCGGCTCCGTGGTGTTCAAGTCACCATCGGCATCAACGCCGTCAAGCGGGAACGTACTGCCGTTGTAAATTCCGCCGATGAACAGGCGGCCCTTGCCGTAGGCGATACAGGTCGGCGTGTGGCCGATCCAGTAAGTGTTGTCAGGGTTCGGCAACTCCACCGTTCCCGCACTGCTGAGCAGGTCAAAGTTTTCGGTTTTAATCAAATACAGCGTCGTGGTTTGGCCAAGACAACTGCCCGCCAGCATCACCGCCGCGGCCGCGGCCGCACATCTGTTCTTCAGGTTCATGGAACTGGTCTCTCCATCCTCGGGCCGCCGACATTGAGTGAGCGGCGCGCGAGGGTCAACAGGGATAACGGGGCGCACATGACCAACACTTGAGGTTATTCTATAACAAGAAACGCAATGCGCCAACAGTCATTTTTAGCGGTTATTCAAAATAGGGGCAAGTTCTGCGCGTGCATACGGTATTCGTTAGGAATATAGCTGGATCGTGATCCCGCCTTGCGCTCCTACTCCGAAAATGTGCGGCGACGCTGCGGGCAAACACGCGCCACTGTGGCGGCAGCGTGCTCGTCAGCGTCCGGGGGCCATGTCCTGGGATTCGCCCGCTCGGATGCCGGTGTCGAGGGTCCGCGTATCGCTGCTTTGGATGAGTCCATTCCGGTTGACGTCAATGGGCGCTGCGATTTGTGCGTAGATGTCGTTGATGTTTACGGTGCCGTCCCGGTTGACGTCGAGGTCCGGCGGTTGCGGAACCGTCAGGTACCCATGGAGGATCAACTGGTCGGCGTAGTTGACAGCGCCATCCCCGTTGAGGTCCCAGAGGTTGAGGTATTGAGGGATTGAACCGCTGCCGGGTGTAAAGCTGTTGAGCAGAGCTTGCAGGTCGCGACCGTCCACCACGCCGTCTTCGCCGAAGTGGAATCGGATGAATGCCTGGTTGAAGAGTTGCTGGTCGGCGGAGTTGATGACGTTGTCGGAGTTCAGGTCGTAGCGGAGTGTGCCCGGTGTGGTGGCGATGGGCGTTCCATTATAGAGAATGTTGAAGGCCGCGCGGTCGCGCGCGTCGATGTACCCGTCGCGGTTGATGTCGCCGATCTGGGCCGTAGATGTGGTGTCGATCCAGTTCTTCAGCTGCGCGCGATAGGTCGCGGCGTTGGACTTCGTGGTACACGTGCTGTACTCAAACCAGACGAAGTCCTCGATC
>JBBSBC010000168.1:0-8415 GCA_038251595.1 Phycisphaerales bacterium | reverse complement strand
TCCACACCGCGACAGACATGAGGATGCCCATGATCGCGACCACGAGCATCATCTCAAGCAGCGTAAAGGCCGCCATTTGCCGCCGGTTCCGACTCATCTGATTGCTTTTCATAGTTGTGCTTCCTGAGGAACGAAATCCACCCACTACTCACCATTCATCACTTGATACTGCTCGAAATCGTCAACATCGGCAGCAGCAGCGCCATCAGCAGCGAGCCGATGATCGCAAACATCAACAGAATCAACACCGGTTCAAGCACCGCCAGCAGGCGTGTCGAGGTCCGGTCCACTTCGTCGGCCATATCACCAGCGAGTGTGCCGAACGCGTGCTCAAGATCGCCCGCACGTTCGGCCGCCACCAGCAGCCGGCGCGTCGAGAGGGGGAACGTCGTCACCTCTTCAATAAGGTTGCGCAGAAGCCCGCCCTCGATCAGGCGCGTCCGCAGACGCTCAAGTTGCTTGCGCATGCCCGGGTGGGCGATGGCCTGGTTGGAAACCCCCAGCGCATCCGAGATCGGCACGCCCGTGCGCGTCATCGCCCCCATCACGCTGAAGAACCGTGCGCACTCCTGCGCCAGCAGCACATCGCGCACCACCGGCAGACGACGCATGGCCCGCTGCACACCCATGATCACCAGCCCGCGCCCGAGCAGCAGGGCGAGAAGCGCGAGCGCCACGCCCACGCCCACCCACGGCGCGTGATCGCGCATCCAGATCCCCGTCCCCATGATGATCTTTGAATACAGCGGCAGCTTGATATCACTCTTGGCCAGGCCCTCACCGATCATGGGCACGATGATCATCATCATCAGCGTGGCCACCACCACCGAGAGGCCCAGCACGATGCACGGATAGATCAGCAGCGTGGTCGCCTTGCCCGCAACCGCGAGCCGGCGGCGGAGCGAAATCGCGAGTTCCTTGGCCGCTCCGCCCAGGTCACCCGTGCGCTCCGCCCCCTTGTACACCGCGATCGTCACGTTATCAAACCCGCCCACCTGCCGGCACGAATCGGCAAAGCTCGATCCGCTCGCGACCATCTCACGCATCCGCGTGACCTTCATCTTCGAGGCGGGCTTCACGGTTGAGGCCACGACTTCCAACGCTTCGACCAGCGGCACACCGCGCGTCAAAAGCTGCCCAAGCTGCTCGTTCAACGCGGCCTGATCTTTCAGCGTCAACTCGTTGTCGCGCGCCGCCCACGCGGGCAGCTTGCGATGGCTCACCAGCAGCATGTTCTCAAGCCGCAACCCCTGCGAAAGGGCCGCGACCGACCCCGCCTGCCGAACCCCGAACTTCTTCCCTCCCCCAGGCTTCATGGCCACATAGAAAAACGCCTGGGCATCCGCCGCCAGGTTCCGTGCTGATGTTGCCGTTGCGACTCGGGTCATAAGGAATAGTCTATCGGTCGAACGCGCAATACCCACCCATCGGACGCGCCTCATTCATACAGATACGCACGCCGAAACCTCTACGAAAGGGTTCAGACGAAAGATTCACCAAAATAGTAGGTATTTGTTCGTAAATGCCAATACCCGCCGAATAGAAACCCAGCGGGCGGCACAAGACCGGGGGCCGAACCATAAGACTGGCGGAACAGGTAGTACCAAGCGGCGGGTAGTAGAGGGCGGAAGGGGGGCAGGGGAAGATGAACCGAACTCTTGCGGCCGCAGCGATCACTCATCCGGTCCGCCTTGCCTGTGGCAACTCAGACCTTATCAGTGAACGCCGCCCCCACCCCGACAACCGCAATGACAAACCCGGTTCATCGACCCCTGCCCTGCGCCCCTTACCGCACCCAAGGAAGGAAGAAGGTCTGATGGTCATCGACTTGTACTCGCAACCCCGATGCCGGGTTGCGAACATCCACGAGATTCTTCGACGCGGCAAGCGGTTCTCGGTCTCTTCGCCCACGCCCTCGTGCGTGCTGAATCATTGACCAATCATCAAAGCCATCTTCATTCAGCCCAAGTTCCTACCATCAAAAATGCCGCCCACGACGTCCGCATCGCCGACCGTCAAACCTACTACCACCACTGGTCCCTCCATGCGTGCGCTCTTCAAGCACCACGCCGGTCCCGGTCTTCAGTTTGATCCCGCGCGCCCCATCCCTGTTCCCGGACCGCGCGATGTGCTCATCCGCGTCCTCAAGGCCGGGATTTGCGGCACAGACCGCCACATCTGGGAGTGGGATGCCTGGGCCGCGGGGCGCATCCCCGTCGGTATCGTCACCGGTCATGAGTTTGTCGGTGTGATCGAGAAGGTCGGCCCCGCGGTCACACGCTTTCAACCCGGCCTTCGCGTGAGCGCTGAGGGCCACATCACCGCCGGTCTCGACTACAACTCGCGCACCGGCAACGCCCATATCGCCCGCGATACCCGGATCATCGGCATCGACCGCGATGGCTGCTTCGCCGAATACGTCTGCGTTCCTGAAGAGAACGTCTGGCCCGTGCATCAGGCCATCCCCGACCACATCGCCGCGGTGCTTGATCCGCTCGGCAACGCCGTCCACACCGTCATGTCCGCAGGTGTGAGCGCGAAAACCGTGCTGATCACGGGCGTTGGCATCATCGGCCTCATGGCCGTCACCGTCGCCAAGGCCGCCGGCGCCAGCCGCATCTTCGTCACCGACATCGACCAGCGCCGCCTCGCGCTCGCCCGCAAGCTCGGCGCGGTCGAGGCCTATCGCGCCAATGACCCCAACTGGATGGCCGACTGCCGCAAACAGTGTCGCGGCGACGGCCCCGATGTTCTCCTCGAAATGTCCGGCCACTCGGGCGCGATCGACGACGGCTTCAAGGCCCTTCGCGCCGGCGGCACGGCCGCGCTCCTGGGCATCCCCTCGCGACCCATCAGCTTCGATCTTGCCAGCCACGTCGTCTTCAAGGGCGCAACGGTCCTCGGCATCAACGGCCGCCGCATGTTCGAGACGTGGTATCAGATGGAAGCGCTCCTGCTCTCCGGCCGCCTCGAACTCGAAGACATCATCACCCACCAGCTCCCCCTCGAAGACTACGCAAAGGGCTTCGCGCTCATGCAGAGCGGGGAGGGGATCAAGGTGGTTTTGAATGTGGGGAGCTAGGGGTTGGCGATCCACCAAAGTCAATCTCGCCGCGATTGACTTTTGCTGACAATAGTCTATTGTCATTTTCGTGTTTTTTGACAGAAACTGACAATGGACCGCGAACAACCCCCGCTACGGTTCTCGGATCTCCCCTCGTGTACCGATCCCGGTGCGATCCCGCTCCGTGGTTCGCGCGAGTTTGAGCTCCTGCTCGGCGAGTATTGCCCATGGCGCAAGGTGCGCCCGATCGCCCGTAATCTTGGCCTGAAGCCCGAAAGCGCATGGGCAATGGTCAAGGGCTCACGACTGTTTGGTTGGCGATCTCTGGAGATCCTCCAGGCCGATTCTTCGTCATTCTGTGTGTGCCTCGGCCCACACGCCCTTGAGCCGCTTCACCGCATTGACCGCGCGACCGGCGGTGGTGGCCCGGCGATTCTCGCGCCCGAAACCGGCGACCTCGGCGATGAGTCCATGCGTCTCCGCCTTCGCTTCAAGTCCCTGATGGATGAAGCCGCCGAATCATCGCTGATCGAAGGGGCCGCGACCACACGCAAGGAAGCGGTCGAGCTTCTCCGCTCCGGACGCGAACCCGCCACCACTGGTGAGCGCATGGTCGTCAATAACTTTGTGGCGATGCAGCGGATCAAGAATCGGCTTGATCATGCGTTGAGCCTCGAGATGCTGATCGAACTCCAGACCATCCTCACGCGCGGAACGCTCACGAAACCCGACAAGGCCGGTCGGCTTCGCCGTCCCGATGAAGATGTCCGCGTGGTTGACGATCTCGGCGAAGCAATCTTCACGCCCCCTACCGCGGCCGATCTGCCCCAGCGGCTTGAGTCCCTCTGCCGATTTGCCAACACCGACCACAGTCGCGGCCCTGACTTCCTGCACCCGATCGTCAAGGCCTGCATCCTCCACTTCATGATCGGCTATGAGCACCCCTTCTGCGACGGCAACGGGCGAACTGCCCGCGCCGTGTTCTACTGGTTTGCCCTGCGAAGCGGCTACTACATTTTCGAGTACACCGCCATCTCCGAACTGATCCGCAAGGGGTACGCGCGATACCCGCAGGCGTTTCTTGACAGCGAGCTTGATGAAGGCGATCTCACGTACTTCGTGCTCTATCACCTCGACATCATCGAACAATCCCTAGACCGCCTCGCCGAGCGCCTTCGCCACGAGCAGGCCAAGATCCAACGCAGCCGCGCGTTCCTCCGTGTCGCCAAAAACATCAACCTCCGCCAGCGCCTCCTCCTCGAGCACGCCCTCCGTCACCCGCTCACCCACTACACCGTCAAGAGCCATGCCAACTCCAACGGCATTGTGCTCGCCACCTCGCGCGCCGATCTTGATGAGCTCGTCCGTCTCCGCCTCATGGTCACGACCAAAAAGGGCAAGCAGGTCCTCTACCTCGCCGCGCCCGGGCTTGATGCCCGACTCAACAAAAAACCCCGACGCTGATTCAGCACCCAACAAAGTACAGGGTCAGATACTCAAAGAAGTCCTGCGTCGTAAGAAACCCGTCCCGCGTGAAGTCCGCCCGCATGTCTCCGCCGAAATACGCCGTGAAGTACGCGAAGATGTCCTGCTGCGAGACACCATCGCCCGAGCCCGTGCCCGAGCAGTCAAAGTCCGCCGGGCAGATGCTCAGCCGCGCCGGGTTGGTGCGCGTTGCCCCGCCGCACGAACTGGTCAGAATGCAGTAGTAGTCACCCGTGTCCGGGAAGCGCGTCCCCGTGATGGTCAGCGTGTAGGTCCTGGTCGATTCATCACTCGTTATTGCGACCGTCGAGCCGAAGCCCGTCGGTCCCGGGCTCACAACCGCCCCGTTGCGGATCCACGTCACCGTTTCCACCGGCGCTGCGCCGACCACATTCGCCACTTCAACACTGAACTGGGCCGTCCCCTGATCGCACGCGACGACCCACGAAGCCATACGCGCCAGTGCTGGCCCGGCCACGCCAAAGTACAACCACGTCTCGCGCACCGGGCTGCTGCTCACCGTTCCGCCATACATGCACACACTTCCGAGCGCCTCGTCGTACCATGCCGAATGGTTGTTCCGTGCCCGTGGCCCCAGTGTGCCCGGCGTCGGTGTCGAGACGCGTCGCCACGTCAGCCCGTCAAACAGCCACGTCGCCGCATCGCTCGCCGACGGGCCGAGCAGCACCAGGTTGCCGGTGATCGGTTCAAGCGTCAACGTGTGCTCGATCGCCGTGCTGGGGCCCGGTCCGCCGACGGCCATCCAGTTCACCCCATCCCATCCCCACGCCGTCTGCCCCGTGCCCGCGCCCGATCCACCATACAGCACCACCAGGTCCGTCGCCGGGTGATACACCATCGCATGGCTTGAGCGTGTCGGCCCGTTGGCCACGCGCGTCCAGGCCGCGCCATCCCACAGCCACGTCTCGTTCCCGCCGACTGATCCACCCTCGAGCATCACCTGCCCACTGATCGGGTCATAGCACATCGCGTGTCGATCGCGCGCCGATGGCCCGCTCACGTTGATCCGAATCCACGAAGTCCCATCCCATTCCCACGTATCGCTCATCACGCCCGCCGAGCCGGTTCCACCAAACAACACCGTGCGCCGACGCACCGGGTCATACGCCATCGCGCTCTCCGACCTCGCCATCGGCCCCGTCGTCGAGACCTGCGCCCACGTGTTCCCATCAAACTCCCACGTATCGCCCTGCCGCGCTGTGCCCAGACCGCCAAACAGCACCAGTTTGCGCCGTGCAACGTCATACGCCGAGGCCGCCGCGTTCCGCGCGCTCGGGCCAGGGTTGGTCTGCCTCCACGTCGTGCCTTCCAACGTGCAGATATCCGTCCACGGCGCGTTTGAACCACCCAGCAGGATCACCCGCCTCCGTGCCGAGTCATACGCCATGCAACTCCCCGAGCCGCCCGCCACGGTCGCCGGTCCCGAAGTGCCCGCCACCAGAAGGTTCCACGCCGTTCCGCTGAACGTCCACGTATCGCGCAGGCGCGTTCCACCCGTGGCCGCGCCACCATACATGATGATCCGCCGCGAAACGCTGTCATACGCCATGCGGTGATCACTCCGCGCAGCAGGCGCGCCCGTTACCGCAAGCGCGGTCCACGACAAACCATCCCATGCCCACGTATCACCACGCGGCGTGCCGCTCACCGAACCACCAAACAGAATCATCCTCGCCGAGCCCCGGTCATACGCAAGCGCAACGCCGCGCCGTGCTCCCCCGCTCGGTCCAACCGTCGCCGCCCGCATCCACGTCTGGTTGTTCCACTCCCACGTCTCACCGTTCGACAGAATCATCACCACGCACCCGCGACCCGGGTCATACGCCGCGGCCGCTTCCTGCATTGCACCCGAAGTGAACGCGAACGTCGGGCCTTGGTTGTCCACCAAGCGCCACGTCGCCCCGTCCCACGCCCACGTCTCCACCGCCCCGATCGCCGGCGAGCCAAACCCGCCGATCAACAACGTCCGCCGATGCGCGGCGTCATACACCATCTTGTGCCCACGCCTTGGCGAGGGTCCGGTGGTCGCCACCCGACGCCATCCGTTCCCATCGTTCTCCCACGTATCGCCGCGATAGCTCGGCGAGCTGAACCCGCCAAACATCACCACGCGCCCGCGGGTCGAATCAAACGCCATGTCCGCATCAGTGCGGGTTGAAGGCAAATGCAATGACCAATCGGTCTGGCACTGCGCCATCACCGGCGAAACCATCGCGGCCGCCGCCAGCACGCCGCCCCACACCATACAGCTTGTCGTTGTTCGTCGCGCCATTTGTCACCTCCCACCGACCCGTCAGGGTCAATGGTCCAGAATGCCCTTTGAAGTATCCGTTACCCCTCAGCCCTCTCTCCAGTGGCTAGCCGCTCCGAACCACCTTCGGTGTGGGCTGCTCCACCTGCGCCACATTCTCACCCGTACCTTCACCCGGTTATCGACCCTACCCTCGCTCAACATGCTCGCCCGCATCACCGGCACCCTCGAATCGCTCGAAGCCAACACCGCGCTCATCACGATCGATGGGGGCCTTGCCTACGAAGTTCTTGTACCCGCCTTTCTGGCCGAACGGCTCTCCGGAAAGTGGGGCGGAGACTCAATGCTCATGCGCCCCATCACGCTGCACACGCTGCAATATCTCGAATCGCTCAACCAGGGATCGAGCTTCGTCCCTCGTCTTATCGGCTTCACCATCCCTTCCGAACGCGATTTTTTTGAGCTGCTCACCACCGTCAAGGGCCTCGGCAACAAGCGTGCCCTTCGCGCCATGACCATCGAGCCATCCTCCATCGCCCGCTCGATCCATGATCGAGACACCCGCGCCCTCCAACGCCTCCCCGAGATCGGCCCCAAACTCGCCGAACTGATCGTGCATGAGCTCAAAGCCAAAGTGGCCGGCCACATCACCTCGCACGCTTTGGCCGGCGCCGCTCACACCCACGCTTCACCTTCCACCCCTGCCGTCGATGCCAAGCCCACCAAATGGCCCCGCGTCCGCCTCGCCGATTCCGGTTCACCTGCCGGTTCTCCATCACCCCTCGCCTCTCCTCCCCCGTCCCCCCCGGCACCCCCGCCCCCCACACTCCCGCCCATCCGCCAGGCCGTCGAAACCCTCATCGCGCTCGGCGAGGCCCCCGCCGATGCCGAACGCATGGTCGCCCGCGCCATCGACCGCGCTCGTGCAGCCAACACTCAGCCCCCAATAACCCCACAAGACTTGCTCTCCGCGGCCTACGCAGCACGCTGACGTTGGCCCCCACCCAATCCACTTTCCCGCTACCATCGCTCCCATGCGATACGCCATGATCATGGCCGGAGGAGCCGGTACCCGCCTCTGGCCCATGAGCCGAAACCAGCGCCCCAAGCAGCTTCTCCCGCTCATTCCCAGCGCCGATGGTCGCGTGCAATCGCTCCTCGAAATCGCCGCCGCTCGCATGGAAGGTCTGGTTCCCCCCGATCGCCGCTACATCTGCACCGCCGAATCCTTCCGCCACCAGATCCGCGAGGCCCTCCCCCAGTTCGCCGATCACCAGATTCTCGGCGAGCCCTGCGGCCGAGACACCGTAAACGCCGTCGGTCTCGGCGCCGCCGTGCTCAGCAAACTCGACAAAAACGCCATCTTCTGCATCCTCACCGCCGACCACCTCATCAGCCCCGAAGAGACCTTCAAGCAGCGCGTCGATCTCGCCTTCCGAATGGCCGAGCAGGATAAGCGCCGCCTCGTCACCTTCAGCATCAGGCCCACCTACCCCGCCACCGGCTTCGGCTACGTCGAACGCGGCCCAGCCCTGCACGGAATCACCGATGAAAAGGGCAAGGAGAGTGGCGGGGGAGTGGGGGGAGTGGGGGG
>JBBSBC010000167.1:0-8437 GCA_038251595.1 Phycisphaerales bacterium | reverse complement strand
TCGCATCAATGTTGGTGTGGTATTGAAACCACCTGATACAGCCAGAGCGGAAGTTGCCTGTGCAACAACACTTCACATGGCCGATCAACTCCCCGACGAACTACGCCTTCATGCGCGTGGCGGCGGAAGATTCAGCAACGCAGTGCGCACATGGTTGGTGCAAACCGATGCATCCTCTGCACCGATGGCCTCACCGCTCGGCGAGATCAGCGTGGCCCAGAGAAACTTGACCAGTCCCGAGCGATCAGGCCGCTCAGCCTGCGAGGGCACAGTCCTGCGCGCCGCTGCACGCTCTTCACCAACAACCATCGCCGTCCGCCCAACCGGCGCATGGCTATCCGAGGCTGCCGTACGCACACCCCGGACATTCGGCGAACTGGAGACCACAAAGCTCACGAGCAGCAGCAGCGTCGCCGCGCTGAGCGGTGAGATCGCTGGTCGAGTCCGAACGTACTGATGGGTCGTGGACGTGTGCATGGCTTCAGGAAAGTGTATCGGTCAATCGAGCAGGTGACGAGTGCTGAATTTCCCCATGATCAGGGGGCCACCGCATCAAAGATCTTTCGTGTGGATGGATTGATTGTTTGCGTTCTGCAAAGATCCCGACTATTCTGTCGATCCACTTCGAGCACGTCCGATAGCTCGACGATGGAACTCGTTTGGATGAACTTGACTGTGGCTCACAATCCCCGAAATTGGGGATTGTTGGGTGATCTGTCCACCTGATTTTAGATCTGGATCCATTAATAGACATGGAGGTCTGTCTCGCATGATTACCCACCGCCAGGTGCTCCCCGAAACACGCTCGTCGATCACCCACAAGTTCAATATCAATGGGCACGAGGGTTATCTGACGGTCGGTCTGCACCCGGATGGTCGGCCGGGCGAGATGTTCATCAAGATGGCCAAGGAAGGCTCGACGATGTCGGGCATGTGCCAGGCGTTCTGCCGCGCGTTCAGCCTTGCGTTGCAATATGGGCTCTCGCTCGAAGATGCCGTCACCCGTTTCCGCGGAATGCGCTTTGAGCCGATGGGAGGCACCAACAACCCCGAAATCCCCAACTGCCAGAGCATCGTGGACTATGTGGCGATGTACCTGGAGTTGAACTTTGGACAGCCGACTCGGATGGGATAGACCGATTCGGACCGATTTCCTTGACGACCTTCGTCCTTAAAACCAACCGCGGCCGCCGGACAAGTCCGGCGGCCGCGTGCATTACTGATTGGGTTGTCTGCAGCAAGCTCAGACGATGATCAATCCGATCACTCCGATCATTTGGATCATTCGGATCATTCGTCCGACTCGCCCTTCTTCTTGGTCGTCTTGGGCTTGCTCTCGGAGGCTCCGCCCTCGGCCTTTTCGCCGCCGCTGGCAGCCATGGCCTTGTTGAACTCATCGGCCGAGACTTCGGTCACGTTGGCCTTGGCGAGGATGGCGTCCATCGTCTTGTGCTCGCGGACCTGCTGGAAGACCATACCGACCTGATTGCGCTGGATGATCTCCTGACGCAGTTTCTCGGGCCGCTCGCCGCGCTGGGCGGCGATGGAGGCGATGCGACCGTTGATCTCGGCATCTGTCACCTTGATATCCAACTGCTCGGCTGCCTTATCGAGCACGAAGAAGAGCTTGAGTTCGCGGACGGCGACCTCGTTGGATGAGGCGCGAAGCTCGGCCATGTGCTCTTCGATTTTCTGCGCATCCATGCCGCGATACATGAGTTCCATGCGCTTGCGCTCAAGGTTGCGAACGGCCTGATTTGCGGTGGCGCGCTTGGGGAGTTCCATGGTGGTTGCATCGAGCAGGTGCTTGGCGATCTGCTGACGCATGAGGCTCTGCTGATCGATCTGCAGGCGTTGCTCGATGCGCTGACGGATGGCCGCCTTGACTTCGTCAACCGAGGTCATGCCGTAGCGCTCGGTGATCTCTTCAACCTTGGCGGGAATGATCTGGTCGGCCCGCTTGGCGGTGAAAATGATGACGAGGTCTTTCGAGCGGATCTCTTCGTTCTCGTGGTTCTCAGGGCCTTTGGTCTTGATGGTGACCTGCTGACCAATCTTGGGTGAGCCAAGCTGGCTAGCGAAATCCTCAACAAGCACACCGAGGATCATGCCCTTGCCCCCGTCCTTGTTAGATGCGGGGATCTGGATGACGGCATCCTGGATATCAAGCACCGACTTGCCCGCGCCATCTTTCATGACCGCGTGGCCGGTGAGGTAATCGCCCTGGCTGGGATTTTCTTTCGGCTCGAGCTGGCCTTCGTTGAGCAGCAGACGGTCGAGTTCCTTGTCCACCATCTCAACGCTGACTTCAAGAACCGGCTTTTTGACATCGATGCCATCGATACCCGGAACCTCGAACTGCGGCAGCACTTCAACCTCGACCTCGAAGCTCAGCGGTTTGCCATCCTCGATTTCAAGGTTGGCGAGCATCTCGCTCGCGGGATCGCCGATGACGCGGAGCTTGTGATCTTCAACCGCCTTGGAATAGGCCTGCGCGACGAGCTGGTTCTTCGCCTCGCGACGGACGGTCGGGCCGAACTTCCGCTCGACCAGCCGGCGCGGCGCACGCCCCTTGCGAAAGCCGGGAAGCTCGGTCTCGCCGATAACCGTGTCCAGCGACGTACCGACCTGCTCATTCACGGCCTCGGCCGGGATCTCGATCGAGATCTTCTTGGTGCAGGGACCGATGTCCGTGACGGTGACTCTGTTGGTGGTTTCCGACTTTTCTGTCGTGGCGGCAGTAGCCATGGGTGACTCCGGGGTCCAGGGCCGGGCTACGCGAACAACGCGATCCGGCCCCCCACCCGAGGTGCTGATTGGAAAGCGATCGTAGCACTTGAAGGGCGGAGAGATGGTGGCGGCGCGTTGGCTGAAGCTAGCGGATTTGGTTTTAGATTGGCGGCAGGTCTGGATTGTGGCCTCTCGGCTTCGCCTTCGGCGTGGAGTGCGCACCCGCGTTGCCGGTGACGCGGCGAGGCGGCTTGGGCGAGCAAGCCATCGGCAAGCAGGCACCACACACTTTCTTGCCATCGACGAATCGCCCGGCTCGGGGCGGACCTTATCACGCAGTGGGTAGTACCGTCGTCGCCCGCAGCCGGGCGAGGAGCCAGAAGAAAGTGGCACCAGCAACCATCGTGCTCCCTTCGGGCGACGAGTCATAAGACCGTGCACGCTGGAATCGCCACATTGCCACCACTCGCCTTCGCCTGCTCTGAGACTCAGCAAACACTGCCCCAAACAAGGCATATCCAGCCACGATTCAAACACGCTCATAGTGCATAACTAACCGACCGTCCACTTAGCATTGGCGAAAATCTGCGCGGCGCGTTATGCTGAGCGTTGGGTGCTGCAATGGGAGAGTTCCGATGAACCAGAGACTGGCGCGGGCGTTTTCGTGGCATATGGCCCTTGGCTTGGTCTCGGCGTGCGGAGGCACGCTTGGTGCGAGCGAGGCCGCGCAGCCCAGCGGCCTTGGACCATTGATCCGCACCATCGCCACACCGACACCGCTGGTGCCGATGGATCGGTCGCGCGGCTCACTCGGTCATCCGGTTATCGAAGGCAACTTCACAGTGGACATCGCGCCGCCGGGCGTGGGTATCGACCCGGTGCCGATCGAACCGGTCGCACTTCCCACCGTGGCCGCCCTCGCAAGCGGAGTCTTCATCAACTTTGAAAGTCCGATGGTCAAGCCCCTCACCGTGAACAGCGCGGGCACAAGGCTCTACGCCACCAATACACCCGGCAACGCGCTGGTCGTGATGGATATCGCTGGCCCATCAACACCCATGCGCGTGCTCAACACCATCCCCGTTGGGCTTGACCCGGTGAGCGTAGCAATCCAGCCCGGCACAAACGACCGAACCGTGTGGGTCGTCAATCACATATCCGACGATGTCAGCGTAATCGATATGCAGACCGGTACCGTGACGCGCATCATCCACGTGGGCGATGAGCCGGTGAACATTCTCTTCAGTCCCGATGGTGCCTTCGCCTGGGTCGTGCTGCAGGGGCCGCACGCGCTCTCGGCTCCCCCGTTCAACCATACGTCCTCGCTCGTCACGATCAACACCGCCACCGGCGCGATTGTGAACGCGCTGACGCTTGATATCCACTCCGCGCGTGCCGCCGCGTATGACGCGGCAGAACAGAAGCTCATCATCGGTGCGCTGCATTCGGGAAACAACACCACGCAGACGTTCGATCCGATGTTTGTTCAGACGGGCATCGATCAGAACCAGCAGCCGACCGGTGGCTTTGCGCCCACGACGTTGATCGTTCAGTTCTTCCCCCCCACAGCCGGGCTCTTCGCGGCCGCGCCGTTGCTCTCGCCGTATCCGGATGTCATGAATAGTGGTAGCGGCGCAGGTGTCGGTCCCGCACCCTTTGTGGCCCGAATTGTGCCCGATGGGGGCAAGATCTCGGTTTGGGCCGACATCATCGATGTGCTGACCGGCGATAACGGTCTCGCCGATCCGCTGATGGTGCAGGCGATGGTCGACTTCGGCATCCTCAACGCGCCGGTGGTCATCGACCGCCTCATCAATGACGTGAAGAACACGGTGGACAACGACCTGGTGATCGTTGATGTCGCATCACCCGGCACGCCGGTGGTGGAGTCGATCATCGGCGATGTCGGCACAACCATCACCGCGCTCGCAGTTCAACCGGGAACGCGGCGCATCTTCGCCGCCAACCTTGATGCGCACAACACCACCCGCCTCACACCCAATCTCCGCGGAACATTTGTCGATCACCAGTTGGTGGTCATCGATGATTACCTCGCCCTTACTCCGGCGATCACGACGATCGATCTCAACGGCGACATCGCAAACTTCCACAACGTCTCGACACCCAACGCCGATGCGCTGGCACGATCGCTCGCCGACCCGAAAGATGTCGTCTTCTCCCCCGATGGGCGGCGGGTCTTTGTGGCTGCGCTCGGGTCAGATCGGATAGGTATCTATGAGACCGATGACGATGCGCTGAGGTTCGAGCGGGTTGATGTTGGCCGCGGCCCGCGCGGGATGGTCTTCGAGCCGAGCCGCCAGCGCTTGTTCGTGCTCAACCGAACCGACATGACCGTGCAGCAGCTCGATGCTTCGAGCTTGATACCCACCCTGACCGCGACCCGCGCGCTCTTCAACCCCGAGCCCAATGACATCAAGCACGGGCGCGACTTCCTCTTCAGCGCAAAGTTCAGCAACAACGCCGGTCAGTCATGCGCGATGTGCCACATCGATGGCGGGCTCGACCATCTTGCGTGGGATCTCGGCAACCCGCACGGGCCTATGGGGCCGGTCCCTTCCAACATGTGCAGCGAGGATTCGGTTCCCGGTCTCGATCCATGTGCCCGCTCGCACCCGCTCAAGGGTCCGATGGTCACACAGTCGCTCCGAGGGCTGTCCGGCCGCAACCCCTTCCACTGGCGCGGCGATAAGCCCCTCTTCACCGACTTCAACGAGGCGTTTGATGGCCTGCTCGGCGGGTCGGAGCTCTCAGCGGCGGATATGGACCGCTTCGATCGTTTCGTCAAGACGATGGTCTATGCCCCGAACCCCTTCTGGGAGCGCAACAACACACCCAAGGACCCCGATGCCCCGGCGGGCTTTGTCCACTTCCTCACGCCGAACGGGCCGGGTGTGGTCAACGCGGGCACATGCCAGAACTGCCACCAACTCGAGCATGATGGCGCGGGCCGACTCGCCGGTTTCACCGACGATCGGGGTGTGGATGAATCAGCCTTCTTCATGCAGATCCAGGAAATCACGCAGTTGCGCGGCCTCTACAAGAAGTTCCCCTCCGACCGCTTTGGCGGGTTCGGGCTCATCCACGATGGGCGTGAAGAGCGCGAGCAGAACGGGCACCCGCTGCTCACGTTCCTCAAGACCTTCTTCCGCAACATGGATGCGCAGGGTCGGCAGGAGACCACCGCCATGGTCACGGCCTTCCCGAACAACGTAACCAACATCGTCGGGTGGCAGGTGCGTGTGCGGGGTGTCGCGACCGCGCAACAACTCGCGGATATCAACCTGATGATTGACCAGCATCACCCCGCTTCGCTCAACCTCGGCGCCCCATGGCCCGCGCAGCCCGACCCGCAGCCGAGCCGGTGCGATGTCGTGGCCCAAGGCTTTGTGAGTGGCCAGCCTCGCGGCTATCTCTATGACCATGCCGCCTCGCACCTCGCGGGCACCCCGACTTTCCGCTCCGATCGCGATGAACTCGTGCCGCAATCCGCGCTCACGACGCAGCTTGGGTCAGGGATGCTCATCTTCATGGCCGTCCCGCCCGGCTCGGGCAACCGCGTCGGCATCGATGCGGATCAGGATTGCCAGTTGAACGGGCTCGACCCCTTCCCATTCTCAAGCGGCGATATCAACGGCTCGGGCACCTTCTCGGTGCAGGATATCTTTGACTTCCTGACCGCCTACTTCGCCGATGCCCCAAGTGCCGATTTCAATACCTCCGGCGAAATCAGCGTGCAGGACATCTTCGACTTCCTCGGCGAGTACTTCAAAGGCGGGTGCTGACCACCGCAACGGGTGCCCGCCGATCTCGGGCCAATCCGTGGTCCCGCTCTGAGTGAAGCGTGGGTGGGCGAAGAGGGTCGATTGGTGGCGAGGCAACATCGGCCAGAATGCCGAGGCTACATCGGAAGTCAGGGGATGGCCGAGAAGAAGGTCACTTCGTTGGGGGCCGAGGGGTGGCGGGTGACGATGCGGAACCTGCCGCCGTTGCGCTCGCAGTCGGCGAGCAGTTGCTCGGTCGTGTAGGGGGGATGGATCTCGAGGACCATGTGCCGGACCCGCTTGATCCACGGGGCGCAGTTCTCAAAAACCTCGCGCTCCGCCCCTTCGATATCGACCTTCAAGAGGTCGATCATCGGAAGAGAATTGTTCTGGGCAAGGATTTTTTCGAGCGGCAGAGCGGGGATCGTCTCGGTCTGCCCCCCACCACCACCACCACCCGAGGCATCGGTCATCACGTACATCGACTCGTGGTGCGAGCGGTCAAGCGTCACCGTGCGCTCGTGCCCTGCGACGCAGGCCCGCACCAGCGCGACGTTGGCCCCGCCCCGGTGCTGCCCGGCGTTGAGTTTCGCGACCTCGAAGTTAAACTCATCCGGCTCGACCCCGATGACCCGCGCATCGGGCCAGCGGTTGAGCCAGAAGCGGATCGACATCCCCGCGTTCGCGCCGAGATCGACGATCTGCCGCACTTCGCCAAGGTCGGCCTTGGCCACATCCTGATATTCGTTGGTGCTAAAGAGCTCATCCAGCACCCAGAGATCCGGGCTGCCCAGGCGAACAAAGACCGGGGCCTCAAGCTTCTTGTAGTTGACCTTTTTGATCGGTTTGCGGCGCGGGCGGTCGTTCTGCGTCACCATCACAAAACGGTTGCGAGCATTGACGATCCAGCTTCCCCAGTCTTTGTAGCGGTCGCGCTCCTTGAGAAGATCCCACGCCCATGAGATCGGGTTGCTGTGGACGCGGGTGGGCACCGGACGCGAGGCCGGACTCAAGGTTGGGGAATTGGAGGCGGGCATGGGCGGGATTGACCTTCTTGATTGAGCCTGTTGATATGGATGAGGGTTTTGAAGGGGCGTTCGGGCCGCGAAACTCCGCCGGGATGCTGGTTGCCCGGAAGAATAGCCCTGTGGGCACGGGCATTGTGGTCGGATACGATCTTGGTCGGAGAGCGTGCATATCCTTGCCGCCTCTCCTCCCCCGCCCCCCCACCCACACCTTGCCGGAGTGGCGGAACTGGCAGACGCAGTGGATTCAAAATCCACCGGACTTAACACCCGTGCAGGTTCGACTCCTGTCTCCGGCATTGACGACGACTCTCGCGATTTCATACTTCAGTTGGTTCCATCCACCGACGTACATCAGTCCCAACCCACGGAGATTCCCATGGCCGATACCCCCAATCCGCAGCAGCAACAGGTCCGTCTGAACATCGACGAGTCCAAGATGCACACGACCTACGCCAACACCATCCGCACCTCGACAACGGGTGATGAGGTCGTGCTCGACTTCGGGATCAATCTCCCCGTCCCCACTCAGGACAACCAGCCCGCCCTCCAGTTCTCGGTCGGCTCGCGCGTGGTGATGAACTGGCGCGGCGCTAAGCGACTGGCCATCAGCCTTGGCCAGGTGATCCGCCAGTTCGAGGAGCGCAACGGCGAGATCCAGCTCAACCCGCAGCAGCCCGGCGGCCCCCGGCTCTCCGAATAAGCTCAGTTACCAGCCGCAACCCGCCGCGAGGTGTATAGGTAGATTGCTTGGGCCACCGCCGGGAAACATCCGGGCGGTGGTCGTTTCATAGTTGTTGCCGGGCAATGTGGGGTTAAGGGGTTGACAGGGGTCTTGACGGAAAGTGCCGCCCCGGGCATCAGGTAGTGATGACGGGGGCTTGAAGACGGGAAGACGGG
>JBBSBC010000166.1:0-8463 GCA_038251595.1 Phycisphaerales bacterium | reverse complement strand
GGGGGGTCCGAGGAGTGGGGGATTGAGCGAGTACGCTTGGAGAGGGCTTGCTTGGTCGGCTCATGTTCCGCGCTTTCGGTTCGGGAGAAAGTTGGACATTAGAGTGTATCCTGATCTTGCCAACATACCACGATACGAACACTTGGGGGTCAAGGATGCCGCCCAACCCACTTCCGGGCAATGGTTTTACCAGTTCCAGTGGCCTGCACAGCTGCCTGTCAACCTGCCCGCCCGCCACATACCGTCGGGTCGCAACGACATTTCAGCATTAAGGGTCGTCGACAAACATCGACACTCTTCTCAAAATTCGCTACTCAAATCGCCGCAAGCCACCGACCCTGCATCCGATACTCAGTGAACATCGGATACAACTGTCGCACCCCCCGGCCGGTAAGCTGTTCGGTATACATCGTGTTCCCGACCTTCGGAAGGTTCATCCTTTGTCCCGATTCCCCGCATCCATTCTCGCTCGAAAGCTGACCTGCACCGCGCTCGCCGCGCTGGCCCTCGTCCTCCTGCCGATGGCCGGTTGTCTCAGCCGCCGCGCGGCCGATCCCAATCGCGAGGAACATGAGCTCGCCTTCACCGATCAAATCGAGTGGCCCGCCCGCATCACCGCCGATCTTGACGAAAAGATCAAGGCCACTCCTCGGCGCATCACTCGATTCGTTCTCGATGGCACCGTTCCAGAGTCGGGGATCAATCCCACCTGGCTCGAAGCTGCCAAGCGACCCGAGGGTCGTATCGTCTACAACCGCAAGTTTGGCGAAGGGCTGATCCGCATTGTTCGTGAAGGTGACCGCGTCTTTACGCGTTTCATTTCCTACTCACCCCTCACCGATCGCCCGGCCGATCAACGCACGCCGCAGTTTATCGAGCGATCACGCATCTGGATCGAGCAGTTCGCCAAAAGCCATGTCAGCGGCCTCAAGCCCAACGACGACCGCACCCGCGCACTTCTCTACGAGGGCACTCAGCTGCGTCTCCGCGAGCCAAAGCGTGAACTCGGCAAGCCCGTCGGACTCGTTATTCACATGGCCGGGCTGGGCAGCATCGAGTACGAGCAGCCAGTTCTCGACGAACTGCAAAAACGCGGCTGGGTCGTCCTTCGTATCGCGACCCCCAGCGTCTGGTGGTATGAATCCAAGCCGCACCTCATTCAGTCCGAGTCCGACATCCGCCCCGTCGCCGAACAAATCGCGCGCACCATCGATGATCTTGTGGCCGAGCCCGCGTATGCAGCCGAGGCCGCGCTTGCCTACCTCGCACAAACACGCCCCGATGTTCCGCAGTCGCCCCTTGTCATGGTCGGTTGCAGCGCGGGCGCGCTGGCCGCGCCCGCGGTTGTGGCCCGCATGTCCAACAAGTTTGATGCCGTCGTCCTCGTCGGGGCCGGGGCCAACCTCCTCAAGCTCAGCCAGACCAGCGACCTCACCGACGGTGGTATCCGCATCTCCTGGTCCAACGATCTTGGCAGCGCAGCCGACCGCAACCTGCTCTACCGAACCTACCTCAACGCCTCCTTCCTCGATCCCTACAACACCGCCGCGGCCATGCGCCACATGCCCGTCCTGCTTGTCCAAGCCGCGCTCGATTCAACCGTTCCCGCCGCAGGTGGAGATCTGTTGTGGGAGCGACTCGGCCGCCCCGAACTCTGGACCTTCACGGGCGGCCACCGATTGCTCTTCTGGAAGCTCAGCGAGCAAACGGAGGCGATTGCAACCTGGGTAGAGGCACACCTGCCCGAACCCATGCCCAAATCAGACAAAAGACCCTAAAATTTCGCGAACCCCCCTTCCGGGCCAACGTCCTATAATAGCTGTTATGTTAAACTCGACCGCCCACGCCGCCATGCGGAGCGATGGGTAAACACCGCACTCCATCATCACAAGTTCTTCTCAAACCAGATCGTCTTCGGGTCCGGGTCCGCGTTGTAGCGGGCACACTCGACAAACCCCAGCGAGCGGTACAGCGCCATCGCGGCCGCGAATCGGTCGTCGGTGTCTGTGTCGAGCTTCATGACCGTGTACCCAAGGCGACGTGCCTCGATGATCAGACGATCCGCCAACATTCGCCCAACCCCAAGGCCGCGGCACACCGGTCTGACGTACATCCGCTTCATCTCGCAAACGTGCGCACCGAGTTCCGGCAACGCTCGCAGGGCAATGCACCCTGCCGGCTGGCCGTCACAAAGCGCCAACAACAGTCGGCCCCCTCGCGCAGCGCCGTACCGACCCGGCAGATCCGCCAGTTCATCATCAAACCCCTGATGCTCCAGACTGCACTCGGCGACATCCGCGATGCTCATGCCGTACTCGCGGAAAAGCACGCACGAGCACTGAACCATCTCATGAGTTGAGCCGTCGATGATCTCGATCACAGTGATTGCAGGCAATGTGCGGCGACTTCAGCGAACTTGATGACCTCTCCCTTGCCCTGTGCATCTCGCCGCAACTTGAACTCCACCCCGCCCTCCGCAAGTGCCTTGTCGCCAATCGTCAACCTGATCGGGATGCCGATCAGATCAGCATCCTTGAACTTTACACCCGCGCGCTCATCGCGATCGTCGATCAACACGTCAATCCCCTTCTCGCTGAGCGATTCCGCGATCCTCTCCGCCGCATCCATATGCGTCGGCTGATCCGGCTTCATCAGCGTGATCAGCACGAGATACGGCGCAATCGCGGCGGGCCAGATGATCCCGTTTTCATCATGATTCTGCTCAACACTCGAGGCCATCGTGCGACTTACGCCGATGCCGTAGCACCCCATGATGACCGCGCGGGCCTTCTGATCCTTGTCCAGAATGTTCAGCCCCATCGCTTCTGAATACTTCGTGCCCAGCTTGAAGATGTGCCCGACCTCGATCCCGCGCCCGGTCTCCAGCTTTGCGCCCGCATCACGCGCCGACGGATCACCAGCAACGGCGTTTCGCACATCGGCGACCAGCATGTATTCATCGCCGCCGCGCAACCCGCCGATGCCGTGCGTCTCGTTGTTGTGCGCATTCGCTCCGAGGGGGTCCTTGCCCAGGTCGCGCTGCCAGTTGAAGTGCTTGACGTGAAAGTCCTTCTTGTCACCACCCGTGACCCAGAACTTTGACTTGCCCGCGGCATCATCAAAGCTCAACGCCGCATCACGATCAACCAGCAACAGCACACCCTTCTTTCCAACGGCCGCACGAGGCGAGACAAACCCGATCGCAAACCCGTTCTTGATGGCCTCCGCCGGATCGGCGAGCGAGATCGACCTGACCTCCGCCGCGCTGCGGACCTTTCCCTCGTTCACATCGTGGTCGCCACGCACCACCGCGAGGATGTACTCATGCCCAAACTTCGCAAGCTCTTCGACATTCGAGTTTACCTTGAACAGCACACTCTTGAGCATGTTCTGCGGCTTGACCTTCATCAGCTTGCAGACATCCTCAATCCCCGGGCACCCGGGTGTGCTGACCTCTTCGAGAGCACCACTCGGTTCGCCAGCGAAGTAGCCCTTGCTCGGCGCGGCCCGCGCCCCAATCTCGCACTTCTCGACATTGGCCGCGTATCCCGAAACAGGACACTTGAGGATCGTGTCTTCTCCGCTCGCCGCATTGACCATGAACTCGTGCGAAGCCGATCCACCGATCGGACCCGCCTCGGCTTCTACCACCGTGAAATCCAACCCGCAACGCTTGAACACGTTGCTGTAGCCCCGGTGCATCGCGTCGTAGGTCTCGTTCAACCCCCCCGCTCCGTCGATCTCCATGTGGAACGAATAGGCATCCTTCATGATGAACTCGCGGCAGCGCAACAGCCCCGAACGCGGCCTGGCCTCATCGCGAAACTTTGTCTGGATCTGGTAAAGCGTGAGCG
Source organism: Phycisphaerales bacterium (assembly GCA_038251595.1). Classification (GTDB taxonomy): domain Bacteria; phylum Planctomycetota; class Phycisphaerae; order Phycisphaerales; family UBA1924; genus JADLCX01. Next base: position 4,609 of record JBBSBC010000166.1, on the reverse strand, counting down.
GCAACTGCTTGTATGAGTTGATCGATCCCTTCACCAGTTCGGTGATCGGCTCCTCATGCGTCGGCCCCAGCGCGTTCACCGCGCCCTTGCGATCACTCACCTTGAAGAGCAGGTCGCCATAGTCCACATCGCGCTTCGTGCCCGCATACAACTCGATCGGCAGCATCACGGGCAGGCAGAGTTCCGACCCCCCCGCCGCGTCCATTTCCTCGCGCACGATCTGACTGATCTTGCGCAGCGTACGCCACGCGAGCGGCAGGTAATCATAAATGCCCGACCCAAGCTTGCGGATATACCCCGCGCGACTCAGCAGAATGTGAGAAGGCGACTCCGCATCGGCAGGAGCCTCACGCGTGGTGGGAATCAGGCTCTTGGTCCAGCGATGGATGCTGCCGCGGGTGGTGTTTCGGTGGTGGGCGGTCATAGGGGCGGATGGTACGCCGCTTGGTGACCCCGCCGAACAGTCACTCACGCGTGTAGATCGACGTGAACCCTTTTTCCTTGGATGTCGCCGCGAACGACACATCGACCGCCAACTGACCCGAATCGGTCAAGCGATACACCACACCGGTCACCTGCTCGGCCGATCCGGTTCCGACAAACTCAGCCCGGTTCCCGCCCGCCGATTCGAGCGTGAAGACCGAGACCTCTTTCTGATTCTCGGGCACTTCAAGCGCACTGTGCAGATGCCGCAGACGAAGCGTCACTTCGCCATCCTCAACCGTGACCAGCGAGACCTCCACAAACGCGGGCTTCCCATCGCGCCTGATCTGATGAAAAGTCCCGACCATGTGGTTGCCGCGACACTTCGTCCAGTGTTCTTCATTCACCGTCTTGTTCGGGTTCACCCCTATCCATCGACCGACCATGAACCCCAGCGGGGCTAGCTCCGCCGCCGGAGCGGCCGATGAGGGCAGCTTGATCTCGTCCGTAGGTTTGGTCGCAGTGATCACCCGCTCGCGTTCACGCGGCGTGCCGTCCGTCGAACATCCGCACGACAACAGCCCGCTTGCAGCACAGATCAAGAGTGAAGACCAGTATCCGCTTAAGGTGCGTCTCATATGCGTTTCCTTTCAGTCGCAGCAATACCTTCGTGCATCGACCATGCATCGGCGCTCAATAGTTGGGCGTCGGTGCGCGAAACTGACTCATATCAACACCCTTGAAATACTCGATCGTTCTCTGGAGCCCTTCGCGTAGTTTGATCTTCGGCTCCCAGCCCAGTTTCTGCTTCGCGAGCGAGATATCCGGCTGGCGTTGCGTCGGGTCATCGGCGGGCAACGGCTTGTTCACAAGCTGGCTCTTGCTCCCTGACAGCTCGATCACCTGCTGCGCCAGTTCGAGCATCGTGAACTCGTCCGGGTTGCCGATATTCACCGGTCCGATGAAATCGTCCGGCCCGTTCATCATCCGCACGATGACTTCGATCAGATCATCCACATAACAGAACGACCGACTCTGCTTCCCATCACCAAATATCGTGATCGGTTCATTCGCGATGGCCTGCCGAATAAAGTTGCTCACCACACGCCCATCGAACGGGTGCATTCGCGGCCCGTACGTGTTGAAAATCCGCACGACCCGGATGTTCACCTTGTTCGACCGGTAGTAATCAAAGAAGAGCGTCTCCGCCGCACGCTTCCCCTCGTCATAGCACGCTCGCGGCCCGATCGGGTTCACATTCCCGCGATAGCTCTCCGGTTGAGGGTGAACCGTCGGATCGCCATACACCTCGCTTGTCGAAGTCTGCAGAATCTTCGCGCGGCACCGCTTCGCCATGCCCAGCATGTTGATCGCGCCCATCACGCTCGTCTTCATCGTCTTGATCGGGTTGTACTGATAATGCCCCGGCGCAGCCGGGCACGCCAGGTTGTAGATCTCGTCAACCTCCAGCCACAGCGGGTGCGTCACATCGTGGCGCAGCAACTCGAAGTTTGAACGATTCAGCAGGTGCGAGACATTGATCTTCTGACTCGTGAAAAAGTTATCCACGCAGATCACATCGTGACCTTCGTTCACCAACCGATCGCACAGGTGCGATCCCAGAAAGCCCGCTCCGCCCGTGACAAGTATTCGCTTCTTCGAGCCCACGCAAAGCCTCCCGTCCCCATCCCCGGTCTCTCCCGCCCCACAAACCAATCCCCGGCACCAGCAGGCCCAAGGTTACGCACGACCGATCCCGCCCGCCCGCCTCACGGCAAAGATCGATCGGATATGCTCTTGCAATGCAGAATGTCGAGTTCAAAGCCGAGCTTCGCGACCCTTCACTCGCCCGAACCATCTGTCGTTCGATCGATGCGAGCTTCATCGGCACCCTCCGCCAAAACGATACGTACTTCCGCGTCCCCGATGCCAAGCTCAAGAGGCGTGAAGTTCCCGGCGCGCCACCCGAGTACATCTTCTACAACCGCGCCAACCGCTCTCGCCCCAAGTTGAGCAGCTACACCATCTACACCGAACGCCAAGCCCACGAACGCTTCGGCATCTCGCCCCTTCCGATCTGGATCGTCGTCTCCAAGACACGAGATCTCTACATGCACAAGGGTGTGCGGATTCATCTCGACAACGTCGAACACCTCGGCCACTTTATCGAGTTTGAAGCGGTTGTCGCCACCGATCGCAACCTTGCCGCCTGCCATGCGCTGATGGATGAACTGCGCACCACCCTGCACCCGGCCATGGGCGAACCCATCGCGTGTGGGTACGCAGACCTGCTGGCTCAGGACCAACCCTCCGAACGAGCGGTCTGACTCACGCTCACATTCACCTTCAGCAAAGCCAGATCCGCGAGTCCAGTCCTCTACAGAATCATCCCCGCTCCGACCGTGTTGTTCGTGGCCTCATCAATCACAATAAACCCGCCTGTCGCGCGGCACCGTTCATACGGGTCGTACGCGATCGTTGATGCAAGCCGGACACCCACCCGCCCGATCTCATTCAGCCCGAGCCTCTCCGCCCCAGCCTCGGCCTCGAGCGACTGAATGTTCCATCGCTCTTTCACCGGACCCAGAATCGCACGAACATACCGTGTCATGTGCTTCACAATGTAGCGTCGGCTCGGTGTCAGCGGCTCATCACTCATCCACACGATCGTCGCCTCAAACTCACGCGCAACCGTCGGCAGGCTCCCTTTATCACCATCCACCGGCGCTTTCACGATCAAGTCACCCCGACTAATATCCACATCATCCTCAAGCAAAATCGCTACCGATTGCGGCGGCTGGCAGTGCGTCAGCTCCTCCTCGTGAATGTGTATCCGCTTGATCCGTGATCGCTGCCCCGCTGGCAATGCCAGAACCTCTTCGCCCACGCGAAGGTCACCCGCCGCGAGCACGCCCCCATACCCCCGATAGTCATGATGAACCGGAGCTTCCGCCTGCGGCCTGATCACCCACTGCACCGGAAACCGCGCGTGCTCAAACTGCCGCGCCGGTCTTGAAGGCACCGTCTCCATCTGCTCGAGAAGCGTCGGTCCCGCATACCACGATGTCTGTGCCGAGCGATTGACCAGGTTGTCGCCCAGCAGGGCCGACATCGGGATAAAGGCGGTCTGGCCAGCGGGCGGTGTTGGCAACGCCTTCGCAAGTTCCTCAAAGTCGGCACGAATTCGGTCAAACACAGCGCGATCCCACCCGACAAGGTCCATCTTGTTGATCGCCACCACAAGATGCGAGACCCCAAGCAGCGCTGCAATAAACGTATGTCGTCTGGTCTGCTCAACCACACCCGTTCGCGCATCAATCAAAATAACTGCTAAGTCCGCCGTGCTTGCCCCGGTGGCCATGTTCCGCGTGTATTGAACGTGCCCCGGCGTATCCGCCATAATGAACTTCCGTCGCGGCGTGGAAAAGTATCGATACGCAACATCGATCGTGATTCCCTGCTCACGCTCAGCCCGCAAACCATCCGTCAGCAGGGCAAGATCCACACGCTCATCGCCGCGCTTCAGGCTCGATCGGTGAACCGCTTCCCACTGGTCTTGATGAATGCTCTTGGTGTCATACAACAGCCTGCCCATCAGCGTCGATTTGCCATCATCAACCGAGCCGCAGGTGATCAGCCGCAGCAAGCCCATCTCAACAGATGTGCTCGCGCTCCCGCCACTCGCCCCTTCACCACTGACCGCGACGTGCGACATCAGAAATACCCCTCCCGCTTCCGATCTTCCATTGCCGCTTCCGAGACCGTGTCATCAAGTCGCGCACCGCGTTCGCTCGTGCGGGCCGCCGCGATCTCATCGATGATGTCTTGCACCGTTGCCGCCGGCGACTCAACCCCCGCCGTACACGTCATGTCGCCCACCGTGCGAAACCGCACAGTTCGACGCACCACGCTCTCGCCCGCGCGGGCCGGAAAGAAATCCGAGACCGGGCAAATCTGTTTGGTCGGGCCACGAAGCACAATGTCGCGCTCGTGCGAAAAATAAATACTCGGCATCCCAATCTTCTCGACAAGTATGTATTGCCACACATCAAGCTCGGTCCAGTTTGAAAGCGGGAACGCGCGAATATGCTCTCCCCCCCCCCCCCCCCCCCCCCCCCCCCCCCCCCCCCCCCCCCCCCCCCCGGCTTGCCCCCGGGGACCAGGGGCCCCAGCCCCGGGGGCGCGG
>JBBSBC010000165.1:0-8571 GCA_038251595.1 Phycisphaerales bacterium | reverse complement strand
GGTCGCCCTCCATCGGCATGGCAACTCGCTCCGCCGCAAGCATCGACCGCGAGGGCTTGGCCGTCACCACGGTCGCGGCCACCAACAGCCCGATCATTGCAAAAAGCACATTGCCAACTTTTGCACGTCGGGATCTGCCTTCAAACATTCTAAGGAACTGGAGCATGTCTTTGCCTCTTTAAGCGGCCATCGCCGTGTTGAACTGATCTGTGCCTATGTCGCAATCGCCGATCGATTACCGATCGCCATCCGTGTCACAACAAGTGGTGTCAACATCCGGTGAAGTACGCAGTCAAAAAATCAAAGATGTCCTGAACAGTCACGCCGCCGACACCGTTGAAGTCCGCACGCGGATCAGTGGAGAAGTACGCAGCGAGAAAATCGAAAATGTCCTGAACAGTTGTGCCGCCGGTACCGTTAAAGTCCGCAGCACAGATCGGAACACCGGGTGTCGGCACGATCTCAACTTCAAACAGGGCATCGAACCGGTAGTCTTGACCAGTGTTGATGCTTGAACCATCAACCACTTCGACAGTCGCGACGAAACAAACCTTGACCATCCCGTTCGCATCTTTATCGCGCAGCGCAACGGCCTGAACGCCGGGAAAGTTGGTGAGTCTTCCAGAAATCGGAGGAGCACCCGGAGCATTGCCGGGTATCAAGACCAAGCCGCCTTGAATGGCAAGCAGACCGGAATTGAGATACAGTGCCTTTCTTGTGTTTTGATCGATTCGCCAGATCATCGCCACATCGCCAGATGAGTTGCACGCCAGATGCTCGACTGGTCCGAGGATGGTCTCCCCCGCCAAAGTCGAACCTTCTCGAAAGGCAATTCCGTCGGCACCGAATGGAAGCCCTCCCACAACGACCAGCTCATCGCGGTCATCGGGCGCATCCGACCGGGCCGACATCGCCCACAGACCCATCGATCCTTGCGAGAGAACGGGTGTGGAGAGACGAGACCACCGCTCCCCACTGAGCACGTGGTGACCACCGATCAGATCTCCCTCTCGAACGAGCTGTCCACCGATCTTGACGGCACTCTGGCTTGGCGGCGAAAGCCCGGTCGTCTTGACCAACTGGCCACGCTGCGCCATCGCGCCGGCTATCTCGACAATCGAATAAGCGAAGTCCTCGTTCCACCCAACTCGACCAGACCGCACCTGCGCGACGGTGCGTGCCGAAGTCGGAAGTCCGATCACCGAATCCCCAGGAAGCACCACTCCGACCACTTCGCTCGCGAACGCATCAAATCGATACAGTCCACGCGTCGTCACAGGCCCGAATCCAGGCGATGACTGCCCACCGGTCCAATACGCACCACCCAATCCCGTTGACCCCACCCCACCCATATCCCGCCACACCGCCGTGAAGCCCGGACCCACAGCCATCTGTTCCGCGCCCAGAACCACGTTCGATCGCACCACACAATCCAGAGAGCCGATGCTTCCGAGCGCGTTGCAGCCGCCGCTCTCCAGCATCCCGCTCCAAGTCACCACACCGGCTTCATCGACCCCGAATGATCGCTCCATCGACGTGATGATGTGCGGCGAACCCTGTCCATCCGCAACCAGCATCAGTCCATTCGCGGTTGAGCCACCGCCCCGACCCCAGACCGCGTCATGGCTCATGCCGTTGGGACCAGTGATCCGAAGTTGAACCGCCAAACCACCATCTGGTGTGATCACAACTGTTCGAATGCCGGAAATGGATCCAGCAGAGGTAGGTTGGCTTTCCATAAGGAACGGAACGAGCGGAGGTTGCGCCAGAACTACCGACGCCGTGCAACTGACCAGCACACACGCGGCAAGGGAATACGTTCGTGAGAAACAAAGGTGTACGGACATGACTTATCCTCTAAACAGGTGTCGCGGCATCCGAAATGTCACCTATCAGTCGAACGCCGAAGCGGTGTGTGAGCCGAACTCCAATGCGCAGTGCGGTTTTGTTGACGACTTCACAAGACCTTTGCAGATCCTCGCGCCGCTCCTCTTGCGGCGACCATCACAGCGACAAACTCACCCAGCCGCGCGCAACACCCCTCCCCCCCGAATCGGGTTGAGAAGGTTCCAGTCGGAAACCGGTCTCAGCACGCTTCTGGCGAGCATGGCGATCTGTGGCACATTAGAGGTACGGTCGAGCAGTCCACTCGACCGCATCGCCACGAGGCTCACGCCAAGTGCTTCATCCTCTCAACACCTGTTGACAAATGGCATCATCGTGCAGCGCGATCCGCGGCGTATGACCTCGCCAGAAGGGGTCTTCACTCCGGCACTCCGTTTGTACTTCAGAATCCAAGATGGTCCGCAACTCACCCAAGACCCGCTGCTTCCCCTTGTGCTGGCTCGCCCAGGCCTTGCCCGCGTTGGTTATCACGCTCACCATCAGCACCATGTTCGGTGGTTGCACGACGCAAGTTGTCAGACGCGAGGCCCCTTCGCTTCAAGCATTTGGCGGCGATCAGGGCGGTGCATCCGAAGTGATCTTTACCACACCCGAGCTGAGCGCCGCATTGGAATCCGACCCGACGCTCGCATCCGGCGATCAATCCAGGCGTGATTACACCTTGAACATTCGCGATGAGCAACCTCTGCTCGCAACCGCCGAATGGCCCCAGAGAGCACGCGCCAGTCTTGAGCGGCCACGATATGTCCATGTTCGTGATCGCGACGGCCGTTTGACGTTCTTCGTTCCCGATCGCCGCGATACGCGCCACTACCAGCACTGGCATTATCCCTACCAATGATTGGCCTCTGAAGCGATCAGGAAAAAAGGGCACGCCCGGGTCGGAGGCAGGACCCGGGCGGCCAAATCAATCGTAAAGCAACTCGTGGCGGCGATCAGTCTGAGAGACCCGACGTCGCGGGGAGTTCCGCATTCTCGAGCGAGATGCTCGTGTCGATACGGAAGTTCGACTGCGTGCGGTGGCGTTCGGCGAAGAAGAACTTGAGGCTGTACCGCTGGCCATCTTCCAACCAACTGCACCGATCAACATCGATCGTCTGGCTCACGGCCGAGTGAACACCGCCGATGTCAATCACAAGCTTGCCATCGATAAATACCCAGACATCGTCGTCACCGGTAAAGGTAAACACCTGTCCAGTGCCGCGCTTGTAGACGAAGCTCGTGTCAAGTTCATACGTGAAGTGGAAGTTCTGCGTCGGCGTTGTGCCACCCGAGTTGCCCATCAACTGACCATTGATGGGGAAGAAGCCACCCGCGTTTGAATACGTCGGATCCAGCCGATCGTTGAACGTGTACATGTTCGTGCCGGGATTGCGCACAAGCGTGATCGCGAGCGGCATGCTGAGGTTCGAACCGTTGGTATCGCGGTACCACTGCGCGAAGTTCGCACTTGTCGTGAGCGACCCGCCCTCGACCTTCTCGCTCGCACCCGCCTGATCGCCGCTCCGTGCCGCGATGTAGTCGCGAGCACCAATGACGTTGCGCCCGCTCGAATCCTTCGCCTGTGTCGTCAGTTTGTACCCGGTTGACTTGAACTCCGGCTTGCCATCGACATCGAGGTTGTTTGAGACTTGCGTCACATAGTGCCCGAAGCCGCGCGTCGGCTGCCGCTCAAAGTCGGCGTGACCACCCGATGCGGTGCGCTCGCGGAAGTCGCGGATCACACCCGTGAGCGCGATCGCATTCGGAAGTCCGGCACTGCTGTCCGAACCGCTCGTGGATCCCGACAGCGAGCCGCCGCTGGTGCCCGATGTGGTGCCCGCGTCGCGTGTGCTTGTCGTCTGAGCCGATGCGCTGCCGGGACCGGAAAGGGTGAACGCCGCAGCGAGGAGCAGAGCAGTCGCCGACGCGGCCGTGCCGTTGCGAAAAGATGTGAACGTCATGAGACTTCCTTTGCTTTCGTGATCGGCCGTTGCATACTGAGGCCGACGGCCTGTGCTCAATCGCTCTGGCCAGGTGCCCGGTGACGCACTTCGTCCGCACGAATCGGGAACACCCCGATCGTGCCCCGCCGCGGTACGGCGAGCCGGTCCTTTCTACTTTCAGATTCGCACCCCGCCTTCGCAACCCTCTCGACCACCCAGCCTCTCATTCCGCGCCCATCTGTAACGTCTACGACCATCAACCCCCGGTCCGCCCCGTGGCTTTCGCAAAAACAAAGCACCCGGCGTCTCGTGCGCCGGGTGCGTTCAGGGTCTGATATTCTCCGCGTGTCCGCGTTCGACGACATTCAGAGTGAATCAGTCGAACGAGTCGGTCACCGCCGGAGGCTGCACAGGCACCAACTTGAGCGTCGTCTCCACTCGAAAGTTCGACTGAACCGTGCGCCGCTCAGCGTGAAAGATCTTGAACTGATATGCTTTGTTGTCCGCAAGCCACGTCAGCCGGTCCAGCTCGAGGGTCTGGGCCTTCTTTGGGTGAACTCCTCCAAGATCGATCACCAGCCGTCCGTCGATGAAGCACCACACATCATCATCACCGGTAAAGGTAAAGACCTGACCGGTACCACGCTCATACACGAAGCGAGCATCGAGCTCCGTTGTAAAGTGGTAGTTCTTGTTCGTAGATCCAAAGTTGCCAAACAACTCCCCGTTGATCGGGTAGAAGCCCCCGAGCGTCTTGTAAGGCTGATCGTTCGCGGAATCAAAGATATACCGGTTCGTCCCCGCAACACGATTAAAGGTCAGCGATGTGACCTTCGACATGTTCATGCCCGGCGTGTCGTTGTACCAGCTTTGAAACGACGCCGCGGAAGTAATACCGTTCGTGTTGTTACCATCCGTGATGGCTGCTGAAACATCACGACGCGATGAGTCAAACAGAAAGTACGGGATCGGTCGTCCTGCCGAGTCCTTGAAGTCAGATGCCAGTTGACGACCGTTTGAACTTCTGAAAATCGGCTTTCCATCCGCGCCAAGCCGTTCCCCCACCAGCCCTACCCGACCACTCCCGGTAAACGACTCGAAGTCCGGGTGTCCGCCACGCTCGGCCTTGCCGCGGAAGTCGCGGATAACCGCTGATATCTGGAGCTGGTCGGGCAGTGTTTCCACCACAGCGTTCCCGCCCCGCCCGGTTGAACCTGCGGGCGGGTTTGCGGTCGAACTCAACGGGCCAACGAAGGCCGCGATGACGACCGCGCCCAGAGCGCAGCCTGCCAGGGCCAGCAGTTGTTGACGACGGTTGGTCTTCATTCTTTGATACTCCTGATCGGGCCGGGGGTCACGGTGCCTGGCTTTCCGACGCGGCGGCCACTTAATGGCCACCTGAGGAACCGTCGTAAGCTCTGTCCGAACAACCTTCGATCCGATGCCACCCCGGCAACATCCACTGGCTGTAAAGCCGGGCAACCGCGACGGTCTGTGCCGACTCGGTGGTCTGCCCGGTTCCGAGAACAATCGTTGCGGCCAAGCCGCTGCGCGAGCCGATCATCGATTGCGACAACGGGTGAACTCGCGTGTGCAAACCTCAACCCAACTCCACCTCCTGAACATCCGCCCTCCGCACCATCGACCCGAACTGAGCACCCAACAATCACCTTTCCGGAGATCGGACCCTTGGACCACTTTGTCATCAACGGCGGCAATCGACTCTCCGGTCGTCTCACGATCAAAGGCTCAAAGAACGCCACCCTGCCACTCATGGCCGCGGCGTTGCTCACCGATCGGCCCATGGTCCTGACCGATGTCCCCGACCTCGCCGATACTCGCAACATGGTGGGCCTGCTCTCCGAGCTTGGCTGCCGGATCGAGTTCACACCGGCCTCTTCATTCAACGCCGCCGGCGGCACCATGCTCCTCCACGCCCACGATCAGAGCCAGAGCCACGCCCGCTATGAGATCGTCCGCACCATGCGGGCCAGCATCTGCGTCCTCGGTCCCATGCTCGCCAAACGCGGCTTCGCCCGCGTCTCCATGCCCGGCGGTTGTGCCATCGGAGACCGCCCTGTTGATCTCCACCTTCGCGGCCTCGAGGCGCTCGGCGCCGATGTGCAACTCCATCAAGGAGACATCATCGTTCGAGTTCCGGGTGGAACCAACGGCCGCCTCAAGGGTGCCCGAATCTTCCTCGGTGGGCCTATGGGTTCAACAGTCCTCGGCACCGCCAACGTCATGTCCGCCGCCACGCTCGCCGAAGGTCAGTCCATCATCGAAAGCGCGGCCTGCGAGCCCGAAGTGGTCGATCTCGCCAAGATGCTCAACGCCATGGGTGCCCGCATCCGCGGCGCAGGCTCGCCCCGAATCATCGTCGATGGTGTCGAGAGCCTCGGCGGAACCGAGCACCGCGTCATCCCCGACCGCATCGAGGCCGGAACATACATGTGTGCGGCCGCGATGACCAACGGCGATATCACACTCGAAAACTGCCCGAGCGATGCCCTCATGGCCGCGTCGGATGCCTTCGAGCGCATCGGCCTCATCTTCTCACCCGAGCAGAGCGTTGTCGGCGGTGTCGCTGCTCAAAGCTCCACCAGCCGCGACCCCATGCGGGCCACCGTCCGCGTGACCTGCTCACGAGTCCTTCGTCCAGTTGAGATCACCACCCAGCCCCACCCGGGCTTTCCCACAGATATTCAAGCCCAGATCATGGCCTTGCTCTGCCTGGCCGATGGCAACTCGATCATCACCGAGCGCATCTACCCGGAGCGCTTTCTGCACGTCGCCGAGCTGAGCCGCATGGGCGCCAAGATCGTGCGCCAAGGCTCAACCGCCGTGGTCACTGGTGTTCGCAAGCTCGTCGGTGCGCAGGTTATGGCCAGCGATCTCCGCGCCAGCGCGTGCCTCGTCCTTGCCGGCCTCGCCGCCGAAGGCACCACCACCATCAACCGTGTCTATCACCTCGACCGTGGGTACGAAAGCATGGAAGACCGCCTCCGTATGCTCGGCGCAAGCATCGAACGGGTGTGTGAGAAAAACCCTACCAACGCCCATGAGGTCGCGGCCGTCTGACCTCGCGGATCGTGACCCCATGGGCATCCCCCGGCTCATTGGTGCCCGCTCAGCCCCATCGGCTGGGCTCTCTTTCGCTTCACCATGACTTCCCCAACCTGTCCAGCCTGCGATCGCCTCGCCCGACTTCGTTCGGGCAACGATCCCTTCTTCCTCGCCGAGTTGCGCGAGTCGTACGCCATCCTGCACAAACACCAGCCCTATGCAGACATGGGTGTTGAGGGGGTGGTTGGGGTGGTGGGGGGGGTGGGGGGGTGGTGTACGTTGTGGCTCAAGGACCACCACGAACATCTCGGGCTTCTCGATCGCGAGCGGCAGTCACGCCTGGCCGAAGATGTCTCAGAACTGGCCGCGGCCATGCACAGGGCCTTGCCCAGCCTGCGCCGCATCAACTACGAATGTCTCGGAAACGTGGTCGCCCACATCCACTGGCACCTGATCCCACGCTTCGAGTGGCCAATCGACCCCGACCCGGGCGCAACCGTCTGGGTCAGACCGCCGAATGAACTCGAATGCGGCGTCACGGACTCCGTGCGCGATGATCTGATCCAAAGACTGCGGGCCGAGCTTCAAGCCTGAACTGAAGTACTCAACCCATTGGCCGGATCACGCCGACGGCGAAGCCTCTTCCGGAGTGGCGGGCACTGCTTCAGTTGAATCTTCGTCAACCGCAACCACGACATCCGCCACGACCGAGCCTTCGTCAACAGCAGCCTCGGCCGGGCCTTCGTTCTTCAGGGGCTTGGCCTTCTCCACCAGTTCATAGAAGCCGCCACCCGTGTTCCGGATCTGCCCCTGCTTTTCCAGCTCTTCCCAATAGATCCGCGGATACAGATGCGGAGCCGGGGGCAGGATAGCGACGATGTTCGACTTCGATCCGCCGGTAAGGGGCGAACGCCCGATCCGCGATTCCTGGTCGAGCTTCGTCAGTTTGAGCCGCTTCTTGAACGCCGCCAGCGCGGTCTTGAGCTGCTGAGGTGTGGGTTTCTCCGCCCGCACCATGATCATCGGTTGCGATGCTGGCCGCTGTGACCCCGCCTCACCCGTCGCGGCCATGCTCCCGCCATACTGAGCCCGAGGCTGCGGCGGTGGAGCCTTGGCAATCTCTTCCAGCAGGCCACGCATGGCCTCAACATTCCGCTCAGCAATGTACCGTGCCAGTCGCATCTGGTCACATGGAGCCTTCTTAAGCGTGGTGTGAAGGATCTTCCACTGCGTTCCGGATCGCTTCGGGTCAGTCCCCGTTGCAGGTGTGGAGAGATCGGCGAGGAGCTTGCGGGCTTGTTCGAGCATCAATGGAGGTTAGGCGCGTTACAACCGGGTAGGCACCCCTCTCATCGCCTTCCGAACCGTCAATCCTCATCAAAACCACCATCGACCAGTTTTTTCAGGGCCGCGCAGGCCGCTTCGGCATCATCCCCTTCGGCAACGATCTCCAGTTCCGTCCCCTTCGTCGCCGCCAGCATCATCATCTGCATGATCGATTTGCCATCCACGCACTGCCCCTGCCGCTTCACCGTAATGGCCGACGCAAACACGTTCGCGGCATCCACAAAGCACATCGCCGGGCGCGCGTGCAGCCCGAGGCGGTTCGAGATCAAGACTTTGGCGGTAATAGTGGGCACGGGCAAGGATCGAGCGAAGGGTGGTTGGCGTGGTG
>JBBSBC010000164.1:0-8578 GCA_038251595.1 Phycisphaerales bacterium | reverse complement strand
TTCTTGATCTCGTGCGCCAGACCCCCGGTCATCGACCCGATCTCGGCCATGCGCTCTGCGGCACGCGCGCGGCGCTCCGCGGCGCGAACACGTCGCACCTGTCGGCGTTGAACAAACCAGGCCGCGGCCGTCGCGATCCCGACCCCTACGCCCAGCCCGACAAAGAACCAGCCTTGCACGGCGGTCTACCTCGCTGAACAACGAACATCCAAGTGCAGCATCATCTGCGCGGAGATCGCGCCGAGCCCTTGTTCGGCGGCACTGTAACCTCCAGATTCTCGGCTCGGACCACGCGCGTCGCGTGCCAGCCTCGATCCGTGAGTTCAGCGTCGTAGGCAACGGTCGAGCCATCAACGAGCACACGGAACCCATCGCCGATGATCTTGGAGAAGTGGACGAAAACATCCTTGTTCTCTGGACCAACGATGAACCCGTAGCCCTTCTTTGGATCGAACCATTTGACCAACCCTTGGACATCGGTAATACGTACTGGACCAACCTCTGACATCAGAAAACCCCCTTGATGCCGTTTTCCTCCCGACCATCTTGGGCCGGGCGGCCTCACATCAGGGAAAATGTCCGGAGCCGTGGACGCACGCTCCTTCATCTCTTCCAGGCGACTCAGGGCCCGGAATGCCTCCACCCAAACAACGTCTCCTCCCCAGTTAAAGCCGAACCCAACAAGGTGTATCGATCTTCGGAACCCACCGAAGATCGGCACACTTCGCCTAGCCTACCAAGTTCGCGGGTTCTCGCCAACCCGGGGTCAATGCATGTGTGAATAACTTCTCATCCACAACTGAAACGACCCAACCAGTTGGTGCTGGTTGGGTCGCTTTGGAAGTCACTTAAATGGGGTGCTGTTCGATGATCAGAACCGGTCAGGTCAGTTCTTCGGCGCGCCGGCCGTATCGCCCTGCTCGATCATCGCGGCCTTGCGGCTGAGCTTGATGCGACCCTGATCGTCAACCAGGATCACCTTCACCTTGATCACATCGCCGATCTTCACCACATCGGCCACGCTCTTCACGTATCCATCAGCCAGCTCGGAGATGTGGCACATGCCGTCGGTCCCCGGGGCGAGCTCGACAAATGCGCCGAAGTCCTTGGTGCTGACCACCTTGCCGGTATAGATCGTGCCGACCTTGATCTCTTCGCACAGGGCCTCGATCTCGGAACGGGCGGCATCGATCGCGTCACCGTTGGGGGCCGAGATCATGACCGTGCCATCGTCCTCGACATCGATGCCGACGCCGTACTTGTCCTGCATGCCGCGGATGGTCTTGCCACCGGGGCCGATGAGCTTGCCGATTTTCTCAGGATTGATATGGATCGTGATGAGGCGCGGGGCCAGCGGGCTGATCTCCTTGCGGGGAGCGGCTATGCAGCTCTCCATCAGGTCGATGATCTCGAGGCGCCCGATGCGGGCCTGCTCGAAAATCTTCTTGATCTGGCTAATCACCAGGCCGCGGGTCTTGAGGTCGAGCTGAATGCCGGTGATGCCCTCACGAGTGCCAGAGACCTTGAAATCCATATCGCCGAAGAAGTCTTCTTCACCGATGATGTCGGTGACGAAGACTTCGTTCTTGTCGTCGTCATCGGCAAAGCGACCGACGGAGATGCCGGCGCAGGTGGCCTTGATGGGCACACCTGCATCCATGAGTGCAAGGCAGCCGCCGCAAACCGAGGCCATCGACGATGAGCCGTTGCTCTCGGTGATGTCGCTGACGATGCGGATGGTGTAGGGGAACTCTTCGGGGCTGGGCAGGATGCCCATCAGGCTGCGCTCGGCGAGCGCGCCGTGCCCGATTTCGCGTCGGCCGGGGCCGGTGATGCGCTTGGCCTCGCCTGTCGCGAAGGGCGGGAAGTTGTAGTGCAGCATGAACTTCTTGCTGTACTCAGGAATAAGGCCATCGACGATCTGCTCATCCTTGCCGGTGCCGAGCGTGCAGGTGACGAGGCTCTGCGTCTCACCACGCTGAAAGAAGGCCGAGCCGTGCGTGCGTGCGAAAATGCCGACGGTTGATTCGATCGGGCGGATCTCGGTCGGTCCGCGGCCATCGGCGCGGGTGCCGCTCTCGACAATGAGCTTGCGCGTCAGCTTCTCTTCGAGCTTGCTGTAGGCCATCTTGGCCATCGCGCGGCGCTTGCTGGTGGTGAGGAAGAGGTCGTAGTTGCCATCGGTCTTGACCTTGAAGTGCTCGTCGAGCATCTTGGTCTTGATCTCATCGACCTTGGCGCCACGCTCAGACTTGAGCTTGATCTTGCGAGCGGCCGTCAGTTCCTTCTCAACCAGCTTGCTGACCTCGGCAGTCACTTCGGGCGAGGGAAGCAGCAGATCGCCGCCGCGCTTCTCGCGGCCAGCCTTGCGCACCAGTTCATCAATGAGCGAGAGCGTGTCCTTGATCGCGTCATACCCGAACTCGATCGCGGCGAGCACATCCGCCTCGGGAACTTCGGCCGCGCCAACCTCGATCATGTTCATCCCGTCCTTGTGGCCGGTCAGCACCATGTCGAGATCGCTGTAATCAAGCTGCGTGATCGTGGGGTTGAGGACGAAGCGCACACCGTCATCGGTATGAACGCGCCCAACGCGAATGGTCGCGATCGGGCCTTCAAACGGGCAATCGCTGATCGCCAGGGCCGCGCTCGCGGCCGTGCCCGCCAGCACATCCGAATCGTTCTCGCCATCGTGGCTCATCACGAAGCACTGCACCTGCACTTCGTCGAGAAAGCCCTCGGGGAAGAGCGGGCGGATCGGGCGATCGATCATCCGCATCGTGAGAACTTCCTTCTCATTGGGCGCACCCTCGCGCTTGCGGAAGCCACCGGGAAACTTGCCCGCGGCGGAGGTCTTCTCGCGGTAGTCAACGGTGAGGGGGAAGAAGTCGAGACCTTCACGGGGCTTGGCACGCACAACGGTGGCGAGCACGGTGGTGCCGCCGTAGGTCGCCATCACCGCGCCATCGCAGAGCTTGGCAATCTGGCCCGTCTCGAGCGTGAGCGTGCGGCCGCCGATCTCGCGTTGAATCTTCACATATCCGGTCTTTGCAGTACTCATGGGGACTCTGCCTTTCGCACCCTATCGGGTGCCTTCAAGGCCCCTGGACCGACGGCTCATCGTGAACGATGGCGCTGGCCTGAAGAGCCTTTCCTTCTGGGACAATCTTGACCCGCGGCAACACCCAAGAGGAGGCAGAAGGCATGGGGCAGTGCCTTCAGGTCATTGAGCATGACCGAGAGACTGCCCTGTGCCCACCGCCACCCGGGTTGGCATCGGGTCTTCTCGGGCGCATACGACGCCGGAGAATATGAACAGACACACCAAACGAAGCAGATTCTCGCGAAGCTTATGCTGGAAACCAAAAGGCCCGCGCGTCTTTCGACACGCGGGCCAGCATGATGGTCGGTTACTTGCGGAGGCCCAGGCGGCCGATCAGCCCGAGGTAGCGGTCACGATCGGTGCCGGCAAGATATTTCAGCAGCCTGTTGCGGCGTGAAACCTTGAGCACCAGGCCGCGGCGGCTGTGGTTGTCTTTCTTGTGGGTTTTCAGATGCCCGGCAAGCTCGGTGATCTGCTCGGTGAGCAGGGCGATCTGCACCTCGGGCGAGCCTGAGTCGGTCGCGTGTACGCGGTACTCGGCAACAACCTGATTACGACGCTCCAAAGCGATGGCCATACAACCCTCTGATGAGGCCTCAAAAGGCCCCTGTTGATCCTAACGGTCCGTGAACACGATGCACCTTCGGTCATGCGTGAATGGAGGGAAGGATAGGCCCGCGCGAAAGACGGATCAACCCTCGGCGATCCGAGCCGACTGGCGAGTCGCCAACTTTGCCACATTCAACTTGTGCCCCAATTGTGCTTCAACAGGCGCCGAAGTATGCACCGATGAAGTCAGAAAGGTCTTGAGGGGCCTCTGAATAGCCCCCCTTTCACGATCAAAAACCATCACATTCTCCGACAATTTCGTCTGCTGAATCTGCCAGTTCAGGATTGTTAAGAGGTCCCAACTGATCGACTGGTTCACTTGAATCAAAAAAGAAGCGAGGCACGCCGGAGCGTGCCTTGCTTGAAGTCAGATTTCACATTGAGCGATCAGAGATCAGTCAACCCATGTGGTGTAGGTGAACACGCTGCCGGTGGGCGAGCCACCGATGAGGCTGATCGGACGAAGGATGACGTTCGTGCCGTTGCCGAAGCTTGTGGCACCAGCGTCGGCAGATGCTTCGTTGGTCTCGTTGACGAAGAGGTTGTCGGCCTTGGCGCGGTTAACGGCATCGGTCGAGTTGAAGGTGATGCCATCGGGGTTCGGCTTGGTCTCAAACTGGACGTGGCCGTCGTTGTAGGCGATGTTGCCTTCCCATGCGGTTCGGCTGCCGTGGATAAGCAGAGTGTTTGAACCCGTGCCGGTAAGATCATTGGTGAGCTGCCAACGGGCAGATGTGGGCTGCACCGTGCCGACGTACGTCGGGCCACGATTGCCGAAGACGGCTTCGGTGGTCGAGAACGTGTCACCCCAGCGTGCGCGACGCTTGCCCGCGTAGACCAGCGGAGCGTAGGACTGATTGCCAAGCGAAGTTGCTGTGGTGGCGGTGAAGCCCGGCGAAGAGACGCCCGCATCCACAGGTGTGCCGCGGAACGTTGGGTCCCATTGAGCGTTGATGTTGCCTGTGGGCGGGCTGAACTGGTAATCGTCCTTCTTGACGATGCCGCCCGTGTTGGACTCGGCGGGGCCGATGCAGATTTCGGGTGAGATGTTGCCGTTGAAGATCAAGACCGAGAGGACGTGGCCGGTCGTGTTGAGGTTCTCCCCGAAGACGCCGGGAACGGTCACGGCGACGGTGGGCTCAAGCTTGCTGGGAAGCGGGTATGAGCTGTTGTTGTTCTGGGAGAAGACGACCATCGACTGGACGACGCCACGAACCTGGGTCGAATCCTTCAACTGACGGGCGCTCTGACGAGCCTTGCCGAGTGCGGGCAGCAGAATGCCGACCAGCAGGGCGATGATCGCGATCACGACCAGAAGCTCGATGAGCGTAAATGCACGGTTCTTCTTCATACGAGAGAAACTCCTGAATAGGTAGCCTGGATGTCAGGCTGTTGGCTTTCCCCCCCGGGAAATGCGACAAATCGTGTTGCACAGTCTTTGCACACGCCGAAGACCTCGCCGCGGCCAATCGGATGTGCTGGCAGAACCAAACCTTGAGAATGGACCTTAAGGCCGAGTGTCTGCTTCTCAGAACGCGTCACGGATGGGGTTTGGCACCTGCGACCTTGGACCTTCACCAATGTGCGTGAATGCCAAGAGCGAGCAAGGGAGGGTGCAAACCAACCCGCGAACCGACCAAACATCTACCGCAGTTCCCGTGGTTGGCGGCATGGTCGGCGGTGACCAGACTGCAAACCCGCTGTGGGGATGTTCATCAAAATGTCGGTGTGCGTTTGGCTTTGTCGCGGAAGACGTGGGGACCGGAAAGGTCGCCAATGAGAGCGGGTGCAAACGGGTATTCGACAGGGCCGCGCAACACACCAGAGACGTAGGACAGGACACAAAATGTCAAGTTTCTGAACGTTCAGACTCTAGCTTACCAAATTCTGTACGCGAGGCAAGGCGGCGGGATGCGTTGAGGCCAAAGAAAATGTGAAGAGGTGCCGGTGCATCGGGATGCCGCAATGCAGGTGGGGCGGGTGATTTGGTAGACTTGTGCTTATGAAACCCGAACAACAACTCGTCAGCCTCGGTCTGGTCCTTCCCATTCCGGCGGCACCGGTGGCGGCGTACATTCCCAGTCGGCTGGCCGGAAACCTTCTGTACATCAGCGGGCAGATCCCGTTTCTGGATGGCACGCTGATGGCGACTGGTCGGGTGCCTACGGAGGTGCCGCTTGAGCTGGCCCGCGCGTGTGCGCGGCAGTGTACGTTGAACGGATTGGCGGGCGCGCGGGCCGCGCTCGGATCGCTCGACCGCATTCGGCAGGTGGTGCGGGTCGGGTGCTTTGTGGCGTGCGAGAACGGGTTTGGCGATCAACCCAAGGTGGCGAATGCTGCGAGCGAACTGCTGGTGGAGGTCTTTGGCGAAGCCGGACGCCACGCGCGAGCGGCGGTGGGGACCAATGCGCTGCCGCTGAACGTGCCGGTGGAGGTGGAGTTTTTGTTTGAGGTTGAGTGAGTGGTGAGTGGTGAGTGGTGAGTGGTGAGTGGTGAGTGGTGAGTGGGATTTTATTGATGCAGGATTACCGGAAACTGGTTGTTTGGAAGAAGTCAGATGAGTTGGTGCTCGAGGTCTCTCAACACACGGAGTAATTTTCCCAAGCATGAGCTCTACGGCCTTGACCCGTCAGTTGCGTCGGGCGGCGGCCTCGATACCTACCAACATCGTTGAAGGGTGCGGATGCGGGAGCGACCGCGATCAGACGAGGTTCTTTCAAATCGCCATGGGATCGGCGTTCGAGACGGAGTATCTGCTGCTGTTGACCAGCGACCTCGGCTATCTCAATGCTGAAAAGCACAAGTCGCTCACTGAGTTGGTCAGCGAGATCAACGCGATGCGGCGCTCACTGCTTCAAAAACTCGATCTCCGAATACAAAAGGCGGAATAAACACGGAACAGAGTGGTTTGCCTATTCACTCACCACTCACCACTGAGCACTCACCACTCACCCCCCAAACGCCTTCTTGTAGTCCTCGATGAACTTCTTGAGGCCTGAGTCGGTAAGGGGGTGGTTGAGCATTTGCTTGATGACGCTGAAGGGGACGGTGGCGACATCGGCACCGGCGAGCGCGCAATCGACCATGTGCTTGGGATGACGGACGGAGGCGGCGAGGATCTTGGTCTGGAAGCCGTAGTTGTCATAGATCTGGCGCGTCTTGTGGATGATGTCCATGCCGTCTTCACCGACGTCATCGAGCCTGCCGATGAACGGACTGACGAGGAACGCGCCAGCCTTGGCGACCATGAGCGATTGCAGGGGCTGAAAGCAAAGGGTGAGGTTGGTCTTGATCCCCTCATCACTGAAGGCCTTGCATGCTTTCAGACCATCGATCGTGATCGGGAGCTTGACCACGATGTTGGGCGCGATCTTGGCGTGGGCGTGGCCTTCCTTCATCATGCCTGCAAAGTCGGTGGCGACGACCTCGGCGGAGACCGGGCCCTGGACAATCTCGCAGATTTCGGCGAGGCGCTTGGCGTAATCGGTCTTTTCCTTCGCGATGAGCGAGGGATTGGTTGTCACGCCATCAAGCACACCGAGGGTCGCGGCTTCCCTGATCTCGTCGAGGTTGGCGGTATCGATGTAGAGTTCCATGTGGGCGGGCTCCTGATGGGCTGAGGGATATGGGCGGGCGCGTGATTGCTATGAGAAGAATAGACAGATCTTTGGATGGTGGATGGATGCGGATGGTCACGGTCAGATGAGCTTTTTGAGTTCGCGTCGCAGGACTTTGCCGGTAGGGTTGCGCGGCAAGGCCTCAATGACGCGGATCTCGTCGGGCACTTTATAGCCCGCGAGCCGGGCGCGGCACCAGGTCAGCAGTTCGCGCTCATTGAACGCGGCTTTGACACCCTCGGGCGATTCCTTGAGCTCGACGAATGCGAGGGGTTGCTCGCCGCGCATCGGGTCGGTCTTGCCGATGACACCCGCTTCCTTCACGCTCGGATGGGCGTTGAGGACTTCCTCAATCTCGCGGGGGAAGACGTTCTCGCCAGCGACGATGAGCATTTCCTTCAGGCGTCCGGTGATGTGGAGATGGCCATCGGTATCGAAGCGGCCGATGTCGCCGGTGCGGAAAAACCCACGGGAATCAAAGGCTGCCGCGGTCTCTTCGGGGCGTTTAAAGTAGCCGCGCATGACGTTGGGACCGGCCATGCGCACTTCACCATCGTGACCGGGCGGGAGTTCGCGGCCAGTCTCGATATCGACGATGAGCTGTTGAAGCCGTGGGAGCGGTTTGCCAACCGAGCCGCGTCGCCATTCATCAGGGCGACACCAGTTGGTGATGGGTGAGGTTTCGGTCAGGCCATAGCCCTCGTTGATGGTGACCTTGTAACGCTCGCGCCAGCCATCGAAGACCGCTTGCGAGAGAGGCTCGCCGCCCGAGACGGTGAAGCGGAGGGAGGCGAAGTCCTGCGGGCCGGCATCCTTGACGTGCAGGAGCGCGTTGTACATGGAAGGGATGGCGAAGAGGACGGTGGCGCGGTGCTCCCGCACCAGCCGCACGATTTTGGCGGGGATGAAGCGCGCGGTGTACACCGCCTTGAGCCCGGCGGTAAGCGGAAGAAGCGTGAGCGCGGTCAGGCCGAAGGAGTGGAACTGCGGCAGCACACCGAGCATCACTTCGCCATCACCAAACTTGACGAAGTCGAGCACCTGGCGGATGTTGCCCTCGATGTTGCCGTGTGTGAGGGCAACACCCTTGGGGCGGCCACTGGTGCCCGAGGTGTATAAAAGCAGAGCGAGGTCGTCGGATGATTTGGTGGCGGGCCAGCGGAAGTCGGGGACGGAGCGGAAGTCGAGCTGATCCATGCGCACGAGGTTGACGCCGCGTGGACGCCAACCCCCACCCCCCCCAACACCC
>JBBSBC010000163.1:0-8647 GCA_038251595.1 Phycisphaerales bacterium | reverse complement strand
CCTCTCCCACCTCCACCGCCTCCCGTTCCGTGAATGAAAAGGTCGCAACCAACCATGCGCAGCAGCCCGGTCATCAACAAGGCCCGCGGCGCAAGCCGCTCGACGGCCAGCGTCGCGATCTCATCTGATCGAACCTTTCGTCTTGCCGAGCCAGGCTCTTGCCCGACTTTCCAGAGTGGCAGCTCGCCCTCGCGCAGCGTCTGCACGCGCTCGTTCGGCAGGGCGGCCACCGACACGTTGTAGCTTCGGATACACCCTTCCGGATCGCGCCTGATCTTTTCGACAAGATCCGCGAACACCGATGTCTGGTTCATCGCGAGCGACATGATGCTCGTTGCGGGCGCTCGCAGATACGGGCTGAGCAGTTCCGCCGTCGCCCTGCCCACCTGTTCGGCCGCGGATGTCGAACCCACGTGCCGGGTCAACGCCGCGTGAATGGCGCGCAAACCCTCATGCACACCCGTCGCGCCGAAAGTCTCGCCGCTTTCCAAAGTCGGCAGGGCCGATGGCATCACCGCCGGGCACCGTCCGGTCGGCACATCTCCTGACGTGCCACTCGCGAGCGCAGGCCACGTCTCAACGTGCAACGTGCGGCCGCCCGCCGCGGCACTGTGTCGCACCGGGTAACGAATCTGCCCCGGCGCATTGATATCCTGGTCAACGACCAACCACGCCACGCCCCAGCCATGCGTCGTGGCGAACTCATCTCCCGCAAAGTACTTGGCCATGATCCCCGGATGCCAAAGCTCCGCCTGATGGCCCGTCATCACAATCGGGCGATCCGTCGCAAGACCAAGCTCGCGCCGAAATCGCACGGCCTGTTCCGACCGAGCAGGCGCGTCGGCAAGCGATCGCCATCGCTGCGCATCCGGAACGATCAATGGCATCACATGACCAGAGCCCGTCATGCCCTCTGCCGGTTCACTCATGCTCAGCCCGCTTGTTCTGCTCAAGGGTTTCATCCTTGTCCATACAACACGCGCCGCGCCCGCTATCCGCAGCCGCAGCCCGCATCGACCCCAACCAACGCTGACCCGGGGAGATTGGCCGCGCATCGTTCAAGCTCGCAGTGCAGCACGCGCCTGTAGTGCGACATGCGGATTGTCGGATCATCCAGCGGGCCACCGAAACTCCTGTTCGGATCGTTGTAGATCAGCTTCACAGGCACCTCCCGAATCCGCAGCCCGTGCGCAACCGCCTGCACCCAGAACTGCATCGGAAATGCGTATCCATCCTCGGTAAGCCGCAGGCGACGCACCGCATCCACGCGATAGGCCTTGAAGCCGCAGAACGAGTCCGTGAGTTTCAGTTTCAACCGCTGATTGATCTCGCGCGTGATCTGCTGATTGATGCTCCGCCGATCTGGCGGAGGACTCCCTTCAGATTCGGAGAGCGGCACAATGTAGCGCGAACCGCTGATGATGTCCGCCGCGTCATCACCAACGCGGACGGCTTCGCGCACAAACATTGGGATCGCCGCGGGCTCGTGCTGCTCGTCGCAATCCATCGTGATGACCCAGTCAAAGCGGTCGCGCCCGTCACGCCTCCCACCACCGCCCGTCGCCGCCCAACTGAGGGCATCCTGCATCGATCGCCCATACCCACGATTGACCGAACGTCGAATCACATCGACCGGAAACTTCGAGACCATGCTTGCCGTCTTGTCCGTCGATCCATCATCGATCACCAGCACATCGTCGGCATGCTCAAGCACGTGCGCCAGCACACGCGCCACGTACTTCTCTTCGTTGTACACAGGAATGGCGACGAGCGTTCGCATGATGGTGTAACTTCTGAACCGAGCAGTCTATCGGTAGGTTGATCGGAGTGTAGCCCGCCGACGGGCCTTGCATAGATGCACTTCGATACGTGCGCGGTTGCGGATTCGTTCATTCCATCGGTTGCATCGGAGGAGGCTCAATCCCCCGCCGCGGCAGCGCGGCGAACGCGGCAAACCCGAACGGTCGCCGCTCGCTTTCCCCAACCGCATCCTGCTCCTCATCCTCGGATTGCTGCAACTGAGCGATCAGCTCTGGGGTCAGTTCGTGCATCGCTCGCACCTCATGCACGGGAAGTGTAAAGACCTCACCCTCCGGAGTCGTGATCCGGAAGATGGTGAGCTGAACGGCCGAGGATGAACGTCTCGCCCCGCGCACTGTGTAGGCGAAAACCGGTTCGACATTTGCGATGGGGATGCGCTCCCCGCCATGGGTCAACACCGCAAAGCGACCATCCATCATCTCTGGATGGTGCTGGGCCACAACCGCCAGACCACTGAGGGTCTCTCGAACGATGTTGTGCCAGAAGAGTTCACGAAAGACCGCGACCTCACTCGCATCCATTTCTGTTGGCACAGCGTTCCCGCGCTTGGCGGGCCTTTCGCGCTCTTTGATCTTTGGGGTGCCCGGATCGGCCATCACGAAACGGTAGCTTCATTCCGACAACCGCGCCGCCCTGGCGCGGAGTTCGGTGACGGACTCGCGACGGTCCTGAAACGCGTAAAACCACGCCGCGCTCAGCCGATGGGGTGTGAGCTCGACCACCGTCGCTCCCGGCGGCGGACTCCGCAGCAGCTCGGGATACTCGACCGTAAGCTTCTCGGCATCCAGCAGGCACTTCATCGCTTCATCGGCCAACGGAACAGATGTGCGCACGGCCTGTCGCTTCCGTCTCACGACATCAGAGCCTTTGAGTTTCTCGGATTCATCGAGCGTCTTGTCGAGTCTTTCAATCGCGGCATCGACCGCGGCAAGACTCCGCACCAGCCGTTCGCGAGCATCCGGAAACCCGCTCACCACTTCCGCCCTGATCAACGGCTGCGGCGACAACCGCTCGGCCGCGAGCAGTTGCCCGACCTCTCGTGTTGATCCATCCGCAAGTTTCAACGCGAGCGCAAGCTCGGTGTCGATTTTCACCCGGATTGAGCCACGGTCGGCCGACCCGCTGGTGATCGCGATGCAGCGTGTGCTCTCGGCGCTCGAAGGCTCGGTCATCATCAGCTTCTGGAGCTTGGCACCCGGCCCTGATGTCGGCGAGCGATCAAACATCGCCCAGAGTGGCTGCGATGGCGCAGGCAACATCGCGGCCATAAGCAGCTCTCTTCCTCGCTCTTTCAGCGAGCCCCAGAGCAAGGCCTGAATGTCCCGATCGATCTGTTCCCACTCGGTGAGCGCCGGCGCGCCGGCGCGGAGCGCCTCGCTCCCGTCAAACACCACCTCGGTCTTGGGCGCGAGGTAGCACCTTGAGGCCATCAACGCGAGCGCGGCCTGGCCGGTGCCCACGCGATGATCCGACGGATCGTTCAACCACGCAACCACTTTCGGTCGTTCGGTCTTCAGCAGCTTCATGGCACCCAGCAGCACATCGGCCCGCCACTGATCACCACCAATCTCAAGCACCGCCACATCCACACCATCAGCGCGGGCGCGGTCGAGCGCTCGCTCCAACTCACCCACGACCTTGATGCAGTCGAGCTCGCCCCGAAGTTTCAGATGCAGCACCTTGCGTCGCGCAAGACCCTGCTCCTCAGGTTCTTTCGGGCCAACCAATCCCGCCGATGCAGGTGGTGCGCCAGCGCCCAATGTGAGAGCCGGATTGGCCGCCGCAAGTATGAAAGCGCCGAATATAAAGGTGCAAGGCACGCGCATGCAACGGCCTCAACTGTGAAGCGATCCATCGCCCTGCCAAGCCGAGCCATCGTTTGTGTCAACGTTCGCCCGCATCCGTGTTGCCATCAGACTACCAACCATCACCCATAGCTTCAAGGCGCTTTCTACAACAGATCGGGGCTTGACCGTCTCTTGACAATCAACCCGAAACAGCTTCCTACCCTTTCCCCCCATGTCCACACCCAACGCCTCCCCCTCAGCGACGACCAACACCTCCCACGTACCCGCCCCCCAACCGGCGGTCACGCGATTCGCCCCAAGCCCGACCGGGCACCTGCACATAGGTGGAGCCAGATCGGCACTGTTCTGTTGGGCCTTCTCCAAGGCCCAACCCGGCGGGCAGGGTCGATTCATGATCCGCATCGAGGATACCGATCAGGCACGCTCAAGCGAAGAGTCGGCACGCGGCATACTCGAAGACCTGGCATGGCTGGGGATCGAGTGGGATGATGGGCCGACGCTTGAGGTATCCCGGCTCTCCGAGCCGGGAATCAATAACTCCGCAAGCCCTGATACGCACAAAGCCCACGCTCCGGCCACCAGAACCATCGGTGCCAACTCACGCCCGGTCGGTCCATACTTTCAGGCCCAGCGGCGCGACCTCTACAACAAGTATCTGCACCAGCTCGTCGAGAACGGGCACGCCTACCCGGCCTTTGAGACCGGCGATGAACTGGAGGCCAAGCGCAAGATCGCCGTGGCCGCGAAGCAGACCTATCGCTACGACCGCGCCGCCAGCCTCCACTACCCCACACCCGCCGCGCGGCTTGAGCGCATGAAGCAGGCTGATGCGAAGGGCGAAGGATATGTACTCCGTTTTTACGCGCCCAACGAAGAGATCGTGGTACGCGATCAGGTTCTGGGCGATGTGCGCATCGCGCCGGGCGAGCTCGACGACTTTGTCATCCGCAAGGCCGACGGATTTCCCACGTATCACTTTGCCGTGGTGGTGGATGATGAGACCATGGGTGTGACGCACGTCATGCGCGCTCAAGAACATCTCTACAACACGCCGCGACACGTGGCGCTTCAGAAGGCGCTCGGGTTCCGCGTGCCCGTCTATGCGCACATGCCGCTGATCTTCAATATGGATGGCTCGAAGATGAGCAAACGTGACAAGGCAAAGACCGCCCGAAAGGCCGTAAGGGATGCGATGGTGAGGGACAAGACCATCACCCCGTCCACGCTCGCCACTCAGACCGGTATCGATGAGCGCTCGCTGAGCATGTTTATCGGCGCGGAGAGCGACAGCGTCGAAATCGCTACCATCATCGCAAAGCACTTCCGCGTAACGCTGCCCGAGATCGAGATCTACGACTTCCGCAACAGCGGCTATATTCCCGAAGCGATCATCAACTTCATCGCCCTGCTCGGCTGGAACCCCGGGATGAAGCTGCCCGATGGCAAAGACCTCGAGAAGTTTGACGCCGCGTTTCTCTCGCAGCATTTCACCATCGATCGCATCGGCAAGACCAACGCGAAGTTTGATCGCGCCAAGCTCCTCAGCTTCAACGGCGACTATCTGCAGCAGATGCCCGATGAGCAGTTCACGCAGCGCTTCATGGCCTGGTGCGCCGAGAGCGAGCCCGCGGTGTGCTCAACACTTCGCGCGATCGACACGAATCGGCTCGCACAACTGCTGCGCATGGCCAAGCCCCGCGCCCGCACACTCCGCGATGTGCTCAAGGTCATCGACTTCGCGCTCGTATCCGATGATCAGATCTCGTTTGATCCCGCCGCGCTTGAGAAGAACCTCAAGTCGAACAACAGCGAGGGCCTGACCATCCTCAATCAGTTTCGCGAAACACTCGCGACCATCACGCCATTCGATGGACCCACCCTGCACAACGCGATGGAAGCGTTCGCCGCGCAGCACCTTCCCGCGGATCCCGCCGGAAAGTCAACCATCGGCAAACTCGCACAACCAATCCGAGTCGCACTCACCGGCGCATCGGTCAGCCCGCCACTCAACGAAGCGATGTCGGTTCTCGGTCGCGAAAGTGTTCTTATTCGCATTGATCGATGTTTGAAAGCTGCGGCCCGATAGCTCTGTGGATAACCTGTTGATGGCAGAAATCCTGCCCAAAACAGGGGGCATTTCATTGTCAAAGCCACAACCATCGCGCATGATGTTGTCGGAGAAAGACTTACATCACTTTTCCCATCACCCGATGGGAACGCCGAAGTTGTGTAGTTTCGGCACGATTTAAGTCTCTGGAGAGGGAGTTATCCACATGTTGTTCCGTTCCTGCGCGACGGTCGCTTTTGCGACCGGGGCCATGCTGTTGTCCGTTTCGGGTTCGTCGGCGGCGACGATCCTGCCGGGCCTTTACCGACTTAACAATCACCCCGATGGCAATGCGCGTCCGCCTTCTTATGGCGCGCGGTTTGACGAGTTGTTTGATGTGACGAGTGGGCACGATGTGTTCACACTCGACTTTGACAACATTCAATCGGCCGCATTCATGACGGTCAATGCGACGCAAACACAGGTCCGAATTTATGGTCAGGCGTTTGGCGGTCGCGACACCGGGACCGACTACGCCAATGACGTGCATCGTGGGGTGTATCAGTTCGACTTCCTGTACAACCTCGGTGTGGGGCCCGCGATGGGTGATGATGACCTTGTGGTCACGACGCCTGATCATCGCAACTTCGGCACACTGACAACTCCGGGCAGCGGCGTGGTGCAGCTCACCGATCAGGGAATGGATGGGAAGGTCTTCCGCCTTGGTGATGAGGACAACGACCTCGGCCATCGCGGCTTCAACGGGATTAGCGGGTGGGGCTGGATGAGCTACGTGACGGCCAATGCGATTCGCCATGCCGACAGCACCGATTGGCTGTTTACGGCGACGTACCAGATTCCCACGCCCGGCGCGTTCGCGCTGATGGGGCTTGGCGGATTGGTCGCGCTTCGTCGCCGTCGCTGAGACGCGGGTTCGTGGTTCTGCTCACCCTGACCCCACCACCTCGCGCCGGTTCCCACCAGAGTGGACCGGCGCGAGGTCCCTTTTGTTTGTTGTGGTGCTCAGTCACCCCCCATGGTTGGTGTCCATGAATCCGTGATTTTGCCCAGATTGCGCGCGTGCATGTCCATCGCCTTGTCAATGCTGGGGATCATCTTCTCGTTCCGCAGATCGCCACCTTCGGCGAGGATGATGCCGGAGCCACCATCGACCGGATAGGCCGCGGGTATTCCCTGCACGACGTAGAGCTGACCGACTCTGGTCTGCCAGCCGAGTCCGTCGTAGATCTGCGGCCTGGTCATGTGTCGTTCGGTGCTCGAGGTGAGGGTGGGGTCGAGGGCGGAGAAGTGGCGGATTGGCATCGCGCGTTGTCAAGCGGAGTGCGCCATCGAAGTTCGCAGCCGTTTCAAGTATGATCCGTCGGTCTTGCCCTTTGCCATGTGATTGCACCACCATTCTTTCTGAGCAGGCAAAGGGTCGTTCGAGAGGCGTGCATCGGCCAGAATTCATTCAACATCCGCGTGTCCGAAGCGTTACCATACCGCACGGACGCGGAAACACTATGGCGAAGGCGAAATCGGCAGAACAGGGCAGCGCAAGGCTATTCGAGCAGCACGAACGCGCATTTGAACGACGCACCCGCCGCCAGCGGGCGTTGTTCATTCCACGGTTCCTCCGAGAGGCCGCCGCCAATCAGCAGCTCTCGGGCGCGGCCCAGGAGAAGGCCCACACGATTGCCATCCGCTGGGCTGATCTTGAGTCCTTGGGCCAGCTTGCCAAGCATAAAGAGACCTCGATCGACACACAGTTTCTCGATCAGCTCTTCGGTGATGGGTTGGGATACGCCGTTAAGACTCAGAGTCCGTCGGCTTGGCAACTCGAGCACAAGTTCACGGTCACGACTGTCGGCACCGCCGATGCTGCGCTTGGCGAGTTCCCCAACGCCAAGTCTCCCACCGTCGTGGTCGAGCTCAAAGACTCTCAGACCGATCTCGACCGAGACCGCTCCAACGGCCGCACCGCCGTTCAGCAGTGCTGGGATTACCTCAACGCCCTGCCGGGATGCGAATGGGGGATCGTCTCCAACTTCTCGACCATTCGCCTTTACTACCGGAGCAAGGGGACGCTTAACTATGAAGAGTTCACACTTCAGGAGTTGCGCAGCCGCGACCGCTTCAACGAGTTCTACGCCCTGTTCGAGCGCGGCGGGCTGATCACGTCGGCGCTCGGGCAACCGCCCCGCGCCCTCGCCCTGCTCCAGAAAACCGAGAAGCGGCAGAAGGAGGTCGGCGACGACCTCTACAAGCAGTACCAGTGGCGGCGGCTGGAACTCATCGAGCACCTGAACCTGGAAGAGGGCAAGGACCTCGACGAGGCCATCCGCATCTCGCAGAAGATCCTGGACCGGATCATCTTCATCGCCTTCTGCGAGGACCGGGGGCTGTTGCCGGAGAACTCGCTGGCCGAGACCAAGCGTGACGTTCGGACCTACAGCCGCGCGAGGAACCCCGCATGGGAAAGTTTCCTTGACTTCTTCACCGCGATCGACAAGGGTGGCAAGATCAGGGGCAAGCAGGAGATCACCGCGTTCAACGGCGGGCTCTTCGCCGACGATCCGACCATCAACGCCCTCGACCTCGAAGACGAGAAGTGGACC
Source organism: Phycisphaerales bacterium (assembly GCA_038251595.1). GTDB lineage: Bacteria > Planctomycetota > Phycisphaerae > Phycisphaerales > UBA1924 > JADLCX01. Next base: position 353 of record JBBSBC010000163.1, on the reverse strand, counting down.
AACTCGTTCGCGGGCTTCGGCACCTTTGATTTCTCCGAGGAAGTCAACGTCGAAGTCCTCGGGCACCTGTTCGAGCGCTCCATCACGGAACTGGAGAAACTCCGCGTCGGCGGCCTCTTCGCGCTGAAGGCGAACATTGCCGGCACGAACGGCAACGGGCACGCGGCGGCCAACGCGGCCAAGGGTAAAGCAGCCAAGGGCAAATCCAAGCCCACCAAGCCCGCCGCCGATGGGGGGGCCGACGACTCGCCCCTTTCCAAGATGCCCAAGAGCGCCCAGCGCAAGCGCTTCGGCATCTACTACACGCCCCCGGCCTTCACGGGCCTGATCGTCGAGCGCACCGTCGATGCCCT
>JBBSBC010000162.1:0-8828 GCA_038251595.1 Phycisphaerales bacterium | reverse complement strand
CTGATGGGACGAATCCGGCGGGTCACTTTTACACGCATTACCTCTATGAAAATGCGTTTGTCTACGGCCAGATGGGATATGCCAGCGCTATGGCGTGGGTGCAACTGATCGTGGTGCTGATGTTGACGGCGGTGATGCTTGTGGCGAGCAAGCGGCTCGTGCATTATCGCCGGGTGTAAGTTTCCGTGGAGTGTTGTTTGGCTGCTGAAAGCCCGAAGACGACGCAATGGCTGACTTTCATGGTGCTCACGTGCATCGCTGTGGTATTTCTTGCGCCGCTGGTGTGGATGCTCAGCACCTCGATCAAACCTGAGAGTCAGGCAGCTTCGGCGGAAATGAACCTGCTTCCCAGGCCAGTTGGCGAGACGCTGAACTACGCCGCAGACAACTACAAGAGCGTCTGGAACGATGCGACCGTTGAGTTTCCGGTCTATCTGCGCAACACGCTGATCGTTGCGGGACTGAGCGTGGTGGGCATGACGCTCTCGAGTGCCGTCGTGGCGTTCGGGCTTTCACGGATCGAGTGGCGCGGCCGCGGGGCCGTCTTCGCGCTTGTTCTGGCCACGATGATGATCCCATTTCCCGTGTTGATGGCCCCCCTTTATATTGTTTTTCGCGAACTTGGTTGGATCGGAACGCTCCGGCCACTCTGGGTGCCCGCATGGTTTGGCGGGGCTTTCAATATTTTCCTGCTGCGCCAGTTCTTCATGACGATCCCGAAGGAACTGGATGAGGCCGCGACCATCGATGGATGTTCGAGCTGGCGGACGTTTGCCAGCATCATTCTGCCGCTCAGTCGCCCCGCGCTCGCGGTGGTGGCGCTCTTCCACTTCATCTATGTGTGGAACGACTTTGTGGGTCCGTTGATCTTTCTGACACACCGCGAGCAGTTCACGCTTGCGCTCGGGTTGCAGCTCTATCAATCTCAGGCGGGCAATACACCTTGGAACTTGCTGATGGCGGCAAGCACGATGGTGGTGGCTCCTCTCGTGCTGTTGTTCCTGCTTGCCCAGAGAACCTTCATCCATGGAGTAGCGACCGAGGGTATCAAGTGAACTTGGGGGGTTTGCGTTGTGATTCGAGGTGGTGGTGGGCACTTGGCGATGAACGCCCCTTGATATGGGGGCATCGTTTCCAGAGAAGGAAGAAGATCGAGATGCATTTGCATTTCGGAGGTTGACGAACAACTGGATCTGTAGCACAATGTAAACGCTTGCGTAGTCGCGCAACACTGCCGGCCTCGCTCGTGCCGCGTGTAGTTTCTGAGTCCACGACCGTCTATTTCTGGAGATTTGATGATGTCGAAAGCAACCCTCTCACTGATTGCCGGAGTCGGGCTGGCCTTGGCCGCGCCCGCTATGGCTCAGCCCATTATCCCCCTGCAGAATGGAAGCTTTGAAACGCCCGACAGTGTGAACCCGGCCGCGCCCTCGGGTTGGGGATCGTTCGCGCCGGCACGCTATCGCTCTGTGGGCGACGGGTTGCTGCCGCCGCTGACCGCCGCGCACACGGGAACGCGCTGTGTCGAGATGCCGACGGGTGCCAACGCATTTCAGGGGTACACCTCTGATCGAACGATGCCGTTCAACGATCCGTTCTCTCCATTCAACAACCCGAGCTATCGATACGGGTTGGCGTTTCCCGACTTCACGGTCTCGGGCTGGTTCATGATTCCTGCGGATAGCCCGCTCGGCGGTGGTGCTGGTGCAGGTCTGAAGCTCGAGTTCCGCCGGAACAACAACTCGGTCTATCAGCCCGTTGAGTTTTTGCGGATCCGCGAGGATTATGCCGCGAGCATTCCTGGGCTCATCGGTGTTCAGCCAGTTCTTGCAGTGTGCTCAGGAACGACTGACGATGTGACCGCGGTCCACACCAACGGCGAGTGGGTTCACTTCAGCCGTACCTTCAACCAGAACGATTTTGTTGACTTCCCCTGCAAGCCCGACAACGCAGGCGTGCCGCGTGTAAGCCTGATCATCTTCCGCTTTGGTGGAACGCTCGAACTGCCGAGTGGCAGCGGAACGATCTTCTGGGATGACATCAGCTTCTCGCAGACCGCAGCCTGCCCCGCAGACTTCAACAACAGCGGTGGCGTGAGCGTGCAGGATATCTTTGACTTCCTCACTGCCTACTTCGCTGGTTGCCCGTAAGTTGAAGTTCATGCGTCGATTCTGAATCGACCGCTTCAGTCAACAAACAACGCCGCGCGAGCTCATCCGCGCGGCGTTGTGCTTTGGGCGACTTGCGAGAATGCTCAGCGGTCCGAGGTCTCAACCGCCTCGTTGCGGCGGAGCCAGGCGATGAGGCACGCGGCATCGCGGCTGGTGATGGTCATATCGCCGTTGAGGTCGGTAGGTGCGGCGATGTGGCGGTAAAGATCTTCGATGTTGATCAGCCCGTCGGCATTGAGATCGGTCGGACAGAGCTCGACGGTCGGATAGTCGATCGCGAGAACCGCGTTGATCGAGCCGGGTTGGATAAGCTCGGCCAACCCAAGCCCGCCGAGCGTGACATCGGGAAGACCAGCGGAGTTGGGTGAGTAGAACGGATCGGTATCCGATCGCCGGTAGAGCAGGCTTGCGCCGTTCTTCCAGGTCTGGCGCGCACCCTTGCGATATGCGGCATAGGCGGCGACGGCTTCGGGTGTATCGCCGAACGCGCACAGGGCTTCGAGTGAAGTGAAGGTCGTGAAGTTGCCCGGACGATTACCGAGCGAGTCGGCGCTGTAGCCCACTTGGTTGGTGCCAGCCGAAAAGACGGTGTAGTGCCGGGGCGAGTTGTCATCGGTCCACGCGGCGCTTGACCAGCGAATGTTGCTTACTTGAGTTCGCCAGCCGTTCGCGCTCAGATCGTTGCGATAAGGCTTGGAGAGCAATGGCCCGTAGAGGCTGATGAATGCCGATCCAAATGAACCGCTGCTCGACGAGGTGATGGGGCGGCCGGTAAGGAAAGTGGCGGTTGGCCAGAGCGATCGGTTGAACCATCGCGTCACGGCCGCATCGGCGGCTGTTGTGCCATAGACCCCGATCTGCTCTACAAAGATGATGCCTTCAAAGAACGGTGGCGAGGAACTGTTCCAATCGGCACCCCCAGCGGGAAGACCTTTGAACGAGAGCCAGTCGTCGACTCCGAATATGCTTGGGTTGTTGAGATATGTCTGCCAGTTGCGTGTGCCAAAGATGATGCGGGAACCGGCCTTGGCGATCGCCGCATCATTCGGATAGTACTTCATGGCGCGTGCCGCCGCGGCCACGATCTTCATGGTGCTGAGCGTTGCGAACTCTGGATCCCAACCGGGCTTGAAGCTGCCGTTCTGTGGATTGATCCAATGTCGGAAGATGCCATCCGCGGATCGAGAGGGCATGATCAAGTCGGGTGCTTCATCACCGTAGCGGGTGATGATGGAACGGATGTCGGACTGGGCGAGTGGGTCACTGTTGAGGTGATCGCTCATCAGCAACGCAAAAACCGCCCATGCCGCAGCGTCGGGCGTGGCCGGGTGGAAGCGGTTGGGCTGCGTGGTGCCATCCACATCGGCATCGATCACCCACCCGGCGGGTTCACCATCGGGCGAGATCAGGCCGCGTGCAAAGTTGACGTGCTGCTGAAACTCGTCGTTCATCCATGCATCAAACCCCAGGCGCAAATCGGCGGAATCTGAGAGCAGCACGGCATCCTCGTCAGCGGCGATGAGAATCTTTCCATCGGCGGTCGCGCACAGATCATGACACTCGCTCGACATGGTTCGATACGTCACGGGCGTGACAAGGCTTGCGCCCGCCGCTTGCGTGGCCGTGAGCCAGCGAATGGTTGACGGAGTGGGGAATGTTCCGCCGTTGAGGAGGTAGAGCCCGCGCTGGCTGGGGCCGGAGGCCGCGCCGTAGTGATCGGCCCATGCAAGGGCGCGGATATCGGCGCCCGCAGCGATCTGTGTGAAAGAGATGGTCGGAAAGGCGCCGAGCGATGAACGCCAGACACCCGAATCGGATGAGGCAAAGAGAAAGTTCTGTTCGCGATCGACCGTTAGGCCGGTGACCTTTGTGCCAGCAGGAAGCGCGATAGTCGTGGCAAGTGTTCCCGCGGCAAGATTGGCGGTAGCGTTGTAGACTTTGATGCCATCACCAGCGGTTCCGATGTAGAGTCGGCCGCGATGATGCACCATGGAAAGGTGGGGGAACTGTCCGCCGTTGTTGAAGGCGTTGAGACGGGCAAAGACGCTCAGTGTATTGCTCGGGACATCGTAACGGAGCACCGCATCGGACCCCAGACCATCACCGGGGGTTGTGTCATCGACCACGAGAATGTACAGCACGCGGCCTGATGCCGTCCACGCGGCGGCGACTGGCCCATCAGTCCCGCCATCAAGGGTCATCCACGGAAGCAGGGCCAGCATCTCAGAACGCCCGATGGTGCGCAGGAGGTTCTGGCGGATATCGCGCAGCTCAACAGTATCCTCGAACGAGTCGGCAGCAGCGTACCAACCAGAGATCGCGGCGGCCGCAACGGCGGAAGTGTCGTCCGGCCCGACCACCGTCCAAGGGTTCTCAACCGGCGAGGCACAGGCTGCACTGGCGAGTGCGAGCGTTGCCGAGATTGAAATGAGTTGGCGGATGCGGCGGCGATGGGGTGTGGGCAGGCTCAGGGTCGGCTCCGTATGTAAGCGATTCCAGAGTATGCCACACAGGGGCGATGTCGGCCATGGCCATCAAGCTTTGGCCGGTCGTAAATCGTCGTGATTATCCGCCCATGTACCCGCGAAGGTCGGCGAGTTCCTGCTCGACTTCCTCGGGTGTGGCCACCGTTTCGGCAACCACCTCGCGCAACACGCGCCGGAAGCGACGTTTCATGGTCTGGAGCATGTTGGAGAGCTTGGTCGCATCGTGTACGCCGAGCTGTTTGCCCAGAGTCGCAAGGTCCAGCGCCTCCGTGCGGCGGAGGGCAGGCCCAAGGATGTTGATCTGGAAGGCCTGCCAGTGCAGGAGCATATCTTCGCGGCGGGCCGCCTCCTCAAGACGCACAAGCGTGAGCTGTACGATGGTGGCGGCCCACTCGCGATCAAACTCTCGTGATATATCGTCGGAAAAAGGAGGCTCGAAAATGACCTTTCCATCTTGGCCGGCAATCGAAACCGTTGCCGTGCGCTCGGTTCCATGCCTGCCCTTGGAGTGGCGTCCGGTACGGTGCTGGTCGATGAGGAAGTTGCGGAGCGACTGCTTGATGAACGAGCGGAACCGGCCGCGAGCAGGGTCGGCCTTGCCAATGAGGTCGCGGCCGATCACCACACGGGCGAGAAACTCCTGAGTCAGATCGCTGGCATCGTGGCTTCCGTACCCCTGACGGCGGATGAAGGCGTAGACCGGTGACCAATAGTGCCTGAGAAGTTGTTCGAGGGCGCGGTGATCGCCGCGCGCGCTGAACACCATCGACCAGTGGGTCGTCTGAAACTCGGCGGCGGTCTGCTCAGGGTCCATGCGTGTACGCATCGGTACGACTATATTGGGATCATCTGGCCAGAGAGCAATCGTTACCTGTGAGATGATTGAGAGGAAGCCGGAGAGCACAGAGATGGCCAAGAGGTCGCAGAGGAACGCAAAGACTGTGTGAATGACGTCCGGTGTCCCAATTCCCAATTTCATCTGGGTGCTCTCTGCGCACACGCCGTGTTCTGCATTAGTGCTGGAGCTTTGAAGGAGTGACCGTTGCCGAGCAAGACTGAATCCGTCCGTTTGCCGAAACGAGCCCTGATCGGGATGGTGCACATCGGCGCTCTGCCGGGGACGCCCCGCGGCGGGATGCCCGTGGAAGAGCTTTGCCGGCGTGCCGCCATTGAGGCGAAGGTGCTCGCGGATGCGGGGTTTGATGCACTGATTATCGAGAATATGCACGACCGGCCATATGTGCACGGGCGCAAGGGGCCGGAGACGGTGGCGGTCATGGTCCGCGCGGCCATGGCTGTGCGTGCGGTGGCCCCGAAGCTCCCGATTGGTGTGCAGGTGCTCTCCGGCGGGAACCATGAGGCGCTGGCGATTGCACAGTGTGCAGGGGCGGGGCCGGGGGCGGGGGGGAGGGGGGGGAGTGGGGGCTTCATCCGCTGCGAAAACTTCGTCTTCGGGCATGTGGCCGATGAGGGTTTGCTTGCGCGTGCCGAGGCGGGATCATTGCTGCGCTACCGGCGCGAGATCGGTGCGGTGGGTATTAAGATTTTCTGCGATCTTAAGAAGAAGCACGCTTCGCACGCCATCACGGCCGACCTCTCGCTCGCCGATGTCGCGGAGGGGGCGGAGTTTTTCGGGGCCGATGGCCTGATCGTGACCGGGAGTGCGACCGGCAAGCCGACGAGTCTGGCCGATCTCAAGGAGGTCAGACACGCATCACGCCTGCCACTGCTGGTCGGCTCGGGCGTGACCCCGCAAACCGTGGTGACGTTGCTTGAGATCGCCGATGGGCTGATTGTCGGATCGTACCTGAAGAAAGGTGGCCACTGGACGGGCGCGATCGACCCCGCACGCTGTCGGGCGATCGTCAAAGCGCGGGGAAGCACACGATAGCGCCCGCCATTTGCTCGGATCATCTTCGGCAAGCTGTCATCTTCGGCAAGTTGTCATCATTCGAGTTGTTCTACCCTCAGCCCATGCATGAGCCATCGATCTCAGCCCTGCGTGCACCGCCGCGTCCGCGCGACAACCCGCTTACGCGCTCGCTGGCGGGATTGATCGGCATTGGGATTCTGAGCTTGATGCTTGGGGCTTGCCTGCTGACGTTGCCTTATACGCTGAGCGGGTCCAAGTATGATGAACAGGTCCGCACCGCGCGGCACCTGCCCCCGTGGTGGGCGGGAGTTCCGGATGAGGGTGATGTGCCCGACTCGGTGAAGGCCCGGCTCGCCGCCACGGCACGGGCGCGGGCGGTGGAAAGACTCGCGCTCGGGGCCGAGCCCCCAACGACTGTTGAAGAGGCCGCGCAACGCGGCCTGATGCCATCAGCGCAACAACTTGCCGATGCTCAACCTCGCTACTGGATGGGGAGTGATCTGCTCGGTCGCTCGCTGCTGATCCGTGCGCTTGCGGGTGGCGGCGTCTCACTCACGATCGGACTGGCGGCCGCGCTGCTGTCGGTCTTTCTCGGTACGGTGTACGGAGCGGTCGCGGGTTATGCCGGTGGGCGTGTCGATGCGCTGATGATGCGCATTGTCGATGTGCTGTACGGTTTGCCCTACATCCTGCTGGTCGTGCTACTGGCGGTGGCCAGTCAGACGATGATTGAGGAGTACGTCTCGCGCGGACGGGCTCGCACGGTCTGGGTCAATGAGAACGTGCGGGCGATCGGGGCTCCGGTCAAGATGGGCGGGACGGAAGCCACAATCGAAGAGCTGCGCGCCCTTCCCGCGGATGCGAACGCTGCGCCTCTTCGCGGCTTGGTGCAACGCGAACTCGCCAACGTCGCGCACCGTGCATGGATTGAGGGCGGGGGGGTTGACAGTCCGCCTTTGTTCGAGATCGGCGATCAGGCGTTCATCACCAAGCACGCAACGCTCGGCGCGGTCCTCGAGGCTCTGGGACAGATGGTGGTGCGTCCGCGCACGATCTCGCCACAAACCCGCACGGTTCTTGAACTGACGGTGCTCTTCATCGCAATCGGCGGGGTGAGCTGGCTCACGATGGCGCGGGTTGTTCGGGGGCAGGTGCTGAGTCTGAAGCAACAGCCATTTATGGAAGCCGCCCGCGCGATGGGGGTGCCGGTCTTCCGGCAATGCACGCGCCATCTTCTGCCGAACCTTGCAGGCCCGATCATTGTCTACGCCACGCTGACCGTTCCGCAGGCCATCTTGCAGGAATCGTTCCTCAGCTTCCTCGGGATCGGTGTTCGTCCGCCCCTTCCGAGTTGGGGGAACCTCGCGGCCGATGGTCTGACCGAGTTGAATCCGTATCAGTCGCGATGGTGGTTGCTGCTCTTTCCGTGTCTGCTGTTGGGCACAACGCTGCTCGCGCTCAACTTTGTGGGTGAGGGCCTGCGTGAGGCGCTCGACCCGAAGGGGCGGAAGCGTTGAAAGCGTGAGCGCGGCCAGCGAATGGTTCTGGCTGGTTGCGTTGTGCTTGTGCGATATCCAAGCTCACGCCCCTCCGCAGGCGCGGAGCGGCCGCTCGCCGATCGAGCAGCGGATCGCACCCTCGGCGAGCAGGCCGGTCGCATCATACAGCGGGATCGGGCAGTTGCCTTGGTTGATCATCAGCGGGGCTTCGCTGCACCCGAGGATGATTCCCTCACACCCCCGCGTGGCCATGTGCTCGATGACCGCGATCATGCGGCGTTCGGATTCGCGTGTCACCACACCGTAGAGCAGCTCGCTGAAAATAATACTGTCCACCACATCGGCCTCGGCCTGATCGGGGATCAGCACCTTGATGCCGCGCAGCCCGAGGTGGGTCTGATACGTTGAGCCGTACATCACCATCTTCGTACCGATGAGTCCGATCGAGGTGCGCTGATCGGCCCCGATGCGCTCGGCGACAAGTTCAGTCATCGTGAGCCACGGGATGGGCGAAAGGCTCTCGGCAAGGTGAACCCCGTGCTGCATGAGGTTGTCGGGCACGATGCAAAACTCGGCGCCCGCGCTCGCGAGTATGCATGCCGACTTGGCGAGCAGTTCGCCAACTCTGTGCCAGTCATCACGCAGGACGGCTTGAACGTAATCGTCGAGCGGCTCATTGTGCAGCGTGACGACCGGGTGCCGGGCGACATCCTTACCGTGCATTGGGTTGCCCATCAGCTTGGCCGCGAGTCGGTAGATTTCGCGATAGCAGAGCGCTGTCCCCTCGGGGCTGACCGCG
>JBBSBC010000161.1:0-8839 GCA_038251595.1 Phycisphaerales bacterium | reverse complement strand
CTCGCATGATCCCCCACCACCCCCCCCCCCCCACCCCCCGCGCGCACCCCCCCCAAGTTGTGGTAAACACCCGTGCCGGCCTCAGTGCCGAGAGCGGCATTCGCACCTTCCGCGACACCATGGAAGGTCTGTGGAAAGACTTTGACCCCGCCACACTCGCGACACCCGAGGCCTTTGAGCGCGATCCCGCGACGGTGACCAAGTGGTACGACTGGCGCCGCCTTGGCTGCCTCACAGCCGAGCCCAACCCCGGCCACATCGCCCTTGCACGGCTTGAGCGCAACCTTGCCGCAACCGATCGGCACTTCACGCTGCTGACGCAGAACGTCGATCGACTGCACCAGAAGGCTGGCAGCCACAACGTCATTGAGTTGCACGGCTCGATCATTCAGTGGCGTTGCACACAGTCGGCACGCACCACCATGCCGCCGCCCGAACCCTTCACCACCTTTCCCCCTCCCTCACCGTTTGTTCCGAGCGCCATTCTCAGGCCCGATGTGGTCTGGTTCGGCGAGTCGCTCCCCGAATCCGCACTTGACGCCGCCGACATCGCCATGCGTTCGTGTGATCTCTTCCTCTCCATCGGCACCAGCAGCGTGGTCTATCCCGCGGCAGGCTTTGCCGAGCTGGCACGCAGGCGCGGCGCAAGCATTCTCGAAATCAACCCCAACCCCACCCCGCTCTCACCCCTGGCCACTTGGTCGCTCCGCGGCAAGGCGGGCGATCTGTTGCCCGCGCTTGTTGACCATGCTCTTGCTTAAGCGCGCGGCGCTTCAAGACCCGCCGCGAACAGCAACCCACTCCGCCATTCCCACCGCTTGAGCAACACAAACTGCTGCGCGATCAGCTCGAGCATCTGTTGCTCGTGTGGACCATCAACCGCGTTGCCCGGAAGATGACCGTGATTCAGAAAGTCCGCACGCACCCGCTCAGCCGCGTCACGCTCGCGCGCCACAAACTCGCGTGAATACGCCACTTCCGCGCCTGAGCAAAGGTCTCTCCCAAAGCACGCCAGCCCAAACGCGGGGTTCGCGCCCGTAAAGGCCCACGCCGCCATGCCCAGCTTTCGCTCCCGCTCAATCAGATCATGCGGTTGATAAAAATGCTCATGCTCCGCCAGCGCGCTCGGGCGATAGAGCACCGGCATTTCAAACCTCGCCGCGAGCCTGAACCCTAGCTCGATATCGTCATAGCCATAAAGATGTGGCCGGGCAAAGAAGCCACCGACCTCGCGCACGCACGCCGCGTCCACCGAGAAGTTCAGCCCGAAGCAGTGCCTGAACCCCCAGTCGCGGTCGGGGTCATACCCCGGCGCACAAGCCGCCCGGTTCATCACATCATAAAAGAAGACCATCGAGGTCCGGCGCACCAGTCGATCAAGCAGCGTCTCCTCTTCACGCCGCGCATACGGCGAATGCCCAACCACGATCGCCGGCCCTGCCCCGCTCGCGCGCCGACGCTCGTGCTCACGCACGTGCACATTCAAAAAGTCCGGCTCAGGCCGCACATCATCGTTCAAACTCACCATGATCCGCCCGCGCCCCGCGCTCAGCATTCGGTTGCGCACAAGTGTGTATCCCTCGCGCGCACACTCAAGCACCCGAAGCTCCGCCCGTCCCGCGTTCTCTCTCCACACCCGCGCCGCCAGGCTAGCGCCCGCCTCGTCGGCCCCATCAAACCCGACAATCACCTCAAACCGCGTCGCGTCCATCGTCTGGTCCGCCAACCCGCGCAGGCACCGCGCCAGCTTCTCAGCCCGCCCATACGTCGGAATCAGCACCGAGACTTCCACACCCCACTATCGGCGACTCGCCCCCCCACATCGCACCGTTTAACACCCCTTCAACTCACGATCGCTCCAATTCCGTCCGATACCAACCAGACTCCGCGGCCAAATCGCCACTGGCCGCGTGTACAACCGGAGACTTGACCATGCCTTCAGATGCCGACCACACACCCCAGCCGCTGAATATCCGCAACTACGAAGACCGCCGCTGCCATAAGCGCTTTCATGTGGCACGCCCCGGCAAGCTCTTCCGCCGTTCGACGCAGCAATACGCAGCGGTTGTCACGCGCAACCTCTCCTTTGGCGGAGCCTTGCTGGCCGTCGAAGCCGAGCGCGCCTTCACCATCGGCGAGCTGATCGACCTCGGCATCACCTTTGGGCGACACCAGGTGGTACCCGCCAACAAGCTCATGCAGGGTGTGGTCACACGCGTTGAACGCCTCGAGCCCGGCCGCCAGAACGTAGCCGTGCGCTATATTCAGCCCATGGTGCTGGCCGAAGCAGCGTAGATTCGCTCGCCGACAACGCGGATCAGCCCGTGCCGCGGCAACACATCCCGGCAACCACTACGCCCAGCAAGCTGGCACTCAGGGGAGTGTCTGACTTGGTGTATGCGTCGATGAATGAAGCACTGAACGTTCTGGCCACTGGTGCTGGCCACGCTCGAGAAACCGCACGAGATCCGCTTGAGGTACAGTTGTGAACTTCGGGTTGTGGTTTCCTGGCTCAACCCAATCAGCCGTATCACGAACGATCTGCTCAAAGCGTGGTTGCAGCGAAACACACCATGAGTTGTTCGTTCCCGTAATATTCGCGCCTCTACAATCTGGGTCAAGTCAGCTCATCGGGCACACTTTCGACAGATGCCTCGCCAAGCACCTGCCACCAATGCACTTACGGCATTTGTTTCAATCCGGCTGACTGCTCCATGCTCGCTACAATCCTTGCACTCGGCCGCCCTCCACCAACAGCGGCCGCCAAAGGAGCCGCCTCGGTGCTCTGGCAACCCTCACTCCCTTCATCCTATCTAGAAGCCGGGCCTGACAGCCTCGCTACGCGCATCACCGAGTGTCGCCAACAGCTTGGCCACGCGCTGGTCATCCTCGGTCACCATTACCAGACCGACCAGATCATCCGCCACGCCGACTTCACCGGCGATTCCCTCAAACTCAGCCAACTCGCCGCCAGCAAGGTCGCCGAGGCGGGTGCGAAATACGTCATCTTCTGCGGCGTCCACTTCATGGCCGAGACCGCCGATCTGCTCACGCCCGAAGGTGTTTCTGTCATCCTGCCCGATATGTCAGCCGGATGCTCAATGGCCGACATGGCCGACTACGACGATGCGTTGGTCGCGTGGGACCTCATCCACAAGTCCCTCCACGCCCGGCGTTGGAAGGGCCGCATCATCCCCATCACCTACATCAACTCCACCGCCGCCATCAAGGCCTTTGTGGGGCGGAACGGTGGCACCGTCTGCACCAGCAGCAACGCCGCTCGTATGTTCGAGTGGGCCATGGCCGGTGGCACGGAGCCTCGCAAAAAAAACGAAGAGATCAAGGTTCTGTTCATCCCCGATCAGCACCTCGGACGAAACACCGCCGCGAGTTTCGGGCTCGATGTTCGTACCGACACCTGCATCTACGACCCCCGCCGCCTCGCCCGCGGCGAAGAACTTGGCGGCACATCGCCCGATCATCTCCTCCGCTCCAAGGTCATTCTGTGGGCCGGGCACTGCTCGGTGCACAAACTCTTCCGTCCAGAGCATTGCGACGAGATCCGTGTTGCCGAGGCCAGCACACCCAAGGCCGACCAAACCACCATCCTCGTCCACCCCGAGTGCAGCAAAGAAGTCGTCGATAAATCCGACCTCGCGGGCAGCACCGAGTTCATCATCAAGACCATCCGCGAAGCCAGGCCGGGCTCGCGTTGGGCCGTCGGCACCGAGGTTCACCTCGTGCAACGACTCGCCGCCGAGTCTGCGGCACGTAACGTCCACGTCCGAATCCTGAGCGATTGTCAGTGTCTCTGCACCACGATGTTCCGCATCGATCAGGAGCACCTCTGCTGGGTGCTCGACAACCTCGCTGCGGGCAAGGTGGTCAACCGTGTAACGGTCCACACCGAGGCCCGCGCGTGGGCACTCATCGCCATCGAGCGCATGCTCAGCATGTCGGCACCCATGGGTGCCGCGCCCAAAGGTGTCAAGAGCCAGCCCGAGTCCGCCGCGCTGATCGACTAAACTCAGACGCACCATGGGCAGCACCACCTCCGCGCCTGAACCCGACCGCCGCCCCATCCGTGCCCGCTCACACCCCGTCTGGGTACGTGCGGCTGGTGCGCTCACTCGCGCGGGCTTTTCCGCCAACGCCATCTCCATCGTCGGCATGGTCGCTGGTCTTGCCGCGGGTGCGGCCCTCGCCACAACCCCGCTCGCCACCGCCCCCTGGCCCCGTGTGCTCTGGGCCTGTGCCGCAGTTCTGATCGTGAAGCGACTTCTTTGCAACATGCTCGATGGCATGGTCGCCATCAACAGCGGGCGTGCATCTCCGCTTGGCCAGATCTTCAACGAAGTTCCCGATCGCGTCTCCGATGCGGCCGCGCTTGTTGGCCTTGGCTACGCCACAGGTTCAAACCCGACCCTCGGGTGGGCCGCCGCTTCGGCCGCCATCTTTGTGGCCTACATCCGCGCCGCGGCCAAAGTTGCGGGTGCGCCGCAGGATTACCGCGGCCCGATGGCCAAGCAGCAACGGATGTTCATCGTTATCCTCGTCGCACTCTTCGCCGCCATCGCACCCGCCGATTGGCAACCCACGGTCTCACGCGATGGCTGGTCGATCCCGATCGCCGCACTCTGGCTCATCACCATCGGGTGCATCCTGACCGCCATCCGTCGGCTTGGGCGTGCTTCGAGTATCCTGCGTCAGAACCACGCATGATCGACTTCTCCATCCCACCCGCCGCACACCAGCGTCTCTTCGGCACCGCACACGCCTTCGACGATCCCATCGTCGTGCGCCTGACCATTGGTGTCGGGATCATCCTCCTGCTCGGCCTCTCTATTATCGCGGCCCTCTCGGCCGCGGGTCGCGTTTCGCCCGACCTCCGGCGCGAACTCATCAAACGCTACCTCGCTTGGGTGGTGATGACCCCGCTTGTCCTCGGGCCCATCCTTGCCGGCGCGGCGTGGACGATCCTCCTCATCACCATCATCAGCCTCATGTGCTATCGCGAGTTTGCCCGAGCCACGGGCCTATTCCGCGAGAAGACCATGAGCGCGCTCGTCACGCTTGGCATCATCACGCTCAATCTCGCCGCGCTCGACCACTGGTACGGCCTCTTTGTCGCGCTCGGCCCGCTCACGTTCGTCATCATCGCCGCAGTCGGAGTGCTCGCCGATCGGCCCAAGGGCTACATCCAGCGCGTCGGGCTTGCCGCGCTCGCCTTTCTCTTCTTCGGCGTCTGCATGGGCCACTTGTCTTACTTCGCCAACGACGAACGCTACCGCCCCATGCTCCTCCTGCTGGTTATCTGCGTGGCCATAAACGATGTCCTCGCCTTCACCGTCGGCAAGACCATCGGCGGCCCAAAGCTCGCGCCCCAGACCAGCCCAAACAAGACCATCTCCGGCGCAATCGGCGCGCTTCTCCTCACCACCGTGATTGTCGTCTGGATTGGTTCGTACGTCTTCAACGCTCAACCCATGGGCGACTGGCGCAACCTCGTCCTGCTGGGCCTCATCATCAGCGCGGCGGGCCAACTCGGCGATCTCACCATCTCCAGCATCAAACGCGATATCGGCATCAAAGACATGGGCACACTCATCCCCGGTCATGGCGGCGTGCTCGACCGCTGCAACAGCCTGCTTCTCGCCGCGCCCGCCATGTTCCATCTTGTGGGTTACTTTCAGGGTATCGGGATCGAACAGCCGGTCAGAATCTTGAGCGGAAACTAGCCGTGGAACCCTGGAAGCTCGAACCCGCGCACGACCACGGACTCTCGCCCGCCGAGCGGGCCAGGAGCCTCAAGCGCGAGAGCGGCCTCATCCACACCGCGGGCCATTTCACGTGGTCCGTCATGGTTCGCGCCTACTTGCGCACCTACCACCGCCTGAGCGTCGAAGGCTCGCACCACATCCCCGCCAAGCCACCCTTCATCCTCATCGCCAACCACGCCAGTCATCTTGATGCGCTCGTGCTCGCATCGGCCATGCCTATACGCTCGTGCGACCGCATCTTCCCCGTCGCGGCAGGTGATGTCTTCTTCCATACCGATCCGCTGGCCATCTTTTCCGCCGCGTTCATTAACGCTCTTCCCATGTGGCGAAAGAACTGCGGCCCGCACGCGCTCAAGCAGCTGCGCGACCGCCTCATCAGCGAGCCCTGCTCATACATCCTCTTCCCAGAGGGCGCACGCTCGCGCGATGGGGCGTTGCTCCCTTTCAAGGCTGGGCTGGGCATGATCATCGGTGACTCCAGCGTGCCGGTTGTGCCATGCGCCATCACCGGAGCCTTTGAAGCTCTGCATGCCAACGCCAAGCTCCCCAGCCCGACGCGCATCCGCGTCCGCATCGGTAAGCCCCTGACCTTTACCGACCTGCCCGATGGCCGCGAAGGCTGGTCGATCGTCGCCGAGCGGAGCCGCCAGGCCGTCGAGGCCCTCCTGGGCGGACCAAAGCAGCCAAAGGCTTCTGCAACCGCCCCTTCTCGCGCAACCGGCCAGTCTCCCGCAACCGACTGATCGCCGCTTCCGTATCACCAAGAGCCGGTTGAACACGGGCCAGCCCTGAAGCTCGAGCAATCGCCGGTGGGGGAAGGGGGGAAGGGGTCAGGACGCACATCCGATCCACGCGCGCAACCCGCCGATTCGCACCCAATCAGGAGCACGCCCCATGTCCCGACACCTTGCGGTCATCGCCACCACTGCTCTTCTCGCCGCAACGGCGCTCACCATTGCCTCAACTCCCGCTGCCGCGGCGGCCATCCGATCCACACGTGGCCCGTCGGATGTCAGCCCCCTGACCGCTGCGCCTATCGAGCGCATCGTCGAGATCGAAGGGCAGCAGGTTCGCATCACCCTTACGGTGCAGAACTACGCCGTGCGCACCGCGACTGTTGGCGCGTTGCGGCAGCCCACGCTCATCATCGTCGCGCTCGACACGGTCGATGGCTTGCCGCTTCCCGAAGGCCTCACCGCCACGCGCGTGCGACTGCAACGCGTCGCCTCGCCGCACCGCGTTGTCCGGCGCGACCTTACGCCGCGTGCCTTCATCGCCACGCTGATCGGTCACAACGAGTTTGGTGCGGATGTCGCGCCCAGGCTGGTCGCCAACACACGCTTCCGTGCCGCGATCCGGCTCGAAATCAACGGTCAGATCCGCAACGTTCCGATGGGTGTGCTGCGGGTGATTGACGCTTCGACAGTCCTTTGATGGTTTGCACAAACTGATGGTTTGCACAAACTGATGGTTTGCACAAACTGATGGTTTGCACAAGCTGATGGTTTGCACAAGCAGAGTCCACGCCATGCCGAACAGCTCCGAGCACTGGTCACCCATCGCCGCCCTGATCCTGATGGTCGCAACGAGTGTTTCACTGTGCGAGTCAAGCACCGCAATAGCCGCCGCGCTTCCGGTTGAGCGTGCGCAACATCAATGGTCATCCTCAACCCGAACCGTCGTGATTGATGGACGCGAGTTCCTCCCGAGCGTCAATGCGTTTCTGGTCGGGGTCACGAACTCGTCGGGAGCCTCGGCCACCATCTCCATCCGAATCACCTCGGTGGATGGCGACGCGCTTCCTGCGGGCTTGACGGCCGAACACATCCGACTGCAAAGGTTTGATTCACCCTCTCGCATCATCCACCGTGATCTCGTTGTGACCGATACGCCCGTCGCCACGCCCGGCGCGGCGGAGTATTACCCCGAGAGCAACTTCATCACCGCCGCGGGCGCAGCGCGATTCCGCACCACCATCCGCCTCGCCACGTCGCAAGGCGACACGTTCGTGCGCATGGGCACTATCCGCGTCAATACGGGCACGCTCGTGAACGCCGACCCGGTCGAGCCTCCCGACCTTCGATGAGTGGCCGTCACCTTCGACGATGCGCGGTTGCACACCAAAAACACAACGACCACGCCTGCTGAAGGGCGCGGTCTGTTGACGTGGCCTGTTCGATTTTCCGCTTCGTGGACTTCCACTTCACGAACCGGGCCTCACCGCTCGGGAGCTTTCCGCGCCGCTGCCCGACCCGCATCCAACTCCGTTCGCACAATGATCTCCGGCTTGGGCGCGGACTTCTCTTTTGCGGACTCCGCCGTGTCGAGCTGGTCCTTCAGCAACCGTCCAACTTTGAACTTGACCGTCCGCTTGGCGGGCACATCCACACGCTCAAGAGTTTTTGGATTCTGCGCAACTCTGGGCGCGCGTTCCTTAATCTCAAAGACCCCGAAGTCGCGAAACTCCAGCCGGTTTCCGCGGCCAAGTTCCGAGATCATCTGGTCAAGAAATGTCTGAACGACCCGTTTCACATCGACCCGCTTACACCCCGCCGATTCGGCGATTCGGTCGATGAGTTCCTTCTTGGTGATTGTCGCCATATGCGTGGACATCCGACCTCGGGCAACTCGCCACTCCAAAGCCGCTCACGAGCCGCCTTACGACCCGACGGGACACACATCCCATTCCCATACCGAACCCCTACGAACTGGCTTCGAGCTTATGGGATCGACCTTTACGGAAATCCATGGGCGCGAAACCGACCGGTAAGAATGCCGGTGACGCGACGGGCATCAGTATCGCGAATATTGGGCGAGTGGTCAATAGCCAAGTTGCCACCACTTGCCCTCTGGGTAACAAATTATTGCATTCGGACCGGTTTCCCAATCCCCCAAACAGTTCTTTCTTCGCGTTCTTGCCCAACTACACGGCCAATTGCGTCTGATAAGCCCATGTGCTGGCTCGGCCAGCTCGCGACATGCATTTCTGCAATATTTGCGCGTTACCGGTCCTTCGACTCCGATCGGATGTTCTTCTTCAATCGTTTTCCCGCGCCACG
>JBBSBC010000160.1:0-8865 GCA_038251595.1 Phycisphaerales bacterium | reverse complement strand
GATCAGAAGTTCGGCGAGGTAGGAGCCATCCTGCCCGGTGATGCCCGTGATGAGGGCGCGCTTGGGTTGCGGCCTTCGTGCGCTGGTGGTGGGGAGGTTGGGGTTGGGCATATCCAGACCGGGCGGAGGCGCGAGCGGAGAGAGGATGTTCGGCATCTACGACGGTGGGGCGGTAAACGTTCAGGGTGTTATCGGCTGATTGGCGTTGATGGTTCAGTTGATGGTTCGGTGGGTGAAGGTGCGACGGGCACAGCGAGCGGATGATCTGGCCAGTCTTTGACGAAAATCGGCTGGATCCACAGGGTGATGGTGGTCAGCGCGATGCCCAGAAGGCCGAGGGTGGCAGGACCGATCCAGCGGGATCTTTGGCCGCCAAGCCAGGTGGGCAGGCGCGCGGGGGCCTCTTCGGCAACGGCGATGTCGGCAGCGATCAGCGCGAGGATCATAAGAATCAGTGGCTCGAAGTAGCGTTGCCAGGCGTTGGTGTTGGCGGATTGTGCGGCGACGAAGCCGACGAGCAGGAGTGCGTACGTGCAGGCGCGGCGGCGCGGCAGCTGGGCAAGGAGTGCGGCGAGCGCGATCATGCCGGCGGGTGCGAGAACCAGAATCAGTGGCGAGGTGCGCTCGTTGATCCACAGGCGCTGGCGGTCCATCAGTCGCACGATGTTCCACAAGCCGGTGGCGCGGGGCTCGTATTCAAAGGTGGTTCGGGGAATGGCGGCGGCCATAAGGCCGATCAACGCGCACGCGATGAGGATCAACCATCCACCGGTGCGGCGCGCTGTCCACAGGCGCACCAGACCGGGCCAGACCCACGCGATAAAGAAGCATGAGAAGATGGCCATCAGGCTCATCGCAAAGGCGGGCGCGGCGGGGTTCCACATCCCGCCGTGCTGAGCGCGGAAGGATGGTGGGGTAAGGCCACCCCAGAGGTTGGCAAACCAGCCGATACTCGCCAGCGCGGGGATGGTGAGAAGCAGAGCCATGACAAGGCGCGTGAGGCGTGCGCGCGAGGGCTTGATAAGCCAGGCGATATTGGTGCCGAGCGCGCGGGCGGGTGAGCGGTCGTGCGCGGCGAGGGGGGGTGCATCGCGCTTGGGTGAGCGGGAGAGCCAAGCCCAGACCCACATCAGGCCCGCGGCCCAGGCGTGGCTCTGGCGCATCCAGACCAGCATGAGCAGCACGAAGCTCGCGATAAGTGCGGCGGGCAGGGTGAACGTGGGGCGCAGCGCGAGCAGGATGATGATGAGCACGCCCAGCCACGCGGCGTTGTCGGGCTGAAGCCAGACACCCGGAAGGAAAACGTGGATGCTGCACGCGAAGGGCGCGATGAGGGCGAGGTGGAGGAGCTTCGGGCGGGCTTGCCCGGTGAGGGTGTGCGTGAGGCGAAGGCGAATCGAGCGTTCGAGGAGAACCAGCAGTGAGATCGTGAAGAGGGTGTTGATGAGCTTGAGGCTGGTGAGCGACTGGGTGAGCCAGTGGGCGATGGCCGCCATGACGAGGTGGTAGCCCGGCGTAGTGGCGCTGAGGTAGTCGGAGAGATCGAGTTGGCCGGGGCCGAGCGCGAGCTGCGAGGCGAAGCGGCGGATGGTCGGCTCGTGGTAGACTTCCTGATCAAACTGGCCACGGCCGCGGCGGAGATTGATGAGGATCAGCGGGAGCGCGCAGGTCAGGAAGGCGAGCGCCGACCAGGGGAGGCGGCCGAGCAGGCCCGTGAGAAGGCCAGTGGGCGGGGAGATCTGCTTGCGGGTGGTATCCATGATGGACCCACATTATCGGCGATTGGCGGTGCTAGGCGAGATTCACGCGCTGGTGCGCTGGTGCCGTGCGTGTGTTTCGGGGACACTACAGGCTCACTTCGAGGCGGACTTCACTTGCACTTCAAGTTCCTGCTTCTGTCGGAGCAAGCTGGTGCGCGACGTTGGGTCTTGTGCGGTCTTCAGCAATCGATCGACTGCGTAGAGCGCAAGCTCGGGTCGGCCCGCCTTTGCTGAAGAGTTGCCGAGCAGTTGAAGCAGCGAGAATCGCTGAAGCCGCATGGATTTTGCCCGGTGTTCAACCGCCCCGGTGATCCATTCAGGCTCGTGTTTGTCGATCAACTGGATACACGCGAGCACGGTGTCAAGGGAAGCATCGATCTGCCCGGCACGGGCCTGCGCCTGGTACAGCTTGTCACCAACATGCAGAATATCGGAGAACGCAGAAAGTCGCTCGTCGGACCACAGTTGGCGGAGTTCTTCAACCTCGGCCTGGCCATGCTTGGGATGGCGTAGTTCGATCCGCTTGAGTTGCAACGAGATAATGAAGCCGTTCTTCACGCCATAGTTGGGGTAAAGACGGAGCAACTCATCAGTGGCTTCCAGTGCCTTGGCATTATCGCCCAGCTTAGCATGAAGCTGCGAAACCTGTTGGAGTGCGGCGGTGATGGCGAACTCATCGAAGTACTTGCGATGCTCACCGAGAACGCGAGCGTTTGTAGCGAGTGCGCCCTTGAGATCGCCCGCATTCTGTTGTAAGTTTGCAAGCAGATTAACACCGCTTGAGTACGAAGTGACCATGCCGGGAAGCCACTTGGGGTTCTGGTCGTAAAGGGCAAGTTGCTTTTCAAATGCGGCGATAGCCTGGGGTGCTGATAAGCGTGAGACCATGTGCATATTGCCGAGCAAGCGATAGGCATCGGCCGCGCCCAGATCGCTGTCCGGAGCCCGCAGGTAACTCTCAAGCGCCGCCTGAGCGCGGTCGCGCATACCGGCATCACTGTACTTCGATGCGCACCAACTGAAGAGATCGCCGCAGCGTTCTTCCCGGTTGCGGCGGCAGGTTTCGGCGCTGATCATGGCGCGATCGATCAGGCGGACACGCTCTTCGACCGTGGTGAGCTTGGCATGTTCGGCCGCGAACGATTGAGAAAGCAGAAAGCGATTCTGAACAGCTTGAGGCGGCGCATGCGCCGAAGATGTGGCTGTTGGGTTGGGCTGGGCAACAAGGATGGCGGCCAGAAGTCCGGCTGAAAGCAACATGACAAGGTCCCGTGTGCGAGTCGCACGAATCAAGTGGAAACGATCCCAAGCAAAGATGCAATTCACCGGCGAGGGTGAACATGGTTATCTGCATGATAGCCGCAGCAGAGCGGTTCGCCGCCGCAGACCGTCGGGCAGCACTTTTGCTGAGTTTCGCCGTCGAAGGGATCAGGGCTTTGGGGTGGCGGCCCCCCACATTCGACGGTGTAGGGCGCAATCTGCACCGTGATTCCGTTGGTCGTATCGGCTCGGCCAATAGAAGTTACAACATTACACTCAGTTTCGTAATACTCCGTGCCGATGACCGTGGTTCCATCGGCATCGACAATCGAGCAGGTTCATGTGTAGACCTCTTGGATTTGATCTACGGTGCCACTGACAGAGCTTTCGGTCCAGACCGCTCGCGCGGCTGTATGAAAGCAATCGTTGACGGGAACGTAGAACTGAAACGCTTCGGAGTGTGTGTAACACTGCCCGATTGTTCCAGTAAGTTGAACGGTGACACCAAGCTTCGCAAAAATCTCAACCAGCAGGCCGGTCTCACCCTCAACGCTCACAGAGCCGCCAACGGTCCAGCAGGTTTCAACGCCTTTCTCGGTAGTGTGCGCCGGTGGCAAACAGACGTTCATTGGCGTACCACACCGAACAAGTCGGCAGTTGCACGCCGATTGTCTGTACCAGCCTCCTTTAACCACAACCGTCTGGACATCTCCAACTGTGATTCGATGGACATTCCGTTGAACGTGTGGGTAGTTGTCGCAGTTGATGTACCTATCCGGTCTTGGCGGCGGAAAATTGTAATAGTCACATGGCGCATCCAGATCCGGAAGCGGTGCGGAGGGTCTGTCCGGAAGACTCCGTCGCCAACCCGGCAATGGCTCCGGCGGCCCGATCGGATCACGATGCCGAGGGGGTGCCGGATCGGGTTGCGTGAGCGTTGGCGGCGGAGCGACCACCGCCAATAAGGTGCTGAGAAGGGTCACGGCGAGAAATACAATCGGTACCATTTGAAGCCACCTCTAGCTTTGACAGCCTACTTGAAATCGAATCGCGATTCAAGGCCACTCGATCATTCCAATCCCATTCGCAGTGCCACAGTGTGTCCGAATACCATCAAACTTTGCAAATCGAGCAACGCTGGCCGATGATTGATCTCAGATTACGCGTAAACAGGTGGTCACGTGTTGACGCACTCGGTCGCGGCAGAAATCCGTAAGTCACGACTGGATAAGAGCATGGAGTCAATACCACGTATTTCGAGCTTCGGTCTTCTACGATTCCAATAGGCGGACATGATGTTTATTGGCCGGATTTTACAAAGCTGCAAATATCTCGCATCGGTTGAAAATACTTGTACCCATTCTGTTTCACGTACATGCGGAACCCCCTCTGCATGATCGACTCAGCTCACAACCTTGCCATCAAAAACTTGTTTTCACGCATTGATCTCGCCCACATCCTCTCACCCCGAGCCACATTTGCCCACACCCTACCTCAAGCTCGCCCGACCCAAGCAGTGGATCAAGGGAGCCTTCTGCTTTCTTGGCGCGGTCTATTCACAGAAACTTCTGGGCGAAAACGCCGTGCGCGAGGCGATGCTGCCCGCGCTCTGTGCGTTCGCGGCGTTTGGGTTTGCCTCATCCGGCTGCTACATCTTCAACGATCTGCGCGATGTTGAATCAGATCGTGTTCATCCGCGCAAGCGGCATCGACCCATCGCGGCAGGCCTCATCACGCCGCCGCAGGCTTCGATGTTTGGCCTCCTGCTCCTGGCGCTCGCTTCGTTGGCGGTCTTTGTAACACCACTGGTGGTCACGCCCTCGACACCATGGTGGATGTCAAACCGCGCCTTGCTTGGCGGGTGCGTCATACTCTACATTCTTAACACACTTCTTTACACACTCTGGTGGAAGCACATCGCCGTCGCCGATGTTATGTCGCTCGCGGCGGGGTTTGTGCTCCGCGTGCTGGGCGGGTGTGCGGCCGTGGCGGTTGTGCCTTCAAGCTGGCTTCTCAACTGCACATTCTTTCTTTCCATGTTTCTGGCGCTCGGCAAGCGGCTCGGCGAGCGTCGATCACTCGGTGATGATGCCGCGGCCGTGCGCGGCGTTCAGCTTCAATACACGACCGATCTGCTCCGCATGGCAACGGTGGTGACCGCGGTCGCGACTCTGCTCAGTTACTCGGCGTATGTGACCGACCAGGCCGCGCGCTACACGCACGGGTTCAACCTCCTCTGGTTGACCATGCTTCCGGCCACATTCGGCCTGCTGCGCGGCATGGTCATGGTTGAGCGCGGGTTGTTTGACGATCCGACCGAGCTGGCAACCAAGGATCGCCCGTTTCAGGCCGCGGCGGTGGTCTTCGGCGCGCTGACGCTTGTGTTGATGGTCGTTGCCAAGCAGCCGCGCGCGATCTGATCGCGGCCATCGAATCCCCCCAAATGGGGTGGTTACAAGTGTTGGGCGCAGGGCCGAATCTTTAGATCCTGTCACTACGAATCCGCAATGGGACGGAACTTCGCCTGCGGACTGTCGTAGTGTCTTTAACCGGTGCCGGGTGCGTCCGTTTGGGGCGGTCGGCGGTAAACCTTTCATCGACTTTGCGGAGTGTGGTGGTGGGCGGGCGATCCGGTCGATGTTTCGAGCCTTGAAGCGTCATCATGACGATGGGCGTTTGCGGCCATATGAGGAGAGCGTAGATGTCGTTGAACTTGAACCGTCCGGTCCTGGCCTTCTTGCTGTTGGTGGCCGGGACGATCTGTCCGTTGTCAAGCGTTCTGGCTCAAGAACCCGCGCCGGCACCACCTGAAAAGAAGGCGGAAGAGTTCCCGCCGTTCAAGGACGTGGCCAAGGACTTTGAAAAGGTGGTGTCATACACAGATGGCGGCGAGCCGCTGTACACGATCTGGAAGCGCGATAAGGATGGCCAGATGCTGGCCGAGCTGCCCAAGAACTATGCGGGGCAGAAGCACTTCTTTGCCATGACGGTGGCGAGCGGCGATACCTGGGCGGGGCTTCAGGGTGATGAGATGCTGGTGTATTGGCGGCGGTATGACAAGAATCTGGCACTCATTCAACCAAACCTCGCAACACGTTCGAGCGGCGATCAGGAATCGACCATCGGCGTCGCGAAGCAGTTTACCGATCGGGTGCTGCTCGATGTTCCGATTCTCTGCATGGGTCCATCGGGCCAGCCGGTGATTGATCTTGATGCGTTGTTGGCTGGTCAGGCGGGTCGCTTTTTCGGGCCCGCCGCCAGCGGTGTGAATACCAAACTCTCCACCATCAAAGAGGCGAAAGCCTTTCCCGAGAATGTTGAAGTGACGCTCGAAATGCCTGCGGGCGGCGGGATGCTGCGGGCCTTTCACTATTCGATCAGCCGACTTCCTGAGAGCACAGGGTACAAGCCCCGTGAGGCAGATGAGCGCATCGGGTATTTTACGACGGTGCACCGCGACCTGGGCAAGTATCGCGACGATCAGAAGTGGATCCGCTACATCAATCGGTGGGACCTGCAGAAGCGCGACCCGAACCTGAAGCTCAGCCCGCCCAAAGAGCCCATTATTTTCTACATCGATCAGACGGTTCCGGTGCGCTATCGCCGCTGGGTACGGGCCGGTGTGCTCGAGTGGAACAAGGCGTTTGAGAAGGTGGGCATTCTCGATGCGATCGAGTGCTATTACCAGGACAAGTCGACCAACGCGCACATGGATAAGGATCCGGAGGATGTGCGGTACAACTTTGTCCGCTGGCTGAGCAACGATCAGGGTACGGCGATCGGGCCGAGCCGAACCGACCCGCGCACGGGGCAGATTCTCGATGCGGATGTGGTTCTCACCGACGGATGGATCCGTCATTTCTGGTTTCAGGCAAACCAGTTGTTGCCTGATGTGGCCACGCAGGCCATGAGCGTTGACACTCTGGCCTGGTTTGAGAAGCATCCGAACTGGGATCCGCGGGTGCGGTTGGTTGATCCGGCCCAGCGCGAGCAACTGTTGATGGATCGGGCCCGTCGTTCGGCCGAGGGCCGCACGGGCTTGGGTGTGCTGCGCTATGGCGGGCGCGTGGTGGGCGATGGCCTCAACGATGCACCGCCGCCGGGCTCCAGCGAACTGCCGCCCGGGCTGCTTGGTGTGACAAGCCAGTTCAACGGTCTGTGCCACGCGGCGTATGGAAAGGCCATGGGCATGGCCATGATGCGCATGAATCTTGAGCTTTCGGACATGCTCGATGATCCGCCAGTCCCCGCCGCGCCCGATGCGCCCAAGACCGAAGGAGCAAAGAAGGATGAGCCCAAGAAGGACGAGCCAAAGAAGGAAGACGACCGGCTGGACGGCATTCCCGAGTGGTTTGTCGGACCACTGCTGATGGACCTGGTGGCGCACGAAGTCGGGCACACCATGGGCTTGAGGCACAACTTCAAGGCATCCAGCATCTATCCGCTGAACAAGATCAACTCTGAAGAGTGGAAGGGCAAGAAGACCCAGTCGGGTTCGGTGATGGATTACAACCCCGTCAACATCAATAAGGATTCAGGGCCGGCGCAGGGTGATTATGGCCCGTTGGGGATCGGCCCGTACGATTACTGGGCGATCGAGTATGGGTATGGCTCGGGCGATCTGAAGAAGGTGCTTGAGCGTTCGGCCGAGCCCGAGCTGGCGTTCCTCTCGGACGAGGATGTCGGCGGGTCGGACCCGCTCGCGCGGCCGTACGACTTCTCGGCCAACCCGCTCGACTACGCCAAGAACCAGATGCGGCTCGTGGAGTATTACCGCGGCAAGATTCTGGACAAGTGGGTGAAGGATGGCGAGAGCTGGTCGAAGGCTCGGCGCGGATACAACGTGACGATCAACGAGCAACTGCACGCGATGGGTATCATGGCCCCGTGGATTGGCGGTGCGCACGTTCAGCGGGCCCGCAAGGGCGACCCCAACGCTGGCCCACCGGTGACGGTTGTGCCCGTGGCCGATCAGCGGGCCGCGTTGCAGTTCGTGATCGAGAGCGCCTTCCGCGATGAGGCCTTCGGGGTGACACCCGATCTGCTGAACCGCATGACGGTGGATAAGTGGTCAGATCAGGGCGGCATGGGCGATCTTGGCCAGGAGGCGGCGTACCCGATTCACGACCGGATTCTTGGCGTTCAGGCCAGTGCCCTCTCGATGCTGATGAACCCTTCGACACTCAAACGCGTGCTTGACAACGAGATCCGCATTCCGGCCGATCAGGATGCGCTGACCTTGCCGGAACTTTTGAACACCGTGACCGTCGCGATCTGGAGCGAGATCGATAAGGGCAAGTCGGGCAGTCCGACCAACCGCGCTCCGCTTGTGTCGAGCCTGCGGCGCAACCTCCAGCGCGAGCATCTTGAACGGCTGATTGATCTGACCGATCCGGGCATGATTGAAGGCGCATCGGGCAAGGTTGTTGGCAACCTTGCGGTCGCCAAGCTGCGCGAGTTGCAGGGCAAGATCCGCACGCTGGTCCCGAAAGATGCCAAGGGCAACAGCGGCCTTGACGATTACACCTACGCGCACCTGAGCGAAGCGGTGCTCCGCATCGACAAGGTTCTGGATGCGCAGTACATCTACAACACCAACAAGCTCACGGGTGGTGGGTTTGGGTTCTTCTTCGGGCAGCCGATGCCGACCATCACCAAGATCCCGGAGCCCGGCCATGAGCCACTGCCGCGTGGGTTTGAGCCGTGAGATGCGTGGCAGGAAGCTCGATCAACGTTCATTGGTCATTTGCACTTTGTGACGTTGGGTAAGAAGTCGACGAAACTATGCGGGCCGGCCCATTGCGGGTCGGCTCGCGTTGTTTGCTGGGGAGGGGGGGGGAGGGGG
>JBBSBC010000159.1:0-8907 GCA_038251595.1 Phycisphaerales bacterium | reverse complement strand
TTTTTGGTGGGGGGGGTGTTTTTTTTTTTGTTTTGTTTTTTGGGGGTGGGGGCGGGGGGGGGTTTTTTTGGGGGGTTGTTGTTGTTGGGGGTGGGGGGGGGGGGGGGGGGGGGGGGGGGGGGGGGGGGGGGGGGGGGGCTGGGTCGGCGCGGGTGGGGAGGCCGCGTGTGCAAACTCGGTTTCCGCCCGAGCCGAATGGGTATCTGCACCTGGGTCATGCCAAAGCGATCTGCCTGAACCACGGGCTGGCCAAGCGGTATGGGGGCAAGTTTAACCTGCGCTTTGACGACACCAACCCTGCAAAGGAAGAGCAGGAGTATGTTGATTCGATCATCAACGATGTGAAGTGGCTTGGCGCGGACTTTGATGCGACCGCCGGGGCGCATGGTGGCGGGTTGTACTTTGCCTCGAACTACTTTGAGCGGATGTATGCCTTCGCCGAGGAGCTGATCGTGAAGGGGCGCGCGTATGTCTGCCATCTTTCGGCCGATGAGGTGGCGAAACGGCGCGGGACGCCGCAGATCGCGGCCACTTCGCCGCACAGGGATCGCCCGATCGAGGAGTCGGTCGCGCTGTTCAAAGAGATGCGTGCGGGTAAGCACCCGAACGGCGCGATGACGCTGCGAGCGAAGATCGAGTTGGGCTCACCGAACTTCAATATGCGCGATCCGATCCTGTATCGGATCGTGCATGAGCACCACCACAACACCGGGAGTGCGTGGTGCATTTACCCGATGTATGACTGGGCGCACGGGATTGAGGATTCGCTCGAGCGGATCACGCACTCGATCTGCACGCTGGAGTTTCAGGATCATCGCCCGCTGTACGACTGGTTCATCGACTCGATCAATCTTGATCGGGGGCCGGGGAACCGGTGGGGTGAGAAGATCTGGCATTCGCAGCAGATCGAGTTTGCGAAGTTGATTCCGACGTACACGATCCTCTCCAAGCGCAACCTGCTGAAACTTGTGAACGAAGGGCTGGTCAGGGGGTGGGACGATCCGCGGATGCCGACGATCGCGGGGCTGCGTCGGCGCGGCGTGACACCCCAGGCGCTGCGCGATTTCTGCGAGGACATCGGCGTCACCAAGACCGACTCGCTGATTGATATCGGGCGGCTTGAGAACGCGTGCCGCAATCACCTGAACAAGATCGCGCCGCGATACATGGGCGTGCTGCGGCCGCTGAAGGTGGTGATTGAGAACTATCCGGAGGGTCAGGTCGAGATGCTGGACTGCGTGAACAACCCGGAGGACCCGAGCGCGGGTTCGCGGCAGGTTCCGTTCTCGCGCACGCTGTATGTCGAGCAGGATGATTTCATGGAAGTGCCCGCGAAGAAGTTTTTTCGGCTCGCTCCGGGGAATGAGGTGAGGCTTCGTTGGGCGTACTTCCTCAAGTGCGTGGGTGTGAACAAGGATGCGGCGGGGAACATCAGGGACATTCGCTGCACCTACGACCCCACGACGCGCGGCGGCGATTCGCCTGATGGACGCAAGGTGAAGGGGACGATTCACTGGGTCTCGGCCGAGCACGCGATCAAGGCGGATGTGCGGCTATTTGATCGGCTCTTCACGGCGGAGCGGCCGGGCGAGAAGACGGGCAACTTCATGGATGATCTGAATGCGAACTCGCTCGACGCGGTGACGGGCTATCTGGAACCTGCGCTGGCGAAGTGCGGGGTTGGTGATCGTGTGCAGTTTGAGCGGCTCGGGTACTTCGCGCTTGATGCCGATTCACGCGCGGGTTTGCCGGTGTGGAACCGAACCGTTACGCTGAAGGATGCGTGGGCGAAGGTGGCGGCGAAGGAGTAAGGACGATGCCCGTCCGCCGCGCCACCACCGACGATGTCGAGTCCATTCTGCCGATGGTCGGTTCGATCTGTGCCTATCACACGGGGCTTGATCCGGCGCGGTACGACTTTCTGCCTGATGTTGTTGAGCGGTATGCACGATGGTTGCCCGCGAGGGCGACCGACCCGCGGAGCCTGTTGCTGGTCGCGGAAGACCTGCGCCCCGTCGGGTTTCTTGTGGCAACGATTGAGGCGAACATACCGGTCTATCGAACGGGCGAGTTTGCGTACATTCACGATGTGTGGGTTGAACGTGAGCACCGAGGGCGCGGCCACGCGAGTGGGATGGTGTGTGAGGCGGTTAAGTGGTTCAGGCAGAGCGGGGTTGCGCAGATCAGGCTGGAGACGGCCGCGAAGAATGAGGCGGCCCGACGGGTGTTCGCATCGTGTGGGTTTCGCGTGGCATCGATGGAGATGATTTGCACGTTATAGCCGGTGGTCGTAGCGGGTGTATGTTTCACTCTGCCGCTCTCGAACGTGTGGAGAGCGGAGTGAAGCATCGGTGAGTCTTGAAAGGTTGTTTGCGTGCCGGTTGTGGGAAAGAATCCCGGTTCGCTTCTCAGCCGCTTGGTTGAGATTTTTGTCGTTGCGCTGGTGACCGTGCTGGCGATGCACCTTGGACAGATCACGGGCTTGCTGCGCGATACGAAAGTTTCGCCGCTGTGGCCAGCGACGGGGGTGAACATCGCCATTGTTTTTTTGCGGGGACCGCGTGTGTGGCCGGGCATTCTGCTCGGCTCGTTCCTCGATAACGCCTACCTATTCTATGGGACGCACCCGACAGTCCTTCTGCTGGCACCGATCGCCGACACGCTGGAGCCGCTGGGCGCGTTTTACCTTTACAGGCTCTTTCGTGGTGGCTCGGCGCCTCTCGCATGCGCGGCGGACACGATGAGGTACATCATCTGCTGTTCGCTGATCGCGCCGGCCATGGCCGCCGCGCTCGGGGTAGTGATGCTCTGGCGGGTACCGGGATTCTTTGACTCGCCGTCGCGGCTTCAGGCGTGGATCGACTGGGGGCTGCCCGCGTCGGTTGGCGCGATGGTCATCACGCCGGCGCTGATCTGCGGACGAAGCGTGGTGCAGTCGGCGTGTCGATCGACGTGCGTTGTTCACGCTGCGGGGATCATTGTCAGCTTTGCCTCGCTCGAGTATTGGGTGTTTGGTGGTGTGACCATCCGACTGGGGATTGACCCGCACCTGCTGATTTTCCTGGTGCTGCCGTTGATTGTGTGGTCGGCACTGGTCTTTGGACCGCGCGGCGGCGCGGTGGCGACGCTGGTTTCGAGTGTCATTGCGGTTGTGGGCGCGGTGCGCGGGCTTGGGCCTTTCCACAATCTCCCGGTTGAACGCGCGCTGATCATTCTTCAGGTTTACCTCGCGGCCTTCGCGATGGTCTCGATGCTGCTGGGGGCCGTGACTGAAGAGCGGGCAAAGGCGTATCTGGCTTCGGCACGGCAGGCGAGGCAGATCGAACTACTGTTTGAAGAACTGAATCATCGCGTGCGCAACAACCTGTCATCGCTGCTCGCGCTGATTGATCTCAGCCGCGCGGCATCACGCGATGTGGATCGCTTTGCCACGCTGATCTCCGGGCGCGTCGAGGCGATGGCGGAGATCCATTCGGTGCTGGCATCAGGACGGTGGGTCGCGATGTCGATCAATGATCTGGTTCGGAGTGTCGCGCCAGCGGAGATCGCTCCACGCATCACGCTGAACGGGCCGCCGAGCATGATTCCGCCGCAGCAGGCGATGGCGCTTGGGCTGGTCTTTCATGAGCTGGTGACCAATAGCCTGAAGCATGGTGCGTTGGCGACTGCGGGAGGAACTGTTGACCTGACCTGGACGCTCGAAGACTCAGCGAGTGATGGGCGTCGGGTTGATTTTGCCTGGCGTGAACACCCGAGTTCGTCCGTCGCGGTCGGCCTGCGGACACTCACCAATGGTCATCCGAATGGTGAGACCGCGCTGGTGTCGGGCCTTAAGCTGATCGATGGCCTGATTCGGTCTGATCTGCAGGGACGGGCATCGTTCACCTTTCCAGCCAATGGAGCTCGCCACACGTTTGATGTCCGGCTGGAAAGCTCCGAGATTCCGGCTTGATCGGTACGCGCCCCGCATACCCCCACCCCCACTACCCCCTGTCATCCGGAGCGCATCTTGATTCGTTCGACGAACGTCGGACACGCTCGCCGGGTGTCCTGATGTTCACCTACACTCCGCCCGCTCAGAAACCCGAGCTTTTGCGGAGCCTTCACCATGTCTCTTGTTGTCACCGGCACCATCGGCATCGACACCATCTGCGCACCGACCGGGCATGTTGAAAGCGTGCTGGGAGGATCGTGCACGTACTTCGCCGCGGCGGCGAGTTTTTACGGGAAAGTTCGGCTTGTGGCGGCGGTTGGCGATGACTTTCCCGCCGAGCATCGCCAGACGCTCTTGCACTTTCGCAACATTGATGCGACAGGTCTAGAGATCCGCGAGGGGTCAAAGACCTTTCGATGGGGTGGGAAGTATCACGAGAACATGGATCATCGGGAGACGCTCTTCACCGAGCTTGGCGTGGTGATCGAGGCTCCGCCGACCGTGCCCGCGAGCTATCGCGACAGTCAGTTTGTCTTTCTGGCCAACATGCACCCGGGCGTTCAGGCGAGCATGCTCAAGCACCTTCCGAAGCGAAGGCTCGTGGTCGCGGACACAATGGATCTCTGGATCAACACCGCACGCCCGGAGCTCGAGTCGCTGCTCAAGCAGATCGATGGGCTGGTGCTCAACTACGATGAGGCCGAACTGCTTACGGGGAAGCGCAACCCCGTGACAGCCGCGAAAGAGATTCTTAAGCGTGGGCCCAAGTTCGTGGTTGTCAAGAAGGGTGAGCATGGTTCAATGCTGATTCACCGAGATGGGATCGGCGCACTTCCCGCCTATCCGGCGGAGGAAGTCATCGACCCGACCGGTGCGGGTGACACGTTCGCCGGGGGCATGATGGGGGCCATCGCGGCGGCAGGAGGTTCGAGCGGCAAGGCGGGGAGTTTCCAGCACATTCTCAAGGCCCTTGCTCATGGAACCGTCATCGCGAGTTTCAACATCGAGTCGTTCAGCCTCGATCGGCTCAAGACGCTGAAACCCGCCGAGTTGAAGAAGCGGTACGCGGCGTACCTGAAGATGATGCGCGTTCACGATGGTGCTTCGGCGGCGACTTCGCCTGTGAACAAGACGGCAAAGAAGACGATGAAGAAAGCTGCCGCGAAGGGTCGTGCGGTCGCGGCGAAGCGTGGCAAGGTCGCCAAGCGTCGCGGCAAGTGACTCGACGGTCGCGGCAACGTGTCGGCATGTGTGTCGGCATGTGTGTCGGCGGGCGAGTATGATCGCACCAGCATGGCCATACTCATATTCCAGCACACTTCGACAGACCACTCGGGCCGACTGGCCCAGACATTGCTTGCCCTCGGCAAAAAACTTGACATTCGTCGGCTCGACCTGCCCGCTGAAGCGCTCGGCGGCAGGCCGGGCGGTTCGTACTTCCCTGATGATTTCGATGCCATTGAGGGCGTGATCTCGCTCGGTGGTGCGATGAATGTTGGCGATCCGCTTCCGTGGATGGATGCCGAGCTTGAGTTCATCAGGCGTGTACACGAGCGGGCATTGCCCTTGGTCGGCATCTGCCTCGGGGCACAGCTCATCGCCAAGGCGCTCGGCGGCGAAGTCGGTCAGATGGAGAGCGGCCCCGAGGTCGGGATGCTGCCGATTCGGCAGCACGCTGTTGCGAACACCGAGATCATGCTCGCGGGCATTCCGTGGAAGACGATGCAGTTTCACGCGCATGGCCATGAGGTCAAGACGCCACCGCCCGGAGCGATGGTGCTTCAGTTCTCTGATCGGTGCAAGGTTCAATCGTTCCGCTGCGGCCTGCGGACGTACGGCTTTCAATACCACTTCGAATGCGATCGGGCGATGATCGAATCGTTTCTTGGTGATGATGACGGCTTCTGCGCGAAGGCGGGGATCGATCGTGCGGCCGCGATCGGTGCCGCTCGCGAGCATTACGAGACGTACGAGCGGGTCTCACAACGTTTGTGCGACAACATCGCCAGCTACTTGATTTCGTAGCTGGCTGCTGATTGGCTCTTCGTTGGCAGACTGGACGCAGACCGTCCGGAGCACCCCCTGGCATGAGTGGGCTCGACCCAGAACTCCACGCGCTTGCCGATGGCTGGATGAAGGCCATTGGTGAAGCACGTATCGCGGCTGATCTTGAGCGGATCTATGCACTGTGCACGAATGAGATCCGCCTGCGTGGGCCATCGTGCTGGGCAAGCGGGCGATGCTGCAACTTCGATCGTGCCGAACACCGTTTGTATGTGACGGGGATCGAGGCGGCGTATTGCGTATCGCGCGTGAACTTGACGGATCTATCTTGCGCGAAGCAACAAGCCGACCCTGAGCGCATTCAACTTACGATTGGTGGAGCATCGTCACCGACTGTCGCCACTGAGGACTTCGGGCTCGAACTCGCGCGGGCGATCGACAACGGTGGATGTCCATTTCAAGTGGCCAACCTCTGCGGAGTTCATGAGATCAAGCCGCTGGGCTGCCGCGTTTATTTCTGCGATCGCTCAGCGCAGGGGTGGCAGCGTGAACTGAGCGAGGCACTGCTTGCGCAGATCCGTCGGATGCACGAGCGGTATGACATTGAGTATCGCTATGGTGAGTGGCGGACAATGCTGGGGATGTTCCGGACCTGATGTGCATGGCCATCACGAAGGCTTCAGCGGTCGCCGTTCCCCATCAGCGGGTTCCGACCCGTGATCGGCCTGGTCACTTTGTCGGGATCGGCATAGAGCGGAAAGGCGCGCGGGGTGGGATCGTTCCGGCCTTGCGGCTCGCCCGCGGCCGCGTCGGTCGGTGCCCAGTCGATCTTTGCGGCCCCGAGTATGGTTCCCGTGGCAAAGGCCAGATCGACCTGCGCGATCTGGTAATCGGTAACGGCCCTCACCTCGGTGCTCTGCGCATCGGCCAGGCGCGTTGAGGCATCGAGCACATCGGTGCTGGTGCGCGAGCCCGCATCGAACTGACGCTGCTCGGCAGCGAGCGTGCGGGCGGCGGCAAGGGTCGATTGGCGCGCGGCCATGATCTGTTGCCAGGTGGATTCGATGGTGTCCACCGCGTTCAGGACTTCCTGCCGGATGGCCTGTTCACGCGCATCTCTGGTCGAGAGTCGCTGAAGTCGCTGCAGAATGGATTGTTGCACTCGGGCCTTCGCCGCTTCGTTGCCGATCGGTATCTGTCCATTGATGCTCAACGACCACGGGTTGAACCGATCGCTGCTGAACTGGTCGGTGGAACTGTTGAATGTTCCGCCGAGCCCCTGGATGCCGTACTGGTAGTCGAGCGTGACGAGGGGCAGGGCCTGATTTTTGTTGTACTCGATTGTTGAGTAGTCGGATGCGATCTGGAGTTCGAGTTCGAGCATCTCCATTCGATTGGCGACCGCCTGGGTGGCCAGATCAAGACCATCAAACTGGAAGCGGAGTGGATCGGGCTCTGAGCCGGGGATGATGAGTGTTCGATTGTCGTACTCAAGCCCCTGGGTGTTGACGATCCGCTTGAGTTCGCGTTGCTGCTGCAGGACCGAGTTTTCAGCCATGATGATGCCGCCGAGACTCGATGCCACGCCCGACTCGGCACGGATGATCTCGATCTCGCCAAGGTCGCCCGCGTTCACCCGACGACGCGCACGTTCCAACTGCGACTGGGCAAGCTCGAACTGCCGCTGGCGGACTTCCAACTCGCGCCGGGCGGCGTAAAGCCGCCAGTAGCTCCGATCAACCGACGCGAGTTGCCTGATGATTTCCAGCTTGGTCTGCGCTTCGGAGATCTGCCGGTTGTAGTCGGCAATGCGGATCGAGTAGGTATTGACACGACGCCCGGCGTTGCGAAGAAGCGGCTGGCTGATCGAGAACTGCAGCTCGGTGGAGTAGGCACTGTTGAAAGTCACGAACGAGTTGCCGGTGGTCTCGGAGTGACTTTCCGACAGATCAACATTCATCCGACCGCCCGAACGAAGGGGGATGTCAACCCCTGCGCCGACGAACGTGGTGTCTGAAGTGTTGCTCTGCGTGGTGTTCAGAGTTGGTCTATCGGATTGATCCACGCCCGCGCGGGGGCGGAAGATCGCCTCAAACTTGGCCTCTTCGGCACGGAGCGATTGGGCCGAGATGGTCGGGCTGATGAGCGCCACGCGGATATCGAGGTTGCGAGAGAACGCCGAGGCTCGGGCCTCTTCGAGCGTGAGCGTGGCCTGCTCAAGCCCTTCAAAGCGGCTCTTCGGGCGCACGAGCGCGGAGGACGCGCTTTCTGAAGGCGAAGGTGGCTGGGCGTACTTCTCGCGATCAAACCGCTCGACGCCGCGAAGTCGTGCAGGCTCGAGCCGCCGGGCGTAGTCGGCATCAATCGGACCGAGCGGATTGGAGCATGAGGCCGCGAACATCGCGCTGGCGGCAATCACGATCGCACCGAGCAGTTGGGGTGTGGAAGAAGGCGGTTGAGTAGGTGTATCCATGATGTGCATTGAAGCGTGACGGCAAGTGTGTCCACGAGGAATCTGATATTCAGACGCTACGCTCATTCATGCCTGAGTGCGTCGATCGGATCGAGCCGTGCTGCCTTGATCGCCGGGAACATGCCGAACACGACACCGATGAACATGCTGAACCCGACCGCCACCACCAAGGCCCAGGTGGGTGTTGAAGCCCCGCCCATGTATTGCGGCACGGCGATACGCATGATGCCCACAAGCGAGAGCCCGACCACCACACCGATGAGCGCGCCGGCCATGCAGAGCGTGACCGCCTCGACCAGAAACTGAAGCAGTATGACGTAGGGCTGAGCGCCCATCGATTTGCGCAGACCAATCTCGCGTGTGCGCTCGCTCACCGAAACAAGCATGATGTTCATGATGCCAATGCCGCCCACCAGCAGGCTGATCCCGGCAATCAGTCCTCCACTGACCCGGGCGCTGCGGATGTAGGTGTCAATTTCCTCCGCCCGATCCTCCT
>JBBSBC010000158.1:0-8963 GCA_038251595.1 Phycisphaerales bacterium | reverse complement strand
TTTGTGTGGTCAACCCCCCCACCCTCTTCAAACAACCCCTCTTTGCTTTGGTTCTTGGGGGGGGGCCGGTCGTCCCCGCGCCCCCCCACCCCCCCCGACTCGACACCCATTCGTGTGGCCCATGGGTCAACGGTGTTCTTCATGTTGGTGAGCTTGCCCGCCGTGACCGCCCCGGGCGTGAACGTGCGAGAAGCGCTGATGCCGATCGCCTGCACCATCTGATCAACCGTGAGGTTGAGCACGCGCCCCGCGGCAATGGGCGCGGCGAAGGCCGTGAGCGTTGCGTGGTGCCAGCCATACTCGCGGATACCCGGAAGCCCGAACTCGCAGAGCCGCATCTCGACCTCGTAGGCGATGATGGTCGCCAGAATGAGGTCTTTGCCGGAGAGTCCTTTGTATTCACAGAGCGCGAGCGGCCCGGCGATGATGTCGGACGGATGGCACGGGTCGGACTTCCAGTAGATGTCGTTGTAGTCCATCGCGCGGATCATGTGGTTGTTAAGGAAGGCCGCATCGACCGGGTTGGTTTTGAAGCCGCTGACAAAGCAGGTGCAAGGTCCGGTGCCGGGCTTGCCGGACATCTCCATGTGATGGGCCAGAAGAATGTGCGCATCTTCCTGGCCGCTCCCCCCGAGTGCACAACCCACAGAATCGTACCAGAAGAGCTTGGCGGTCTGAATGGCCTTGGGGCTGAGGTGCTCGTAGCGCAGGCTACACGCCCACTCGGCGAGGGTGTGGGAGAGGTACTTCTTGTTGGGATCGATGTGGGCTTTGGCCATGGGAGGTGCGCTCTCGGGAATGGTGTGCGGGTGGTGCCGAGGCGATGATAGCAAAAATGGAAGTTGCGCGGCCTGAATGACGGTTGGCAACGCGAGCTTACACCGCGACGCGTGGAAGCCCCTTCGCGCGTCGCCATGTCGAGAGTTGGCCAAGGTGACCCGACTCATGCTTGACCATCAGCGTGACGAGCATGTCGCCGATGGTCGGGTGGATGGCTCGCCAGCGTTCGAGCGGGTTGCTCGCGGCCATGAGGCTGTCTGTCGCCGAAGCGAGCGACTCTTCAGCCTCGGTGTGAAGTGTTGCGAAGTCGGACAGTAGTTGTTGCGCTGGTCGGTAGACGTGAGGATCGGTTGAGACTTCAGACTTCTGTCCGAAGGGATGATCGATCGGATCGGTGAACCGCTCGCCGCAAAGCATCGCCGTGCAGATCGGCGTGTAGACGTTGAGGTGCGCAAAGATCCACGAAGGGTGGTTGAGCACGCGGCCGGGTACGGGCTGCGCAGTCCAATCATGATCGGCCAGCCCACCGACCAATCGCTGAGCGTACAAACCGTTGCGCTTCCAGGTGATGAGTATGGCCGACGCTAGTGCAGAGTGAGTGTGTTCCACGAAAGCAGGGTATCGCCGTGATCGAACTCTGTTGAGGATGCGACCTCAAGGCGCGGTTGGGCGAAGTTCGACGATCGATGACCCGTGCTCATCGGGCCATGCACGTTGCTCGTACCCATCGAGCTTCAACAG
This sequence comes from Phycisphaerales bacterium, assembly GCA_038251595.1. GTDB lineage: Bacteria > Planctomycetota > Phycisphaerae > Phycisphaerales > UBA1924 > JADLCX01. Next base: position 7,442 of record JBBSBC010000158.1, on the reverse strand, counting down.
TTGGGCTGGTGTGCCGGGTGACTGGGCACGCATGAAGAACCGCCACGAGGCCAACTGCCGGTTCTGGCCCGGCTCGACGATTGGCACTTCTTCGGTTGTTGACGGGCTGGCCGCGAGTGCTTGCTGCGGGTGCAATGCAGGATCGATCAACGACCTGCGCAGGCCCTGTCGAATCACGGTTGCACGCACGCCTCGACGGATGAGGCCTTCGCGCGTGAGCGAGGCGACATCAACAAGGAGGGAATCGGCGACACTGATACCGACGATCTCGCCGGTTGCGAGGTTCACTTCCGCGCAGGCATCTTCACCCACACCGATACCGAGCCGTTTGCCACTGGCTTCGAGCGCCGCGACGAGCCGACCGAAACGGTTGCGCTCGAAGAAGTGGGAGTCGGTTATTGCCCAGGGCAGAAAGCCCATGCCCCCGCCGATCTGCGGGCCGAGTGGTGGTTGTGCGCGCTTGTCGTCGGCATCGTCATCATCGGACTTTGTGGTTCTCGTCGAGCGGATGCCCAACGCCTCGGCGCTCCGACCGGTGAGAAACATCGGGTCTGACATCATGGCATCGCCCGCGCTGGTGCCGGCGATCACACCTCCACGCGCGAGCAGGCGACGCATGGCGGATGCTTCGGTGCGGTCAATCCCATCGGGCCGGTAACTGGTGGTGATGCGCTTCTGATCGCCGCCGGTGAAGAACATGGCCGTAGCCTGATCGATCAGCACCACGGCTTCATCGGGTGGTGTCTCGCGTCGAATGACATCGATCCCGGCGAGTGGGCTGTACGCACGCAGTGATTCGACCTTGCTCTTGGATGCTGCATCCTGATCGCCGCTCGCGGCGCTTGCGATCACGATTCGCGGCACACCATCGCTGGCCAGGTGTGGCGCGGATGCGAGCACGATGAACCGTTCGTAGACCGGTTTGTTGTCATCATCAAGACCGCCGCCGATGATCAGGAGATGGCCGCGAAGACCCGTGGCCGGGCTTGACGATTCACCGGCGCGCCCGGCTACCGAACACCCGCAGATCGCCAAAATCGCGGCCAGCATCATGCCGCCAAGAAACGATTCAACCCGGTACATTTTCATGAGGGCAGTGTACCGTAAACCGGGCACGTGTGCGACCTGTTGCAATCTCATGCCAATTTATGGTTGGGCCGGTTCTTCCCAACCGCCGCCGAGCGACTTGTACACGCGAACCAGGGCCTGCGAGACGCGCTGCTCGCTGATGGCCAGGCTGGCCTGTGAGAGAAACAGACTGCGCTGCGAGTCGAGCACGCGCTGGAAGTCGGTCAGGCCTGAGCGATAAAGTTGATTGGAAAGTTCAACAGCGCGCTTGTTCGCATCGACCGCGTTTGAGAGCAAGGCTCGGCGCACTTGCTCACGATCGAAATCGACGAGTGCATCTTCTACATCCTGCAAAGCACCAAGGACTGTTCGCTCGTAGTTGGCGATGGCCTCATCGGTGAGGGCTTCCTGCAGCGCAATGTTTGACCTGATCTCTCCGCCGCGGAAAATGGGCCACGAGACGCCGGGCCCGATGGACCAGAAGCGGCTGTTGCCCTGAAAGAGCGAGCCAAACTGTCCCGCGCTCAGGCCAAGATCACCGGTGAGGGAGAACTTGGGGTAGAGGTCGGAAGTTGCGACGCCGATGCGTGCGGAGGCCGCGGCGATCTGTCGCTCGGCCCGGCGAACATCGGGACGACGACGGAGAAGTTCGGAGGGGAGACCGACGGGAATCGTGTATGGAGCACCGCCGCTTGTAAAAGCGGGACCTTCGGGTTGAGGGATGGGCGCGGGAACGAGGAGCGATTCCAACTGGGTACCGGGCGCCTGGCCGATAAGCACACCGATGCTGTGAATGGCTTGTCGAGCATCCGCTTCCAGAGTTGGGAGTTCGGCCCTTGTTGTTGCGAGCTGAGCGGTGGCCTGTGCGACATCGAGCTCGCTGGTGAGGCCAGCCTCGAAGCGTGATCGAGAGAGTTTGAGGGTCTCATCCTGAACACGGATATTCTCTCTGGTGACTTCGATCTGGCGCTGGGTTCCGCGTAGGAGGACGTAGTTGTTGGCGACCTCGGCAACGATCATGACCAGCACATCGCGACGCGCTTCCTCGAAGGTCTGAACTTCGGCCTCGGCGGCCTCGATGCTGCGTTTGATGCCGCCGAAGATGTCGAGTTCCCAGCTTGCATCGAGGCCGATCCGGTAGTTGTCGGACCCGGAACTGCTCTCTTCAACAAATCGGCCGTTGCGGGTATTCTCGCTGTCGCGCGAGCGCGAGTATGCGCCGGAACTGCCGACACGCGGCAGCCCCGCGCTCGCGGCAATGCGACGTTGTGCGCGGGCTTGCGTGATGCGCGAGGCCGCGATACGCAGATCGAGGTTGGCGGCGATCGACCGTTCAACCAGCGAGGTCAGGATGGGATCATTGAAGGTTGACCACCATGCGATCGTAATGGGTTTGGAATCGCCCGATCCTTCCGGTGCGGCGGCCTGCTGGCTGAACGCCGCGGGAGTATCGATATCTGGAGATTTGTAGTCTGGGCCGACTGTGCAACCGGCAAGGCCAAGCGTAGCCCCGGCAACCAGCATGATGATCACTGGAGCACGCGCGCCAGTTCGGATGTACCTCAAGTTCAAGATCAGACTCCCTCACCCGCCCGCCCACTTTGCCACGGAACATTTCGTACTGTGTCGTTCGACGAATCGGAAAGGTCGTCACCGCTCTCAACCGTTCGTGCTTGACGATGCTGCCGTTGCGGTATCGATAAAGACATCCATCTGCTGTCCGACGAAGACCGGAAGGCTCTTCTTCTCAAAGCTGAAGATGATCTGGAGGACTCGGGTATCGACGCGTTCGGTGCTTGCGCCGGTCAGCGACTTTTTCGGGATCACGTACGGCTCGAAGCGTACGAACTTCAGCGGCGTATTCAACTCCGGATTTCCACGAACAAACGCTTTGGCGTTGGAACCCGACTTGACTCTCCATGCATCGTTCTCATCGACATCGACGCGGACGTGCAGTGTGTCGGTGTCGCCGAGCGTGATCAGCGGATCGGAGTTGCCGCCATTACCGCCTGAACCGGCCTGGGCAAACTCGCCCATGCGCACGTTGACCTTGAGGATCTCGGCATCAACGGGTGACTTGACGGTGTGACGATCGACCTCGACCTGCGCGGCCTCGAGCTGTGACTGTGTCGAGTCGATCTGTGCACGCGCGATAAGGAGGTCCTGCTCCCAAGCACCGGCTTTGAGACGGTCCAGATCGGACTGCGCTTCGGAGAGACGGGCGCGTTCGGAGATGACCGCGAAGCGCCGCTTGCTGAGATCTTCGGATGCGATGGCCGCGCGATCGGCACGTTCCCACATGGCGAGTTGGGCTTCGAGATCTTCGAGGATGGCCTTCTGCGCGGCAACGCGGGACTCGGCGGGAGGAAGGTCTTCGGGGCGCGGCTGCGACTTCAGCTTCTGCAACTCGGCCTCTGCCGAGGCGAGCGCGGACATTCGGACAACGAGCTCGGCGCGAACGGTCCGATCGTCAATGGTGAAGAGGGGATCACCGGCTTTCACGCGGTCGCTGGCCTTGACGTACACAGATTGCACGATGCCGCTTTCGTGGGTGCCGATTGAGATGTTCTCGGTGCTGGCTTCGACGAGCCCCGCGCCCGCGACGTAGGTTGCGAACGGCGCACCCGCGGGTTGGACGACCGGGGCAGCGGAGGGCTTGGGCTTGTTGTCGGCCATCACGGTGTAGACGGCCATGCACACGCCAGCGATAGCGAGCAAGGGGAGCAGGAACTTCAGCAGCATGATTGCTTCTCCAACAACGTGGTGTGCGAATCGTCGGACAGGTAGTTTGATTGTTGAATGAAAGTCATACCAGAAGCGCCTCGCCGGGTCGCGAGATTTCGGTGATGTGACCGTCATCCATCTTTGCGATGCGGTCGGCGAATCCGAAGATTCGTGCATCGTGCGTCACGATCACGAGGGCACGCTTCTCGTCGAGCGCCACGTTCTTGAGCAAGCGCATGATGATGTGGCCGGTCTCATGGTCGAGGGCGCTGGTGGGCTCATCGCAGACGATCAGCCGCGGCTTGTGGACGAGCGCGCGGGCGATCGCCACACGCTGCTGCTGACCACCGGAGAGTTGACGCGGCAGCGATTCGGATCGTTCACCAAGCCCGACGCGCGAGAGCATTTCCTTGGCCTGCCTAAGGGCCTGCGCGCCGGGGATTCCGTTGATGAGGAGCGGGACTGAGACGTTCTGCGCGGCCGTGAGCGAGGGAAGCAGGTTGAAGGATTGGAAGACAAAGCCGACGTTCTCGCCGCGAAAGCGTGTTCGCTGTCCGGTGGACATGCGGTCAAAGTCCTGGCCGAAGACGACGCAATCGCCGGCATCACGATCGAGGATGCCCGCGATCACGGAGATGAGGGTGGTCTTGCCGCAGCCGGAGGGGCCGACGAGCATCATCAGTTCGCCGAGGCGGACATCGAGATCGACGCCGCCGAGCGCGACGACTGTGTTGCCACCCGCCGAGTAGGTCTTGACGACACCCTTGCAGTGGATCGCAAGTTCTGCGCTGCTTTGGATCATGTCGGGTTTCGTGTTTGGCATATTAAGCACGATGCTGCTGGTGTCACATCCGGATGTTTGATCAGGTCTTGAACACGATCGCGGGCTCCAACCTGAGCACCTTGACCATGCTGAGTGATCCGGCGATGATGAGGATTAGTGCGAGGGCGACGGCGGCGAAGACCGGGATGTGCCAGGTCATCAAGAAAGCGAGATCGGTTGTGACGATGATCCAACCGAGGAAACTCGCCGCGCCGAGGCCGAGACCGTAACCAAGAATGCCGACGGCGCTGATCTGGACGAGCATCATTCTTATGAGGCGACTGTTTCCTGCACCCATGGCTTTGAGGACGGCGAAGTGGCGGAGGTTGTCGAGCGTGAAGTTGTAGAGAGTTTGGCCCGCGATAAGCATGCCAATGACAAACCCGAGGCCGACGGCGAGGCCGAAGTTGATGAGGATTCCGGTCTTTTCAAGGATGTACCCCGCGGTAACAGACATGAACTCTGAGTTGGTACGCGCGGTCAGCCCGGTTGCCGCTTCGATCCGGGCGATCACGGCGTTTGCATCGACGCCGGGCTTGACCTTGGCCAAAACAAAGTTCATGAGGCGGCGCTCGGGTGGGGCCATCTGCAATGCGCGTGTGTATGTTGTGTAGAGGACCGGATCCCAGAAGAACGAAGGGCTTCCCCGGTGTGTGCCGGTCACGATTGCTTCAAAGTCGTTGACTGTGAGCGCATCGCCGACCTTGATCGCTCGTGGCGAAGCATTTTTGTCGCGCGTCATGAGAAGCTTTGTGCCGGCATCCTTGGCATCGACGAAGACGGCGCGATCTCGCCGGATATCTTCGACACGTCCCTCGATCATGTTTAATGGTGCGCCGATCAAAGTTGCATCGTCTACACCGACGACGATCAGTGTCAACAACGTGCCATCGGGTAGCCGACCCTTGAGCCACCCTTTGTAGAGCGGCACGGCCCACTCGACACCTTCGATGCCGCGGACCCTAAAGAGCGCGGTATCCTGCAAAGGTTTTGCGTCTTCACTGAAGTAGACCTGAGGGTCCATCACCCAGAGATCAGCGCCGCCGGATGCGGCGGTCTCTTCAATGAACGTCTGTGTCTGGCGCATCATTCCGACAAGGATTGATGCCTGCTGGGTGATGAGCATGGTTGCGAACGCGAGGCCGAAGACCAGACCGAGGTACTTCAGTCGATCACCAGTCAACATGCGAAGGGCCACCATGTTCATCGCCGTGCCTTCCCTTCGGCGCGGTCGAGCTCGGTTGGGTCGGCGAGCATGCCGCGGAGCATGGATTCGCAGATGCCTCGCGAGAGTTTCTCGACACTGCGCCATTTCACGCATGGATCGTGCTTGTGGGTGATCTGAAGCGAAGCGAGTCCGTGGACACCTGCCCAGAGCATCTGCCCGATCAACTCCGCATCGTGATACTCGGGGCGGAAGCGTCCGAGCGTAATGGCGTCTTGAATCGAGTGCGTCAGAAAGGCGTAGCCGTCCTGCTCGGGGTCGCTCATCCTTGCAAGATCCTCGGCCTGGAACTCGAAACCCTGCGGAGGCGGAGTCATGAACATCAGGCGGTAATGGTTTGGGTGATCGATCGCGAAGCGGATGTAGGTGAGCCCGGCCTTGAGAACGCGCTCGACGGGATCAGCAACCTTGGAGAGGCGGAGAAAGCGAGCGGCAAGGGCTCCGTAATCCTGAAAGCAAAGCTCGCGCATGAGCGTTGCCTTGTCGGCGAAGTGTGTGTAGATGGCTGGTGGGGTGTATTCGATAGCCTGCGCGATCTTTCGCATGGATACGGCCTCAAATCCGTCCCGGATGAACAGTTCACGGGCGGCGGCGAGGATCTTCTCGCGTACGAGGGCCTGTTCTCGGCCGCGGCGGTCTATCCGTGGGGTTGGGCGCTTGATGGGCATAACGATGGTCAGTTGGTTAACGGTGTTAGTGTAGCTACCACTGTTCGCTTATCAAGCCGTGTGGATTCGCCGTCGTGATGAACTTCACAAGTCAGCCCTTAAAGACGATCGCAGGCTCAAGCCGCATGACCTTCTGGATGCTGACGAGCGATGCCAGGATGCAGATCACCGTGATCGCGACGCCGGTGACCACAAGCCCCTGCCAGAGCAGGCGGAAGGCGAGCTCGCCTTTGGGCAGGAGCGAGAAGGTTGAAGCCATTCCCACGCCGAGCCCATAGCCGATAAGCCCGACCAGAACCGCTTGCAGAACAATCATGCGGAGCAACCGCCAGTTGCCGGCACCCATGGCCTTGAGTGCGCCGAACTGCTTGATGTTGTCGAGCGTGAAGTTGTAGAACGTCTGTCCGGCGATGGCGGTACCCACGAGAAAGCCGAGGATGACCGAGATGCCGAAGTTGATCGGGATACCGGTGTACTTCATGAAGTAGATGACCGTCATGCGTTTGAGTTCTTCGCCTGTGTAGGCGGCCAGGCCGGTGGCCTTTGTGATGCGAGCGCAGACTTCCTTGATGTCCTGTCCTGGTTCGACACCCGCGACGACAAAGCTGAGCAGTTTGCGCTCGCGGGGCGCGAATGTGACGGCACGGGAGTAGGTGGTGTAGACGACCGGCTGACTCTGGAAGGTTCTGGAAACGCGGCAGATTCCCGCGACAACCGCGCGGTGGTCGTTGAGTTCAAGATAGTCACCGACCTTGAGCGGGATGGGCTTTCCGATTGGCGTGTTTGTCACGGGATCAATGGGCGCGGGACGGGCGAGCTTTCCCTTCGCACCGACTTCATCGACGATGACGCTGTCGGCACGCCGCAGGTCTTCGAGCTTCCCCTCGACCATGATCGGCGGTCCACCGATCAGTGTCGAGTCATCAAGACCGAC
>JBBSBC010000157.1:0-8989 GCA_038251595.1 Phycisphaerales bacterium | reverse complement strand
GAACTTCGTCGCGCAAGCTCCGGAGAGCGGTGGTTCGTTCCCGAAATCTTATCTTCCCTACTATCGCCACCCGAAGCGCATCAGCGATCTGAACGCGCTGCGTGGTTCAACAAACATCGGATTTGCCGACGGACATGTGGCGCAATATTCCTTCGAGAGACTCGTGAACAAGACAACCGGCAAGAGCACCAAGGCGGTCCTTTGGTCATCGTTGGATTTCACCATGGAACCACAATGATCATCACTCCGTGATCGCGACGTGTTAAAGGCATGGTCGCATAGATGCGTGGATGCGTGCCCGATTACTGTGCCGACTTGCCTGTCTGCCAAATGGCACACAGGGTATTTTGATCTTAATCTCTCTCCTCGTCCACCAACACGTAAAGACGGCCACAGTTCCGGGCATTCGAGTCGTTCCATGGCCTATTTCCAGCGCACCAGTGCGAGCACCCATCATCAACGCAGGTCGGCATCCTCCGTTTCCAGCGGTGTGTCGATCGGGGTGGCGGCCATTGCGATACTTGCGGCGGTCTCGTCAATCGTCGTTGCGAGCTTTCCGGTGCGCCCACCCACGGGCGTGCAGATGTGGACTTTCGCGCGTCTGCACAAGCAGCTCTACGACCCACTGATCGCCAACTGGCCTGCCCAGTCACGCCCGCAGATCACGCTCATGAGCATGCCCGCGCTCGAGCGGCGGATGTTGCAGGGCTTTCTTGCCGAATCGCCAACGGCGGATCTCATCGAAGCCGAGCGTCGGGTCGCGGCGCGAGCATTTGTAGGTCCACTCGAAAGCGTCGGATTCGTTGATCTCACCGTTCGCCTGAAGTCTGAAGGGCTGCTCGACACCATCAATGCCCCATCCTTCGGCCCGTGGTCATCACGGGGACGTATCTTCGGTCTGCCGCACGATGTGCACCCGGTCATGCTCGGTTATCGAGCGGACATCGTTGAAGCGGCGGGAATCGATGTCACCACCATCGAAACCTGGGATGACTTCGTTCGTGTGTTCGCTCCGTTGATGAAGGATGTCAACACCGATGGCACACGCAAAAGGTACCTTCTCAACCTCTGGGCGGATAAGGATGACCTGCTCGAACTGCTTCTGCTCCAGGCCGGAGGAGGTTTCTTTGGTGAGGACGATCGTGTATGTATCGCCACACCGATCAACGCCCGCGTCATCTCGACGATTGTTTCGTGGTGCCATGGTCCAGGTCGGATCGCCGCCGATGCACCCGACTTTACCGCGAGTGGCAATCAGTTGAAGTCCGATGGGTATGTGCTCGCCGCGTTCATGCCCGACTGGATGTGCAACATCTGGAAGAATGAAATTCCGAGCCTGGCCGGGAAGGTCAAGCTGATGCCGCTGCCTGCGTGGGAACGCGGCGGACGGCGCACGAGCGTCTGGGGAGGCACAATGCTCGGCATCTCGCGTGCTTCGACGAATCAGGATGAACTCTGGAAGATCGCCAAGCAACTCTACATCTCACCCGAGTTGGCACGCAGTCTTTACAGCACGGCCGACATTGTCACACCGATCCGCACGTTCTGGAGCGATCCGGTCTTTGATCAGCCCGATCCTTACTTTGCTAATCAGAGCAAAGGTCGCGACTATCTGAACCTCGCGCCCGATGTGCCCGCTCGCACCAGTTCGCCCTACAACACACTTGCCAAGCTGCGGGTTCAGACCGCGGCACTCTCTCTCGCGGCCTATGCAGAAAGCTCGCGTCGATACCGGCCTGAAGAGCTCGAAGAGCGCGCCATGTTGCTCTTGAAAGAAGCCGAGTCGCAGGTGCAGACACAGATTAATCGCAACGTTTTCCTCAAGCAGACGCAGCCCGAGCCTCTCAACTCGGAGGGCCTTGGATCATGAGAGCTCCGCTGGTGGGGATGCGCAGCGCTCCGTGGATCTTGCTCTCGCCATTCATCGGTGTGTTCGTGGTCTTCTTTGCCTATCCGATCGTGCAGTCGGCCATTCTCTCGCTTCAACAGACCTTTGGCCCGGCTCACACCACCTTTGTCGGAACAGCAAACTATCAGAACGCCATTGCCGATCCGCTCTTCTGGAAGGCCGTTCGCAACACGCTGCTTTACACCGCAGGGGGAGTGTTCATACAGCTTCCACTCGCACTGCTCCTCGCCATGCTGCTGAACCGACCGGGGTTGCGCGGTCGTGGATTTCTGCGTGCCGTCTTCTTTGCGCCCGTGCTTGTGGGCGTGGTCTTTGTCGGCATGATTTTCGGCGTGATGTTTGAAAAGCGTACCGGTCTGATCAATCAGAGCCTGCACTCGATCATGGGCTGGGATCTTGACTTTCCCTGGCTACAGAACTTTGTCATACCTTCGCTCATCATCGCATCGCTCTGGCAGTATGTCGGAATCAACATGGTGTACTTTCTCAGCGCGCTGCAGAATGTCCGCCAGGAACTTCTTGAGGCCGCGACGATCGATGGTGCCGGATCGTGGGATCGCTTTCTGCACATTGTGGTGCCGCAGATCCGATCGGTGGCGACCTTTGTCATCCTGCTTTCGATCGTCGGCAGCTTTCAGGTCTTTGAGTTGCCGTACGTTCTTCTCAACGGCACCGCCGGGCCAGACAACCGCGGGCTCACCGTGGTGATGTATCTCTACCAGATGGGCTTCGATCAGGGAGACCTCGGCTACGCCAGCGCCATCGGCTGGCTTCTCGCGGTGATCCTGATCGGGTTTGCCCTGATACAACGTCGGCTTGCAAGCGACTCAAGCAGGAGGGCACGCGCTTGAGCAGCATGAGACAATCTCCACATTCACGAACGTCTCCCTTGACGTACATCGTGCTTTATGCCACCGCCGCGGTGATGCTCGTACCATTCATCTGGCTCATCTGCGGAGCCTTCAAGCAGAATCAGGATTTCTTCGGGTCAACGTTTCTGCCGCGAGGCAATGGCTTTCTGGGCATCGCGTGGTCACGATTGACACTTGACAACTTCAGAAACCTGTTTGCCCAGACCGATGTTCTTCGGGCGGGGTTGAACTCGATCTTTCTCTCCTCGGTGACGGCGCTGCTTGCAACCATCGTCTGTGCAATGGCCGGATATGCGCTCGCGAAATACAATATGCGTGGTCGGGGAATCATCGTGGGTGTGGTTCTCGCCGCCGTCATCATTCCACCAACACTTGTTCTCGCACCGGGGTATCAACTGCTGTTCCGCCTGAACATGCTCGACACTTTCGCGGGGTTGATCGTTCCCGCGCTTGCACCAGCATTCGGTGTCTACCTCTTTCGACAAGCCTCGCAAGGATCGGTGCCCAACGAACTTTTGGAAGCGGCACGGATTGATGGGTGCGGTGAGTTGAAGATCTTTTCCGCCATCGCCATGCCTCTTCTGCGCCCAATGGTCAGCGCGTTCATGCTGATCACGTTCCTCGGTGTGTGGAACAACTTCATTAATCCGCAGATCGTACTTCAGTCGGCCGGTAAGTTTCCGCTCTCGGTCGCCGTGGCACGGCTCAAGGGTGTCTATTACCAGGATTACGGACTTCAGATCGCAAGCACGCTGCTCTCGGTCGGTCCGGTGCTCATCCTGTTTCTCTTTCTTCAGAAAGACTTCATTTCTGGTCTCACCAGCGGCGCGGTCAAGGAGTGACCGCGCAGGAGTAAGGGCATGATGTTTCCGAAGGGCTTCGCATGGGGCGCTGCGTCGAGCGCGTATCAGATCGAAGGAGGCACCCCCTCCGATGGGCGCGGTCCCTCGATCTGGGATGAGTTCTGCAAACGTCCCGGCGCGGTGCATGAAGCTCAGACCGCGCAGATTGCGTGCGATCATTATCGGCGCTACTCCGAGGATGTGGCGCTCATGCGCTCACTCGGCCTGCGGGCGTATCGACTCTCCATTTCCTGGCCACGCGTTCTGCCAGATGGCGTGGGAAGGATCAATGAACAAGGGCTGGCGTTCTACGATCGCCTGATCGACGCGCTGTTGGAAGCGGGCATCGAGCCTTGGGTCACGCTCTTTCACTGGGATATGCCAGAGGCACTCTTCTGCCGCGGCGGTTGGCTCAACCGCGACATCGCAGCGTGGTTTGCCGAGTACGCCGCGTTGATAGTCGATCGGCTTTCGGATCGTGTCTCGCATTGGATGACCATCAACGAGCCGCAGGTGTACATCAGTCTCGGGCACGCCGAAGCCAAGCACGCGCCGGGCCTAAAGCTGACCACAAGAGAATGCCTGCTCGCCGTTCACAACACGTTGCTTGCCCATGGCCGCAGCGTGCAGGCGATGCGCGCTCACGCCCGGCAACCGCTCACCATCGGTTGGGCGCCGGTCGGTCACGTCGTCTGTCCGGCAACCAACTCTGCGGCGGATATTGAGGCCGCACGCATCGCGATGTTCTCGGTGCAACGACGTGACTTCTGGAACAACGCATGGTTTGGCGATCCGGTTTGCCTGGGGACCTATCCGGAAGATGGCTTGCAGTTGTACGGTAACGATGCGCCAAGACCCGAGCCGGGCGACATGGAGACGATCAGGCAACCGCTCGATTTCTACGGAGCGAACATCTATAGCGGCGGCGTTGTGCGTGCGGGCGCGGAGGGTGAGCCTGTCAATGTTCCCGCGCCACCCGGCGCGCCCATCACCACCTTCCGCTGGTTGATTCTGCCCGAGTCGCTCTATTGGGGTCCGCGTCTGCTCAGTGAGCGGTACAAGCTTCCAATCGCCGTCACTGAGAACGGAATGTCCAATGTCGATTTCATCGATTTGGACGGGCGCGTGCAGGACCCGCAGCGAATTGACTTCACTCGTCGTTACCTCCTCGAACTCGGAAGAGCGATTCACGATGGCGTGAAAGTCTCCGGATACTTCCATTGGTCGATCATGGACAACTTCGAGTGGGCCGAGGGGTACAAAGAGCGATTCGGCATGACGCACATCGATTACACAACGCAGAAACGCACACTGAAAGATTCAGCGATCTGGTACAAGTCCGTGATCGCCTCGAACGGACAATCGCTGGCTGTCGATCAGGCACGCACGTCGCTCAGACCCGTAGTCCGGTTGAATACACCTGTACCTCAATCCTCACGAAACGGAGATCTAGAGTGAGCAATCCACGATGTTCTATAAGCGCGCAGATTATCACAGTCTCAGTTCTTCTCGGATGCGCCGCCGGCGCGCTCGCCCAGTCGCCCGAACTTCCCGGTTGGCGTCTGGTCTGGGCCGATGAGTTTCCCGGCACAACATACAGCCCCAACAACTGGAACGCGGAGAATGTCGCGTGGCCATACAACAACGAGCTTGAGTTTTATCTTCTTCAGCAAGCCACCGTTTCTGATGGCATCTTGGATATCAAGGCTGAACGCCGAAACTACAACGGCCGCAACTATGTTTCCGCACGGCTGAACACATCCGGGCATTTCAGCCAGCAGTACGGCCGCTTTGAGGCACGCATCAAGATGCCGATCGGCCAGGGCATTTGGCCCGCGTTCTGGCTTCTGCCTGAACCCCTGGCCTGGCCGCCCGAAATCGACATCGTGGAGATGATCGGCAACCTCCCAAATACCTTATACTTCACCCATCACTGGGGCACAGTGTCAAACGTAATGTCGCACGGCATTACTTACACCGGTCCCAACTACACAACCGAGTACCACCGCTATGCCGTCGAGTGGTCCGGATCACGAATCGACTGGATCGTTGATGATGTTGTTCGCTTCTCGACCACCGCCAATGTTCCGCAAGTGCCTATGCACGTCCTGCTGAATCTGGCGGTTGGAGGAAATCTTCCCGGCAATCCAACACCGGCAACGGTCTTCCCGCAAAGCATGTTGGTCGATTGGGTCCGCGTGTACATGCGCGATGCCGCGCTGCTCAACCCGGGCTTTGAGACACTCGGCACCGGCAACACGCCAGCCTCGTGGGTCTCATTCGGCAACGCACAGCAATCAACCACCGCTCCGAACTCCGGCACCAAGAGCGCGCAGCTGAACGGCATTGCCGGGTCCGGTCCTTACTACAGCGGAATCTTCCAGGATCTTCCCGCTTCGCCCGGACAAGCGTGGACCGCGACCGCTTTCGGTCAGCACATATCCGCCAGTCGTCTTGTGTCGGGCAACTATGTCGATCTGAAGATCGAGTGGTACAACAGCGCGGGCCAGCAGGTCGGTGTCGATGCCGTCATGGCCCTCTCAAACACCTCACCCACGGATACCTTTGTCCCCTCATCGGTGCAGGCAATCGCGCCGGCCAGCACTGCCAGAGCACGGGTTGCCATCATCTATGTGCAGACCGGCGCCGCCGGCGGTACCGCTTATATGGATGATGTAACCTTCTCCTACTCAACCCCCGGCCCGATCCAGACGTGCGCCGCCGATTACAACGGCAGTGGCGGACTTTCCGTCCAAGATATTTTCGACTTCCTTGCGGCCTACTTCTCCTCCAATCCTCGCGGCGATTTCAATGGCGTGGCTGGCATCACCGTGCAGGACATCTTCGATTTTCTTGCTTCTTACTTTGCGGGTTGTACCGGCTGATCGGTGTGCCCGCCTCACTACCGATCTTCATCACCCGTTTCGACCTCGCACTGCTGATTCAAGGATCACCATGAACCGCACACTTGTCGCATGTTCATTCGCCATGCTCTCAGCCTTCGTGGGAACATCACGCGCTGACTCAACGCACCCTGGTCCCATCAACCCCATCGACACCGATGCTCCGCCATCGCGATACTCGGTCGTCAAGGATGAAGCCGGTGTCTGGTGGTTCCAGTCCCCCAACGGCACGCGTTTCTACTCGCTCGGCATCAATAACATCAGTTCCGAGCCCTTTCAACCGCGACCCGAAACAGACTTCTACAACCCGGTGCCCACTGAGTTCAAAGGTGATCTCGGCGCATGGGCAACGTTCGCCAAACAGCTCTTGCTCGACAGCGGGTTCAACACGATCGGCGCATGGAGCTCAACCGCGATCCAAGCCGATGAGACCCTGCACACAACCCCCGTGCTCTACGTTGTCGAACACGAGGGAACTCGGTGCCTCACCCCGCTTCGACCCGACTTCGAGGAGTTCGTACTCAGAAACGTAAAGGTCGCACTCGATAAGCTCCCGAATCGCAAGGGTCTGCTCGGAGTCTTCCTCGATAACGAGATGCCGTGGTATGGCAAGTCCGGGTGGGATGACATACCGACCTACACCCTGCTCGAGCAGGCGCTCGAACTCCCCTCGACCGATGTGCGTCGCATGGGCGCAATCGACTTTCTGAAGTCACGCCATCCGGACATTGCACATCTCGCCAATGCCTACGGACGCCCGGTTGCTTCCTGGCAGGACCTCAACACAGAATACATGATGCGCTGCACAACCGCCGCCGCACACAGCGACCGCGATCAGTTCACCGCCATGCTGGCCAACAGGTTCTATGAAGTTTCAACCCGCATCGTGCGGGCCGAACTTCCCAACGTCCTCATTCTCGGTACGAGAATCCCCGGCAATGCACCAGACCCGGTCATCCGCGCCTGCGGCAGGACCTGCGATGTGATGTCGGTCAACAGCTACAGAACCGAGCCCAAGGTTGATGTGAACAACCTCACCCGCTTCTGGCTCCTCGGCGGCAAACCACTGATGCACACCGAATACTCCTGGCGTGCCAAGCAGAACAACAGCCGCAACCCGAACTCGCGCGGTGCAGGACCAGTGGTCGAGTCTCAAGCCGATCGCGCCGCGGCGTATTCCTCGATGGTTTCCGATATCGCAACCGTTCCCTACGTGATCGGCTCGCACTGGTTTGAGTTTGCCGATCAATCGCCGCAAGGCCGCTTCGATGGTGAAGACTCAAACTACGGTGTGGTCGATATCCACAACACGCCATATGCTGAGTTGTTGAGCGCGATGAAGTCAACCAACGCGCGTGCCATGGAACTGCACGCAAAGACCACGCGGGTCATGCCCACGCAGCTGCCCACACCCAAGGTCGTGACCTATTCACCCGGCCAGCATCCGGGCCGCGCTGCAAAGCTTGATCTGCTCGGCGAGTGGACCCACGAGCCCGAGATCTGGGGCGCGCCAGACTCAAAGCTCACATGGAATCGCAATGGTGAGCACCTCGTCCTGATTTATGATGCGGGGGCACAGTACGGCGCGGGAATCAACCTCTTTGGTCCGAAGCTCAGCGCGCTGACGAACAGTCCGACGTTCGCAACCGATATTGATGGCTACTCCCACATCGTCATGGTCGCCGATGCACCCCAAGGTGTTCAACTCAACATCGTTCTCGCCGAGGCCGGATCAGCGGTCTCATCAAACTCTCAGTTTGATGCACGAGCAGGCGACGATGGCGAGGCGTTCATCTCACCCCCAGTCTTCGGCGAGGGAAAACAAGAAGCCTATCGGATCCCAATCTCAAGCCTGCTGAAGCAGCAGTTCTTTGGCAATCAAAACGGTGCTGGCCGCATCGACATGCAAGCCATCCGCAATCTCGGCATCCAGGTCTCAGGCGCACCGCGCCGAGGCGATGTTGTCGTCCACAAGCTCTCGCTCGAGCGTTGATACTTTCAAACACTTCCGATTCCACATCGCGGATTCATAAGAAGCACACAAGAATCGTGCCCGGTCGCCTCGTGAGGCCGCGCGCACCCGTGTCTTCACACGGGTTTAGCCATCGAAACGATGCATCTACCCGGGACAACGGGAGGGCGAATTCCTTGGCCTCTTGGTGACACATCCTGGGCAGGCCGAGCGCCTGAACGCGCTCTGGTTCCAATCGCTCGAAGAGCCCGTCAAACCACGGAGGCGCGGCGGATCGATAGCCCTGCACATCGAACACATAGCCCTCTGGGCAATCCGGGACCCAAGGAGTTCGCATTAACCGACCAGACTTGCCTGGCCGGTTAATGCCCTTGGCTCTCATTCGACCTAAATCTGAATGGCGTCGCGATCAATCTGGCGTGAGGTCCGCTATAACCAACGTATCGGCCTTGTCGTCCGGCATCATCATCCGCGCGCGTGGACGACAGCCG
>JBBSBC010000156.1:0-9125 GCA_038251595.1 Phycisphaerales bacterium | reverse complement strand
GTGTCCACGTCCGACCAACTCGCGCACGATGTACCGACCCACAAACCCTGTGGCACCGGTGACGGCAACAGTCATTGATGATGGCATAGTCATTGGAAACAAAAGTCCTTTATCGATCACCTGAACCAGCCCGAGGATAGTCGGTTTGCCCACCGCTCGCGATTCGCCGTGTATCGCCGATGATGGAAGTCGTCTCGAACCCTTGCCCTCACAACGACTTAGCATTATCCAAACAATATCCTTGCATTTCCTATCGTTTACCGTACACTTATCAGTGGCGCAGGCCCGCTTCACTCTCGCAAGCACTTCCCGACTTCCGCACCAACGTACCATCACACGCCCATGAACAATCAGTATCAATACATCAAGGTCATCATCTTTGTCCTGTTCATCATGCTCTCAGCCATCAGCTGGGCCTATCGACAGTTCAAGGCCCATCAGGCCAAGCAGACGGTCAACACCACCATTCAGCGCCAAACTGAAGAGATGCTGCGTACCGGTCGCACCCAGGGTTCTGAGTTTGCTCCCCCTCCCGCACCAACCATGGCACCGCGATCGCTCAGCGCGGCCCCTCCCCAGCAAACAAGCATCGGTTCACCCACTGTTCACGATGATGCCCGCCGAAAGCTGCAGGAACTCGCCTCGCGGCGGCGGCGCGAACTCGAAGAAATGTCTCGCCGGGCCGCAGGTACGCCAAGCGCCAACACGCCAGCCCAGCTTTCGCGCCCGGCGATGCAGAAGACCGACAGCCGTCCCGCCCCTGCACAGCGAACATCCCGCCCGGCACCTTCTCAACGCGCGCAAGTTCCTCAACGCGCGCAACCCACACCTTCACGAGCCGATCAGGCCCAGCGCGAGTCCGACCGTGTAGCCCGCGCGGCCGAGGCTCGCCGCCGCTCCGAGCGCGATCAGGTCGATCGTGAGCAGACCCGGCTTGAGGATGAAGCTCGAAACCGCAGTGATGACTTGTCGATGGCGCCCAACTCGCTGGCCTCTATAGGTATCCTCGCAACCCAGGCCCTGCGCACGGGCGCGACATCGATCCGCAACACTGCGGTCGCAGTTCCCCAGGGCAGCCTGCAGGATTGGCGCCGCGCCATCGCGATGCTTGAAGTGCTCGGTCCGCCCACCTCGATGCGCGATCCCAACAGCCCACTACGAATCTTCTGAATCTTCGGCTCAATACTCGCCCTTTACTCCGGCCCATTACTCTGGCCTATCACCCTGGCCTATTACCCTGGCATTCGCTCGATCACCCAGTCTTCCTGGTTCGATCGAATCTGAATCCCCATCACCTTTGTCTGCTCTCTTCGCCGCTCCGCCACCCGACCAATCCGATCCATGTACCACTGGTCCGTCGTGTTGCTCACCTCGGCGGGTTTGAGCTTGGCCACAAAGATGTGCCTCACATGGCGAGTCTCAAGCCGCCCCGCTTCGGTTTCAAGTTGCTCATCACCCACCAACTCGATGGTGGACTCTACCTCCCCGCTCGCCTTCGTGCGCTTGCGGTTGCCCAACGGATGAACCGTCATCTTCAGTTGCTGAACAAACGGCCCGCCCTCCCGCAGCTCGGTCGGCATCACCACCATCGGCGGCTCAAAGACCACTTCCACACCCTCATCATGCACGATCTCTTCCGCAATCGCGACCGAACCATCCGCCAAAAGCACGAGTCGCTGTTCGCTCACGAGTTTGGGTTCATCTCCATCGCCCTTGCTTTCGCGGCGTGTCACCGTCCACTCGGGCCGTGTCGAACCACGTTCAACAATCAATCGTGCCGTCGAGTCGTCCCCGATCGTGATGTATCGCAACAGACCCGCAACATCGAGGCTGATATCCGCCGCGCGGACCGCGCTCGCGCCGACCTTGGTTTCAACAACTTCAAACCGCGAACCGACAACAAGTCCCCCCTCGGTCGAAGGATTTGCGGCGGCACACCCGCCCAGTCCAAGACCTCCCGCTCCGATCAGCAACAGCCCAATCCCCCAATGTCTCAGCGATCGGCTGATCCTGCAAGACCCGATCAACTGACATAAAGTGGTGCTCATGCGTCAATCTCCATACTTCAGCATACCCCGCGCAACATCCACCGTTCTCCTGCTCGGCCTGCTCGCCCTGCTCCCCGGGTGTATCGACCCGGGGCAGCGCGCCCAGATGGCCAGGAGTGACAGCATCCTCGCGCCTGCCCTCTCGCAACCGACCGTGAGAGATGCCGCGGCGTGGGCAACCGATCCCTTCGACCCGGACAAACGCGCCCGCGGCACAAGCATTTTGGCCAATGCGCCCTTCGGCGGTGCCGATGCCTACCTCGCGTTGTATCGGGAATATGTCAAAGACCCTTCGCCCGGTGTACGACTGAGCGCGGCCCGTGGTCTTGGCATGCACGGTTCGCCCAACGATGTGGCCCTCGTCATTCCGCTGTTGAAGGACGCTGAAAGGTCCGTCCGGCTCGAAGCCCTTAAGTCGCTTCAACGACTACACAACCCCATCGCGATCGACCCGCTGATTGAACAGACCAAGATCGACAAGGAAGCAGAACCCGATGTGCGCGCCGAGGCGGCCTCTTCGCTCGGTCAATACGCCCAGACCAAAGTTCTCGAAGCCCTCATCACCGCGCTGGCGGACGATCAGTTGGTTGTCTCAAAGAACGCCCTTGCATCGTTGCAGACCCTCACCGGCAACGAGACGCTGAGCGACGATCGCAAGGCTTGGCAGAACTGGGCCAAAGACAACAAGACACCCTTCGCCAATCGCCGTCCTTACTTTTACCCGGCCTTCAACCGCGATTCGGTGTGGACCGACTACATCCCGATTATCGGCGGGCCGCCGCCCAACGAGCAGGCCGCTCAGCCCGCGGGCATGCCCTCGATCGCCGGTGCAGATGAGCCCGAACCCAAACCTTGATCTTCAGATCCACGCTGGCCATCGAAGAAGTGTCCGATATCGGTGGCTTCCTGTAGCGTCTGACCCGACTGATACCGCCCTTGCGGTCGTCCGCGTTATTCGCCGGGCCCTTGATCCGAAGGGTTGAGCGCAGCCGGTCGATCTGTTCATCAGAGTTCTTGATCGTCGCAATCGCGCTCGGTGCGCTAAGCAGTCTACACAGCCTGATCCCACAACCGCGCCTGTTCCCTGCAAGGGGTACCCGAGGATTCACCCGTGCGAGCCGTCCGTTTTGATGGTGAGTTCCTGCGTGTCGCGACCGACGCGATCGACCCCGTGCTTGGCTCGGGCGAAGCGCTCGTTCATCCGATGCGCGTGCTCGCGTCGCCCGCCGATTCGGGTGGCAAGTGGGCCGGTGTCGTCGGTCACCAGTTTGTCGGTGTCGTCAAGAAAATCAACATCCCCGCCGACGCTTCGCCGCTGATGCTTGCACGCAAGTCGCTGCTCAACAAGCGTGTCGTTGGCTCGCCCACAATCGTGTGTACGCACTGCGATATGTGCCGCGCAGGTCTGCCGAGCCATTGCCGCGCGCGACGCGTGATGGGCCTCTCATCGCGCGATGGTTGCTGCGCCGACCTCTTCAGCATTCCGCTGGCCAACCTGATCGAAGTCCCCAGCTCGATCGATGACGATCGCGCGGTCTTCAGCTTGCTCGCCGCGGGTGCGGTTCAGGCTGGGCAGATGATGCGGGCCGCCAGCAAGTCCTACATCACCGTGATCGGTGATTCATCACTCGCCCTCATCACCGCGCAGGTGCTGGCGCGGCAGAACAAGAGCACCCGCTTGCTCTACGCCCAGCCCGACCGAGCCCGCCTTTGCGAGCGATGGGGAATCAAGAGCCGCGCCATCGAAGAACCCGGACGACGCCAGGATCAGGATGTGGTCGTCGAATGCACCGGATCAGCCAAGGGTTTGCGCCTTGCCCTTCAGTTTGTCCGACCACGCGGCGTGGTGCTGCTCAAGTCGTCCGCCGCCGGTGTTCCCTTCCCGCCTGGTCAGGCTCACGCCGACGATGTTGCCGGGCCGTGGGCCGAGGGGATTGATCTGACACCCGCGATTGTGAACGAAGTTCAGATCCTCGGGTGTCGCGAGGCGAGCATCGCCGATGGGCTCGGCGCGTTGACCGATGCGGGTGTTGACGTGACCAGCCTTATCACCAGGCGTATGAAACTTGACGATGCACCCGCGGCAATCGCGGCCGCGATGTGCCCGGATCAGATCGCCGTACTTATGGATGTTTAGATCTTTCGGGCTCTTAGCAATCGCCTTGCGAAGCCTTCGACGGAGTGTGTGCGTGCGGAATCCGACGGTCATCCTGAGCATCGCAGCTATGCTGGTCGGCACGGGCGTGGCCACGCCGCCCGAGGTTCTGGCTCAGTCTTCGCCCCGCGCGCCAGTCAAGAAGCCCGACATCATCAAGCCCACGCTCGAAGCCGACAAGCTGGTGAAGATCGGCAAGTTTGATGATGCCACCAAGAAGTTCGAGACCATCTGGAACGATCTGCGCAAGCAGGATGCGATGCTCTCGGGTGGGAACGCACCTTTCATCTGCGAGAACATCCGCAACCTGTGCAAGCGGCACGCGTCAGCCCGCGATCGCTTCCGAACCATGCGGGACCAGACCGCCGATTCATTCGAGACTCGCGGCAAGCAACTGACCGATCTGGCCGCGTGGATCGTGCTGAACCGCATTGTCGATCAGGAAGACCGCACGCTCGACTGGTGGGAAAAGGTCCGTGTCAACCCGGTCGCCAAGGATGTGCTGGTGCGCTTCCGCCCGTGGCTCGAACCGCTGCTGGATCGCAACGGTCGCACCGGCGATCTGGCCGTGATGATCGATGATCCGGCCGCGCTTGTTCGACGTGAGTTTGCGGGCTTCAGGTCTGCGGTTCGCCGCGAGTCAAGCGAGTTGAACTACCGCGTCTCGCGCGAGGTCTTTCTCGCACGTCATGCCAAGCACTACACCAGTCTGCTGCTCTCTGGTCGAGAGCGCGACGCGACGCGCTTGGCCACCGAGGCGATGACCGTTGACCACAGCCCCGAGATGGTCATGTGCATGGTGAAGGCCGCGCTCGATTGCGGAAGGCCCGCACAGCAGCACCTCGACTGGCTGACCGCCGTAAGCGCACGCGGCAATGAGACCTTGCAAACACTCAAGCGGCGCGTCGAAGACGAACTGGCCAAGGCGCCCACCACACCGACCCGACCAGAACCAACAAACTCCCCGGGACGCCGCCCCGCCACCATCACCACCGCCGCGGCCCAGCCGCTGCCGAGCATCGTTCCGACCGACACGCAAGTCGAGCGGTGATGTGGGGGGATCAAGAGGTGTGCTGCAACGAGAGCAAGCGATAAAGCACTGAAGGGGTTGGAGACGGAGTTGATCGCCATCCCGGCTCGAGGCCACACCAGGTCGCCCACGCTTCAAGCACGCACATCGCCGCAAGGTCGCAGCACCGCTCTTCATCGGAGTCCAGGCGGCCTACGACAAGTTGTCGCGGAGCATTTGACTATCACTTGGCTGCACTGGAAACATTGCGTTCGGTAATAGTTATCCACCCACCGTGGCGGACATTCGCTGAAACCGTCGGACCCCGAATCTGAATACGATAGTGTGAGAATCGGTGGGGGCGTCGATTTCAGGAAGCTTATCATGCACGGACTGTTCATCACTGTCGTGGCGGCGGGTTTCATGATCTCGGCGGCGGTCGCCGACCCCGATCCTAAGTCCGACCTTAAAATTAGACCGCCGGTGGCCGCTCCCGCTGGTGCGCATTCGCTTCCGCCAATTTTTTCGGATAAGAGCTATGCCGATGCGCTCGATGCCACCAGGAGCAATGGCAAGTTGCTGATCGTCAAGGCCACGGCGGTCTGGTGCGGCCCGTGCAAGGCGATGAACCGGACGACGTTTGTTGATCCGGCGGTGGTGAAGTGGGTCGGTGACAACGGAATGGCGATCGAGTTTGATGTGGATAAGGACACGAAGCTGGCCGAGGCTTTGAATATTCGGGCCATGCCGACCACGCTGCTCTATCGCGAGGGCAAAGAGATCGGGCGTGTGGTCGGATATAAGAACGGCACAGGACTTATCTCATGGCTTGAGGATGCCAAGGCGGGCAAGGCCCCCGGCGAGGACCTTGCCATCAAGGTGGAGAAGGCGAAAGAGGGCGGCGAGAAGGTCGGCATGCAGGAACGCATGAACATCGCCCGCAATCTGGTGATGAACGAGAAATACGAGAGCGCGACGCTTGAGTATGTCTGGCTGTGGAACAACATCGTGAAGGAAGAACTGAGCATGTTCGGCGTGCGCGGGTCGTTTCTTGCCGGTGATATCGGGCGCCTGATCGAACAGCACAAACCGGCACGCATCGCGTTCACGGAGATCCGCGATCAGGTGGAAGCGCGTCTTCAGGGTGAGAACAAGACCTTTGAGGATCTGAACGACTGGATTGTGCTCAACGAGCAACTTCAGCAGACCGACAAGACGCTGGCGTGGTTTGATCGTGTGAAGGGGCAGGAGGGTGGGGTTGCGACGATCGAGCGCGTGGGATTCCGCATCGAGCGTCTGCTTGAAACGAGCGGACGTCTTGGTGACCTCGGACGACTCGAGAAGAACCCGCTCATGAAGCTCAAGGGACATCACGCCCTGGTTGCGATGGTTCCTCAGGGTGTGGACAAGGCGATGCAGCAGATTGTGCAGGAAGCGCATCAGGACTTGTTCCGGCAGAAGGCGACGGTGCTCTACACCTCGCTCCTGCTCGCCGGTCGTGAGGCCGATGCCGAGCAGGTTGGTGCCGAGGCCATCAAGCTCGATGACTCGCCGACCATGAAGGTTTCACTGGTGAAAATGGCCGCGAACAATCGCGTGGCGAGGCCGGTTCATCTCGACTGGCTGAAGCTGGCGCACAAGGAGCCGGGGGTTGCCGAGCTTCAGACAGAGGTTGAGCGGCAGGTGGGCCGGGTGAACTGAGAGCAACCGCTCACGTGCATGGCAAGTGAATTCCCGATCATCTGAAGCTCCCCTACTCGATTAGGCATCGGCACAATTTCCAGCAACATCGGAATCTGCAAGACGACGGCCCTCGTAAGCCACTTCTGGACGGATGTTCTGTCCGTCCTGAGTGCCAGTCTTGGGCCGGGGCCGTTGTCCCGGCATAGATGATGTTGTCGGTGATTCGGTGTTTATGCCGGGAGTTGATCGGCTAAAAAGGAGTTCACACCATGCGTATGTTCGGTTCGACCAACAAAGTTCAGGCATTGGCGGGCGCGGCCGCGCTGGCCCTTGCCGCGGGTGCGATGGCTTCAAGCCACCGCGAAGCACCCGGCACCGCGACCAACCCAACGATCGATGCGACCGATTTCTACATGTTCCGCAGCTATGAGCCGGGGCGTGAAGGATTTGTCACACTGGTCGCCAACTACCTGCCGCTGCAGGATCCGTACGGCGGCCCAAACTACTTCAAGCTCAACCCCGATGCGGTCTACGCGATCAACATTGACAACAACGGTGACGGTCTCGAGGACATCGTCTTTGAGTTCCGCTTCGTCAACACGACACGCGGTCTTTCGCTGAATATCGGCGGCGTGATGGTTCCTGTTGCGCTCAACAACATCGGCCCCATCGGACCCGGTCGGCTCGACAACGCCAATCTCAACGTGGTCGAGAGCTATTCGCTCCGCGTTGTTCGTCCAAACCGCAGCGCGGGCTTTGTCAGCGATCAAAGTAATTCGGGCGAGTTCTCTTTCCTCAAGCCCGCCGACAACATCGGCAACAAGACGATGGCCGATTACACCGGCTACGCCGATGCGCACACATACAACATCCGTTTGAGCAGCAACCAATCTGGCCGCATGTTCGTCGGTCAGCGCAAAGATCCGTTCGTGGTGAATCTCGGCGAAGTGTTTGACCTGGTCAACACCAACCCGCTTGGCCCGGAAAGCGGCGAGCGCGATGTGCTGGAAGACAAGAACATCACGTCACTCATTCTCGAAGTGCCCATCTCGTTTCTCACCAGCGGCAGCGAAACGGTGATCGGCGGCTGGACCTCGGCCACGCTCTCACGCCCATCCGGGCCATCATCGATGTGGGGAAGCTTTGCCGGTTCATCGGGTTATGGCGGAGCGCGTCAGGTCTCGCGGCTCGGCATGCCGCTGGTCAATGAGCTGGTCATCGGTCTGCCCGACAAGGACAAGTTCAACGCCAGTCGCCCTCGCAACGATGGGCAGTTCCTCACCTACGTCACAAACCCCACGCTGCCTGCGATCCTTCAGGCGCTCTTCCCCTCGGTCACCGCGCCCTGCCTGCCGCGCAACGACCTTGTCGCGATCTTCCTCACGGGTCTTGACGGTCTGAACAAGCCCGCCAACGCTCGCCCCTCCGAGATGCTGCGGCTCAACACCTCCATCGCCGCAACTCCCAAGGCTGCACAGAGCAGGCTCGGTGTGTTCGGAAACGATCTGGCTGGCTTCCCCAACGGTCGTCGTCCGGGTGATGATGTTGTCGATATCGCACTTCGCGCCGTGATGGGTGCGGCCATTCCCAACGCCGGTCAGGCCGGGAGCTGCGCCCCGAGCGGCAACCTCGCCTTCACCGACGGTGCGTTCCTCGATGCAAGCCGGTTCCCGGCCGAGTTCCCCTATCTCCTGTCTCCGTTGCCCGGTTCACCGAACTGACGTTCGGCCGCTGCGCACGTAGTCAACATGTACAAAGGGCGTGTCGGGCCATCATGCCGGGCACGCCCTTGTTCTTCTTGGTGCTTCACGAACTTTGCCCACTGCCGGAGCGATCATCACCACAACATGCGCACACGCACCGTCTCGGGGATGGAACGCAGCTTCTCGGTGATACGCTCGGCATCGGTCGGATCGACATCGAGCACCACATACCCGATATCCGCGTTGGTTTGCAGATACTCGGCCGCGATGTTCGCACCCATTTCCGCGATAGCGCTGTGCATCTTGCTCAGCACGCCGGGCACATTGTGGTGAAAGTGCAGAATGCGGTGACGCCGAGCCGGACGCTCTTCACCGATGGACGAGTGCGCCGACTCGGCATCCATCGAGGCCGACCCGCCCTGCCCCGGAAGATCGACCTGCGGCACATTCACCGCTGTGGTGGTGCTGCCGTTGTTGATGAACTTGGCGAGCTTGCCCGCCACGTCTTCGGCAATCGCCTCTTGTGC
>JBBSBC010000155.1:0-9155 GCA_038251595.1 Phycisphaerales bacterium | reverse complement strand
CGCACGTTCAGGCGATTGTCAAAGCGCTGAAGGATGCGGGCCTCGTCGATGTTGAAGCCTCGGAAGATGACGATCAGGAAGACCTGGGTGTCATCGTGAACATCGAGGGCAAGAATGATGAGGCCGCGCTCGCCGCGACCTTGCCTGGGAAATAGTCTCCCGCCGGAAGTCAAGGGACGCGAGTTCGGAGCACGATGCCATGCGAGTATGACGCCTGCGCGTGAACGGCCGCAACGCCGCAGTCTCTCAGGTTTTGTCGCCGCGCAAGGGGCGGGGTCCGGCTTGCTCGACGCGCGGGCGCGAAGAACAGATGGTCGCGCCAGAAAGGAAAATCATGTTTGGGGGGTGCGGCTGGATCGCCACACCTCAACGACAATGGCCTTACCCGTGAGCATCAGTCTGACGGGAGGAACACCCATAACGCTGGACGCCCGCAGTTGCAATGCACCGCGCGTCCCAGCAGGCCAAGACCCGCCGCGCTGAGGTAAACCGCCGATCGTGCAGCGCCGAGGAAGCCCCGGATGTTTCGGCTTCTTGGTCCTTCGATACGGCTCTGCACACTTGGGATCGGGTGAAAGACCAACTCAATGGCGGTGGGCCGCTCCGGCTCCGCATCCTGGAGCGTGTCGAGCTTCCGAATGGTCTCGTCGAGCAACTGTCCGTCGATGCCTGACTGACGGACCGCCCCATCAACCTCGGCGACTCCAGCCCGCGAGAGCGTCGGAAGCACCAGCAGCCCCAGGAACGACCACAGAGTGTACACCAGACTCATCTCCACCACTCCCTGAGCACTGCCGATACCGTCGCGACCGACGAGAACCGCGGCCAGGGCGATCCCAGCCCATGTGAAGCCGAGGGCCAGCACCCGTCCGCGGAACCAGCTTCCCGTTAGCACGGCGAACTGCTGTCGCTGGCGCACCACTTCGAGGGCCGCTGAGCCAAGGATTGTGGTCCATCGCTCGGGAAGGATGACGTGTCTCGGCCTGAAGACACCGTCGATTCCGCCTGTGAATCCCTGGTCATCGCTGGCGATGCAGTCGGCACGCAGAGCTGTTCCCCGCAGATCAATGGGCTGGCACACGGTGACCGTTGACCGGAGCGACGCGATGCACCGCGCGAGTGTGCCCCGAACTAAGAGCAGCGCGAGTGACGCGAGAACTCCTACGCTGATGGCACCTGGAACGCCGTATGCACGCGCGGCCATGAGGATGCAGAGGCCGATCACTGCCAGTACGAGCGTGTGCATACCGATCCCCCGGAGCAGAGTGGCCGCGAAACGCGCGGGGGAGGGATGCGGGCGTCCGAACCGCCGGGGCAGCAGATACCCGCCCAGCACATCAAATGGGACATGCATAGCGGCGTAGATCGCAAGGAACCCCGCGAGAAGAAGAATCTGACCCGTCAGCGAGGGTTCCACGAGTTCGGCCGCTGTTCCCGGAAGCCCGATGGCCAGCGCCAACGCCGACGCCGTGACGATCGTTCCCACGGCCGAAATCCCGAGCCAGAGCCTCGCCCGTCCGTATCCGGGCTTGGGCGCATCCACGGAATGGAGCGTGTCGGGTCGTCTCCCACCGCGCGTTTCCGCGAGGCGTTTTATACCTTTGAGCATGCCGCCGAATACCACGTTGTGGAGCGGAAGCACGGAGTACCAGTAGAGGACACCGAGGATTCCTTTAGACCTGAATCGGGCCGTCATGGTGAGTTTGGTTGCGCCTTCGACCTCAGCGGGCGCGAGCGAGAAGTCGAGCGTGGCTATGCCCGGCAGCTTCATCTCGGCGAGCAGCTTGAGCGTGCGGTTGGGCTGAAGTGCGATCACGCGCCAGAAGTCGATCGCTTCTCCGAACTCGACGCGGTCGGTATCGCGCCGACCGCGACGGAGGCCCGGACCTCCGACCAGCGTGTCCATCCAGCCGCGAATACGCCAGAGCATGTCGCCGGCATACCACCCGTTACCGCCGCCGATACGGATCACGGCCTGGAAGACGCTTTCAGCATCGGCATACACCACGATCGAACGCTCGTCCGTGAAAACCGCGCCGCCGGCCCAGTCCGGATCGCCGGGGATCGGTCCGGCGACCGACCATCTGGTGGCGACTTCGTTCCTACGCACCCCCGCGAGTGCCTGTCGGATTGCCTCACGCGCGCCGAAGGCCTGATGGGGCATAAGCTGCTGCACTTGGTTGTTCGTCACCACGACGCGGTTGCGTAGGCCCTCAGCGAGCGGACGGGCGATGCGGTAGGGAACGGGAGTTACGAGGCTGATCCAACCCGAGCTGAGCCGTGGCGTGAGAACTGGCAGGGGGATGACGATGCGGCGCCTTAGTCCCAGCTCTTCGGCCATGATCCGCATGAGCTCCCGGTACGGGAGCACATCCGGTCCGCCGATTTCCAGGGTCTTGCCCGATGTCTCTGGAACCGAGAGGCACCGGACCAGCCAGTGCAAAACATCTTCTATCGCAATGGGCTGCGACTCGGTCTTCACCCAGGATGGTGTGATCATGATCGGTAGCCGCTCGACCAAGTACCGCAAAATCTCGAACGAGGCGGAGCCCGAGCCGATGATCATCGCTGCCCTGAAGACGGTCACGGGAATGCCGGTTGACGCAAGGATTTTTTCCACCTCGCGGCGCGAGCTGAGATGCTCGCTGAGGCCCGCGCTCAGCTCGCCGAGCCCGCCGAGATAAACGATCCGGGAGACGTGGGCGTGCATGGCGGCTTGCGCGAAGACCTTCGCCAGCTTCCGATCGCGATCCGCATAGTCCTTGCCGCTCGACTCCATCGAGTGGACGAGGTAAAAGGACGCATCGCACCCAGCGAGGAGTGGTGCAAGCGAATCCGAGTCTGACAGATCACTGGCGACGACGGAAACGTTCGGATGACCGCGCCAATGACGATCATCCAGCTTCCGGGGCTCTCGGGCGATGCACCGGACTCGGAATCCCGCATCCAAAAGCAGGGGCACCAGCCGACCTCCGACGTACCCGGTGCTTCCCGTTACCGCGATTTCCGGGCGGACCTTCTCTTCGGTCATGCGCGGCTCGCTGACCGTAAAGCGGGGACGAACAGGCGGGTGATGAAACGCGGACGAGGGAAAACTTTCAGCGCGGGCCACGAACCGATTCGCACGCGGATAGGACTGTTTATCTTCGCCACTACTGAGAATACGCTTGACGGAAGCACTCGCAGCAATCGGGCAGCGGCGAGGAGCGATCCGAATCCATTGAACTGTACCATGAGTTCAGATCCATCCGCATCGCATGACCATGGCCGACCGTCAACTGTTCCCGAAAGACGGCCGGCCATTATCAGTTTGGGCGATTGCCCAGGTCCTTAGTGCGGATTTTGATGGTGCCCGTGAGGACCCACCTGGCATGCTGGGCTTCGGCACCGGTGCCGCTCGGAACATCTATGTGCATGTTGTCGAACTCGTACGTGATTTCGGCGTTGCGGCCCGTCAGGCGGTCGTAGAGTCCAACCGCCAGATCGGGCCATGTCTTGGTGTGATCGGTATCGGCCATGGTCGAGGCTCTTTCTGTTGAGGTGTGCGATTCGTGATGGAGAGTCTAACATGCCAGAAATGGCGAGATCAGGCGGAAAGTAGTGAAGCGGATGTCGAAGACGTGCACAATGCGAGTCGTTCGTGAAAAGTCTTTTCAGCCGGTATGGCAACCTGTGATTTAGACCGACCGCAGGCCGCGCGTCTCCTGTTCATCCTCCTGGACCGCACGCCGCGCGACCGTCGGGCTTGCGATCATCCTGCCCCCACGGACCGTTGCTCCAACAACAATCGCGGCAGCGATCAGCACGATGTTTTTCACGATATACTGCCCTTCGAGGGTCGGCACGAACGGGAAGTGCTTCCAGGTCTCAGATGGGAAGAGCAATAGAGGGGTCACCGTGCCGAGCATTTGTAGCAGCAGAAGCAGCAATGTGGCCCGAAGGAACACACCGTAGAGAAGACCCACGCCTATCAGGGTTTCCCAAATCGCAAGGATCGGTCTAGAAACTTCCGGGCCAATGCAGCCGATCGTGAGCGTCGAGATGGTTTTGGTCGCCAGTTCGTCGGCCGCGCTCAAGCCGGGGATGAACTTCAGCACACCGAACCAGAGAAACACGGTTCCCAACGCGACCCGTGAGAGATCGGGACCGTAATGCGCCATCCACAACGTGATTCGGGCATCAAGAGCAGTGTAAAGGTGTCGCATATTCGGGCTCTCATGCATTTGGTCCGTCGCGGAAACTACGAAGGGTGAAATGCTGGCGCGAAATCCGAACGACTGGGCCCGGTTTCTCACGCTTCCGATTCGTTGTTCGGATGTTGAAAGTGTCTGGATTCAAGTGCAGGGGTGGGGAGGACCGCTGAGTATTCGTGAGGAAGCCAGGTGCGGCTCGACATGAAGCGGTATGCTCGTGCGACGCGATCAGGCCCCACTCGCAATCGAGGCGGAGATCACGAGTTCCTCCAACAGCGTCAACGCTGCGCTGCCAGAAAGCAGGAATGGATCCAGCCGAGACTTCTCTGAGTACTTCAGGATGATCCCAGCGTTGACTTTGTCCATATCCACTCGCCCCATCCGCCAACTGCTGAAGCGACGCTCGCTGATCTCCGAGTAATCCAGTAGCGTCACATCGATGTGCCGATCGTCTCGGAGCACTTTGGAGTAGATCCGGTTCACCTCATCACGCCCGCCCTCGAGAACCTGCAAGAACATGTTGCTGTGACAGAGGCACAGCACGCCCGTCAAACCATGCTCCGGATTGTTCTTCCGCGATTGCGCCAAAATGCTACCGATCACTTCATCGGTGACCGGAGACGCGGAACGACTGGCGTACACAAGACGGACCAACATGGTGATGTCCTCACGGGCGTTTGTCGTTGCTTAAAAGCGCCAGAAACTCGCGGCGCAAATCCGGGTTCTTCAGAAAGCTCCCACGCATGACGCTGTTCACCATCTTGGAGTCCATGTCCTTTACGCCCCGCCATTGCATGCAGAAATGGTCGGCCTTCAGCACGATCGCGAGGCCGTCCGGTCGCATCTTCTCCTGGAGCAAGTCGGCCAGCTGAATGACCGCTTCCTCCTGAATTTGAGGGCGAGCCATCACCCATTCAACCAGACGGGCGTACTTGGACAGGCCGATCAGCGCGGAGTGCTCGTTGGGCATGACTCCGACCCAGACTTTGCCGATGATCGGGCACAGGTGGTGCGAGCACGCGCTGCGCACCGTGACCGGCCCCACGATCATGAGCTCGTTCAGGCCCTCGACGTTGGGGAAGTCGGTGACCGAGGGCATGGGCTCGTAGCGTCCGCGGAAGACTTCGGTGATGAACATCTTGGCGACCCGCCGGGCGGTGTCTTGAGTGTTGTGATCTTCACGAGTATCAATCACCAGCGCATCGAGCACCCGCTGAAGTTCCGCCTGGACTTCACGCTGAAGGGCATCGAGCTCGCCGGGCTTGATGAACTCGGCGATGCTGTCGTTGGCGTGGAACCGCTTGCGAGCGTTCACAAGCCGCTGCCGAACTTGATCCGACACCCGAGGTGTGCTGCAAGAGTTATTCGGGCTCTCGGCCAATGGTTGCTCGTGGGTGGAAGCTCGTTGCGGGCCCATTCTGGCCGGAAGAATCGCGCTCGGGTGTACGTTACGCGCTTACACGCGTGTAAGAGTTCATCCGATTCTAGGAGGCTCGGCTTCGCCGGGTTATCGCGGCCAACGGGATTGAGCGCGGTTTTCAGGGAGTCATCGATGAGTCCATCGCGCGCTGTTCTCGACCAAATAGCCCGTGTGCGTTTTCTCACTTCAGCCCAAGGATCCAGCCCTCGATCTCGGCAGCAATCCGGTCTACATCCGACAAGTCTGGAACGAAGAAGTTCGAGAGGTTTCCGCTCGCATCTGTCCGCCGCGTCCACTCGGCGACCGACCGAGCATTGTGCTGGTCGGCCGTTCGTTTTTCACTGTCATTGCACACCCCGGTGGACGACCAACCTAACCGATCTCATCAGGCCACCGGCATATCTCTGGCACAAACGATCAATATGCGTGGCCACCGCATAATGTGAATCTGGATTCCGTGCAAACCGAATGTCCACGAGGCAAGGGTTACAACCTAGACATTTGTATGCAACTTCCCGAAACACTTCTCACAGGAACAACTTAGATGCAAGCAATTCTCGCTTCGGAAACCTCCATCGCATTGCAGGCGGGGCTTTCGGTCGAGGGGGTCACCATGTACCTCTTCTGGATCAGCACCGTCGCGATGGGCGCGGGCACGGCCTTCTTCTGGTTGATGGCCGGCAACGTGCCACGTGTGTATCGCTCGGTCATGGTGGTTGCTGGCATCATCTGCGGCGTCGCGTGCTACCACTACTTCCGCATGTCAGATATCTACATCGGGCAGGTGGCAAGCTTGTACACAGCCACCGGCGAGCGGATCCCCGGCAAGGTGATCTCGCAGTTTCCCATCGCCTATCGCTACATCGACTGGATGATCACCGTCCCGCTGCTGGTGCTTGAGATCCCGCTCCTGCTCAATCTTGGCTCCAAGTCCAAGGGGCTCTTCCGCTCGCTTGTCGGAGCGGCGGTCGTCATGCTCGTCCTCGCGTGGATCGCCGAGGTCTCGGTCATCGGCTCGCAGGCGTGGTGGGGTTTCTACATCGCCTCGTGCGTCGCATGGTTCTACATCGTCTTTGTGCTCTACACCAAGCTCAATCAGCAGATGCTTACGCAGCCCCCTTCGATCGTCGCGTCTCTCAAAACACTCCGCTTGTTCGTTCTCGTGGGCTGGACGATCTATCCGGTCGGCTTCCTCATGGCTCTTGGCGGTCCGTCGGGCGAGTCCATTCGTGAGATCTGCTACAACGTCGCCGATGTGATCAATAAAGTGGGCTTTGGGCTGGTGTGCTATGCCGGCGTCAAGGCCCTTGCCCAGCACAATACGACGGAGGGTGGTCGCCTGGCTTAATCCCACATCGTGCAACTTTCGCGTGTGCGTTTCATGCTTACGACCATCGATTCATTGGCCAATGCCGCTGCTCCCCCTAGATCTGACTGGGTCTGGTTGCTTCGGAGTCATGGCGGGTATGTGGCTGTCTTCCTCCTGCTCGCGGTCGCCGGGGCGTGTGCCATCGCCACGCCTTCGGCGACATCGGGTTCCTGGCTCTGGGTCGCCGCGGTATTCATCGTGGGCATGCCCCACGGTGCATACGACCTCGCGGCCATCCGGCGGTCCTCGCCGAACAGGCAAATCACCGCCCGGCGATTTGCGGCCTACACGCTCGTGCTGCTCGCCAGTCTGGGCCTCTTCCTGGCACTCCCGGCAGTTGCGGTCGTGGCGTTTCTCTTTCTTGCCGCGCATCACTTCGGAATCAACGACTCGGTCTGGACCCGCGGTCGCATAAACCTCGCGCGGAGCGAACATCTCGCGGGACTCGGGCGTGGGCTCGTCGTTCTCTTCAGCCCATTCGCGTTCCAACCTGCGGCCTCTTCAGCCCCGTTCATATCGATCGCGCGTCTCGTCGGCCAGATCCGCGAACCACAGCCCGCGGCCATCGCCTGGCTCGCGATCATCCTGGTTCTCATCGGGTTTGCATTCATTACGTTCGCTTCGGTTCGCATCGGTGGCAAGCGGATGACCGAGGAATGGGCGACTCTCGCGGCCGTCGTTGCCCTGAGTGCCCTTGCGCCGCCGCTGGTGGCGATCGGGTCGTACTTCCTCATCATCCATGCTTCAGGACATTGCCTTCGCGCATTGACTCCGGGTCGGCCGGTAGGTGATCGGCCCTTCGCCAACGCGCTGCGCATCCATCGAGAATCCATCCCACTGCTCGTGCCCTCGGTGATCATCGTGCTCGTGGGTGCCACCATCATGCCCGGGCCAAGTCCAGATGCTATCGCCATCGCGTTTCTTCTCTTCTGCATCGTCGCCACGCTCCCCCATCACATGCTCTGGATGACATCGAATCGCTGGTTGCCCAGCAGCGCACACCCCCATCCTCACTCACCGCGCTCAACGAACCCATCCTCGCCGACATGAGTGCCGTGTACTCGAAACTTGTGGACGCGTGCCAACGTTCGGGCACAGACCCCGATTCGCCATTGGTCAACTGCGCTGCTGCGGCGTTCATGGTGGCGTGGCGGGTGGATCATTGTGATGCGATAGATGTCCAACACATACCCGATGACCTTCACAGCCGCGTGTAGAATGCTCGTCGGTGAATGTCCGGCCCAATCCACGGGCCGCCCTCGGGCACGATCACGCGCCGGTCTCGGCTCCGCCATTGTTCAGAGATTTCAAACGCTGTGGAGGTATTACGTGGCGCGATTCAATCTGTTCAATGTTCCCATCGAACTTCGCGATGTACTCGACTCCTGTCCGGGTTACAGCGTCGCAACCACGGTCGATGAGTTGATCAAACTCGCGACGCGTGACGCGGACGCGACGGGCTGGCAGGAAATCGCGTTTGATGTGCCGGGCAAGGGTTGGATCGTCGAGGCGCGTGCCTGCAAGGTGACCAATGGGATTGCGGCCAACTACCTCGAAGCGTACATGCGCCGCCGTGACCCGGATTGCATGGTCATCGGCGACACCATGCCGACCAACAAGCCGACGTATCTCGATCGCTACAAGACCGACTTCGCCGATGTGCGGCAACAGACCTTCGCCTGGCTCAAGATGCATAGGCTCGCGGTGTTTCCGTTCGTGGCCGGGGGAGGGGTGGGGGTGGGGGGGGGTGAGAAGGGGATCGACGCGGTCGTTGTCGTGCCGGACAACTGCGGATTCTTCGCGCTCGGGCTCGCGCTGCTCCAGGGAATCCGCGATCACACCAAGCTGGGTCCGGACTTCAACCCCCGCGCCGTGATCTATGTCGCGCCGCCGTTCCGCCACACACACTTCGATGGCAAGCAGATCGTCGTTCACAACCGACTGGAAAACCTTCATGAACTGTTCAGCTACAACCTCTACCCCGGTCCGAGTGCCAAGAAGGGCATCTATGGTGTGCTGCTGACGGCGGGCGAAAGGGAACAGTGGGTCACCGCGCATTGCTCGACCGTCCGAGTGATCACACCCTACGGCAACCGAATCACGATCATGCACGAAGGCGCATCCGGCGGAGGGAAGTCTGAGATGCTGGAGCACCCCCACCGTGAACGCGATG
>JBBSBC010000154.1:0-9211 GCA_038251595.1 Phycisphaerales bacterium | reverse complement strand
GCCTGGCGCTTCCTCGCACGTGGCGTCGCCCACGCCGTCCCCTGCGAGCGAGAGCCGATCGTCTCAACCCGCCGGCACCGCGCCCGTCCCTGACCTTACAACGCGTCCGATATCGCCGTCGCCCGCGGCGGCCGCCGTCGTCGGTGATTCCGCCGCGGCCATGAAAATTCCTGCGTCACCTCCGGCTTCCGCATCGCCTGCGCAACCGCCCGTCAGCCGCACACCGCCGAAGTCGCGCCCGCTGATATCTGCCAGTATTGCTGGCGTTGTTGCGGCCGACGGTCGCGACGGGGTGGCGGGCTGGCCCCGCGCGAGCGCGACCGATTCCGCACCTTCATGGAGAACCCCCTGAAGCACCCCATGGCAGAGGTTGGTGGTGAGGCCGAGGCACAGAGCGATGGAGCGCATCCGGATCATCTGACCCGATGCTATCACATCCGGCGCGCGATTGCCTTTCAACCAAAGATCAACATCCATCGGCCCGACCTGATCCCGCTCAGGTCTGATCTCGCGCTCAACTCGACCAGGTGTCCACAGACTTTGCCTCACCCATCGAGCCCACACCCCCCGAGCTGTGCCGCATCGCGGCCGCCACGGGGAAGTGCTCACCCTGCCAGCTCGCCGGATACTTCGGGTCATCAAGCCCGAGCGCGGCCTTGGTCGGGTGGAGTGGACGGAACGTATCGCACATCACCGCAAGCTCCTGCGTATACGTCGCGCGCAGGCTCGCCTCGATGGTGCCGGGGTGCGGCCCGTGCGGAATGCCCTGCGGGTGCGCGGTGAGCGAGCCGACCTCGATCCCCTTGCGCGACCCAAAGTTCCCTTCAACGTAATACAGCACCTCATCGCTGTCGAGGTTGCTGTGGTTGTACGGCACCTTGATCGCCTCGGGGTGATAGTCGAGCATGCGCGGGCAGAACGAGCAGATCACAAAGTTGTGCGCTTCAAACGTCTGGTGGATCGGCGGGGGCATGTGCAGCTTGCCGGTGATCGGTGAGAAGTCGTCGATGTTGAATATGTACGGGTAATAGCACCCGTCCCACCCGACGACATCGAGCGGGTGGTAGTGGTACACGTAGCTGTGAACCAGGTCGCGGGCCTTGATCCGCACCTCATATTCACCCTTCTCATCCCACGTCAGCGGCAGGCCGGGCAGCACCAGGTCGCGCTCGCAATACGGCGAATGCTCCAGAAACTGCGAAGTCTCCTTCGCCACGTACCGCCGCGGCGGGCCGATGTGCGATCCGTTCACCGTCTCGATCAGCAGGAACTTGCCCAGCGGCACCTGCTCGACGGTCGGCTCACCCTCTTTGACCTTTGACGCCTCGCGCCTGTCCCAGATCAGTTTGTAGATCACCCCCTTGGGAATGATCAGGTAATCCTTCGGCCCGAACTTCAGTGTCCCCATCATGGTGTGGCAGAGACCCGTGCCGTAGTGGATGAAGATGCACTCATCACCCTGCCCGTTCTTGAAGTGGTAACCCATCTGCTCGGCGGGGTTGCCGACGGCCATCTCACAATCGGTGTTGCCGAAGAGGA
The DNA here is from genome assembly GCA_038251595.1 of Phycisphaerales bacterium. Classification (GTDB taxonomy): domain Bacteria; phylum Planctomycetota; class Phycisphaerae; order Phycisphaerales; family UBA1924; genus JADLCX01. Next base: position 7,672 of record JBBSBC010000154.1, on the reverse strand, counting down.
CGATGCGCCCGGTGACGAAGTCGCCGCTCGGCGCCAGCTTCGAGCCCCCGGTCAGCACGTGGCGCATGCGCATCACATCGGTCTCGACATACTCTTGTTTGGTCGAGTATTCCTTCTTCCACCCATACACCTGCGTGGGCGGATGGATGTGATACATCGTGCTGGTAGGGCCGGTGAAGCCCTCGGTCCCGAACAACTCCTCCGAGTAGAGCGAACCATCCGGTCGCCGGAACTGCGTGTGTCGTTTTTTCGGGAGTTGTCCGAGCCGGGTGTAGTAAGGCATGTTCGGATCGTATGGCGAGAGGGCCTGTGCAGGTTGAACATGCTGCCCGTCATGCAGGCCATTCACACCGGCAATGTGCAATATCCAACCGACCATTGAGGTCGATAGACACCACTACGACTGAGCGATCACTCGACTACCCCAGACCCTTCCACCGCCCTTACTTGGATGTCTCCTCTTCTTCGACCCAGATCGATTTCACCTTTGGCACTCGGGTGGTCTTGAACAGTTCATCGCCGCTCGTCGCCACCCCGCCATTTACTAAGTCGTTCGCGCCATCGATCGCCGCCAGTTGCTCGGCTGAAAGTGTGGCCCGCAGGTCCTTGATGAGTTGCTTCATCATGGCACCCAGGGTGCGCTGCCGATCCTCGGCCTCCTGATGATCGCGCACATTATCAGATTCGGCCTTTGGTTCCGCGTTCCCGAACATCACCTTCGCATCATCGGTTCGCAGTACCTCGAGCGCGAGTTTTAAAACATTCGTATCACATTCCTTGACGATAATTTTCATCTTCTCATGTTGTTCGGGCTTGGCCACCTTGTGTTCAGCCAGCACCTGCACCCCTGGCCACGTCGCGGCCGGTGTGTACTGGTTTGCAAGCTCCGTCCCCACCCGCTGCCGCTTGAAGATCTCGCGTTTCGACTCGGCCAGCGCGTTCTCGACCGCGTGCGTGGTCCGCACGTTCAGCCTTCGAATCTCCGCAGTCATCATGCCCGGCGAGTTCCATTGCGCATAATCCACCTTCCCCGTCGCCAATATCGTATCGTTCAATGCACGAACGGCCTTCATACGCCGCGTGATCATCGCATCGACCGCCGTATCGCGCTGCAAAAGGATGGGCTCGATCGCCGCCCGCTCCGCATCATCAAGCGTGAGCACTCGCACCAGCTCGCGAGGGTTTGTCCCCATCCCCCAACTGATCCCCGGTGAATCCACCAGCACGCGCCGCCGACTCCGCTCAAAGACTGACCAACCTCTTTCTATTTGATCTTTTGTCAGGATCGACATCACATCGCCAAGCACTTCACGCTCGATAACCGCGATTTCGCGGGTCGAGTTGATCGCGTGGCTTTGATACTTTGTCATCATTCTTTCATATGCTCGGGTGTATTCCTCATCAGCAGCCTCGTCGCCGCCCTTCCTGCGAGGTAGCGAACCCCAATCGCAAAGCTCGGCCTGCTCACGCTGCGCCTTCACTTGCAGCTCACGCACCCGCTCGGCACCGGCACGCATCAGCACACGGGCCGCATCCAACTGCTCTGGCGCGGGTTGCACGGCCTTCTCCAGCGAAATCAGGTCGTCTTCACAAAACACCATGGTGTAGTTCGCCCCACAGTCGGCAATGGTCTCTTGCCCGGATGCGGGCATGACCGTTCCGATCCCAAACACGGCCACTGTGGCGAAATCACGAACTCCGCGACGGAAACTCAATGTGTCGAACATGCGTCTCTCCCTCACCTTGATGTCCATCGTGCCGTGCAGGTGACGAGTCTACCGCAATGTCACCAAAGCGGTTTCATTCAATCCAGCCTTGCCGCGATGCACCATGTCGATCATGCAGATCGAGGTCGGGCGATACAAGGTCAGCCTGACCAACTTCTCATCCACGACTCACACGCCGCTAACCGGAGATCGCATCTATAAACATGTCATGCTGCCCTTTGATGTTCGCTCAACCGTGCAAGCTGCGGCTCATCCTCCGGAGAACTGACCATGCCTTCCACACCCCGATCCCTGCTCACCGCAGCTTTCGCCGCCATGGCCTTCACCACGGTCGTGATCATGCAAAACGTCGATGCCAACGCGCAGCAGGGTGTCCCGTCTCAGGGCGGCACGCCCAGCAAGCAGCCCGGGCCGAACACCGCGCCCCCCTCATCTCCTTCGCAGCCCGGTAGCACCACGCCCCCCTCCACTCAACCACCGCCCGACGCGGCCAAGCCCAATCAACCCAACACGTCCCAACCCGACCCCGGCAACTCGAACCCGGCAGGCGTGCCGCCCGGTGCACTTCCCGGTAATGGCAACAACGGCAACGCGAACAACGGCAACAACATGAACGCGAACGTGAGGAATGTGCCGAGCATTTCCGCCGGATCGCGCTACATCCGCCCCTTTGCCTTCCAGAACCCCGAGATCGAATCGCACTTCACCGACACCTCGCGCCGTCTGGTGCAGCTTGAGCAACGGATGGAGCGCTCAAATCAGGATCTTCTGAAGCGACTTGGCGAGGCTCGCGCCCTGACGGGTGAGCGTCAGACGACCGCCACGCTCGACCTCCTGCAGCAGATTCTGCAGGATCAGGCCGAACTCCGCCGCTATCTCGTGCAATCTCGCACCGCGTGGTCGGGTGATATTGAACTTCCCAACGAGAACGAGCGCTCGACCATCGAACGTCCCACTTCGGTCCCCACCGGCACCGCGCCGCCAACGAACAACGTGCCGCTTACGAACACCAACCCACAGCGTTAACAACCATGACCCGTCCCGCTCAAACAGCGCCGGTCAAATCCTGCACTGGCTCAAGATAGTCCCTCCCCCATGGACGCCGCCTGACGACACATAACGTCATGCGGCGTTCTTACTTCATCGCCCAAAAACCCGGCGAACGTCCCAAAGCTCACACCTCCGCCGCCCAAACCAGCACCACCGCCCTCACCGAGATATTGGTCTTCTTCGGGCGCAGCACGACTCTCTCCAGTATCTCGGTCAGAGCCTCGGATTTGAGCGCGAGCGCATCGATCTCGGTCCGCAACTCGGCATCGAGGTGTTCATACTGCTCGCGCAGCGCCCCCACGTTCTCCTCCGCGCGCCCAACATCGCTCGATTCCTTCATCGAGCGGCTCATCCCCCGCGCCGCAGTCGCGGCCCGCCCGATGTTGGCCGTGCTGATCGCCTTACGCCCGAAAAACGTGCCGAGTATTGCCGAGCCGACCGAGAGCGCGGACCCGAACTTCGCCGATGACGACTGTTCCTTCTGCACCTGCACCGCCTGCTCCGCCCGCCGCATCCGGTCTTCCAGCATCGCCAGCTTCGGCGCATACTTCGCGCGTAGCTTGTCCACCTTCTCATCGCGTTGCTCGTTGGCCAGCTGCGCCAGCCGGGCTTTGAATTCGCGCACGCTCTCGCCGGGCTTGCTGGTCTCCTTCATCGTGGAGTTGCGCAAAAGTTCCAGCGTGCCGGTGCGGAAGAGCGCATCGACAAAGCCCTTCTTCCACGCTTCATACGACCTGGCCTTCCCCGCATCCGTGGGCAGGGGTGCGTAGCTCGCCCCCTCTGCCGGCTCATGCTCAAGATCCGCATCCGAGAGCTCGCTCGCCTTCGCCCTCTCCCAATCCACGCTGACCGGCCCCCTGGCGATCGCTGCCATCAGCGAGACCGTCTGCTCATGCTCAACTCTCGCTTTGACATCCGAGTAATAGATCTTGCCGCACCCGAGCAGCATCGGCGTGTACATCACCGGCCCGGTCGATCGCGTCGAAATAAAGTATTCCGGAACATCCGGAGGCAGGACCGGGCGCGCCGAGGCAACCGCCGCGGCGGCCCTGCGCACCGGAACAGATTCCACAGACTTCTGCCGTGCCGGCGACTCGCCATCAACAACGCGCTCACGCGATTCTTCCTCCACCTTCAGCCGCTTCAACTGCTCGCGTGTCAACGGTCCGCGCAGGTACGACATCGCCCAGCGCGTCTCAAAGACCACCGGCCCATCCTCGTGAACATTGTTCATCAGAAAGACCCGCGAGCCGAGACGCGAGAGCATCCGGTCAATACTGGCCCGATCGAAACCGCCCTTCGCGTTGGCCGCCGCCCCCTCAAGCCCATCGAGCACGCGGGCCTTGTCCCGCTCGGTCTGCAGCCGCCCGATGAACCACGTCCCCGCGTTCGACAGGCCCTTGTAGTCCAGATCAACCGGGTTCTGCGTCGCCAGCACCACGCCGACACCGAACGCCCGCCCCTGCTTCATCAGCGTCAGCAGCGGCCCCTTGCTCGGCGGGTTGGCGGTGGGGGGGAAGTACCCGGCGATTTCATCCATATAAAGCAGGGCACGCAGGCTCGAACTGCCCGACTGCGACCGCGTCCACCCCAGCATCTGGTTGAGCAGCAGCGAGACAAAGAACATCCGCTCGGCATCATTCAGGTGCGCAATCGAGAATATCGAGATGCGAGGCTTCCCCGACGAGGCCCGCAGCATCGCCCCGATATCCAGCGATTCGCCCTCGGTCCATCGCGAAAATCCGGGTGAGGCCACGAGGTTGTTGATCGCCATCGCCAGTCCGAAGCGATCCTTCGAGGGAAAGAACGACTCGAGTTCCATCACGCCCACTCGCGCCATCGGCGGCGACTGCACCTGCGTGATCAGTGCCGCAAGATCAAGGCTTCGCCCCTTCGCCCACGCCTCGCTGAAGATTGATGAGAGCAGGATGTGCTCGCGACCCGTCATGGCATCTGATTCAACACCCACCAGCCCAAGAAGGCTCGAAACGGTTCCCGACACCCGCTCGCGGAACAACTCTGTATCCTCAATCAACGCCTCGCTCGGCGCATCAAACGACTTCAGAACCGAGACCGGCAACCCGGCGTTCGATCCCGGGGTATACACCGTGAAAACCGCCGCGTCGCGCAGGCGTTTGATCCTCGCCCCATCCTGCCCCCAATCGGCCAGCCCCTTCGCCCACATCGCGGCCTGCTGCGCACCATACTCATCAGGTGATACGCCCTTCTTCAGCGCATCCTCTTCGTTGATCCACGGCCGAAAGTCCGATGGCTTCAACTCAGGGAAGGTCAGCAGAAGGTTCGAGAGATCACCTTTCGGATCGATCACGATCGCGGGCACGCCATCGATCGCCGCCTCTTCAAGCAGATCCACGCACAGACCCGTCTTCCCGCTCCCCGTCATGCCCACACAGACCGCGTGCGTCACGAGGTCGCGTGAGTCGTAGAGCACAAGACCGTCCTGTCGCCTTTGCGTTTCCAGTTCATACTCACGCCCGAGGTAGAAGACGCCGAGCTTTTCAAAGTCTTGTGCGCTGGGAACGGCCATGCGTATTCCTGGTACGAAGTATTTTGAAGAATCAACGTTTGCCCGATACGGACAGTGGAGCATGGTAAGTTGCTCGCGCTACAGTCTATCGATTGTCTGACGCATCGCCCACGCCGGGCTTGTGCGCGATTCAGACCGTGAGAACCTCCCATGGCCAAGAACTCACCCGTCGCGACCGCAGCCAAGAACAGTGCGGTCGTCCCTCCAGCCGCCTCCATCCGCGAAATCAAGCCCGCGTCCGACGACATCCGCCGCCGCGCGTACGAGCTTTATTGCCAGCGAAACGCCAAAGGCACGCGCGGCACGCCCGAAGAAGACTGGGCCCATGCCGAACGCGATCTGCTGAAGAAGTAAGCTCCGCGCTCATCTGAGTTGTTGCCAGATGTCGGCCTTGCAGAAGATCAGGCCGCAGGTGGTCGCTCGGTTTCCTGATTGGCCACGCTCCTTGGCGTCATCTGCGCGGCGGCAACGTGTTCACTCCGACTTTGCCGCGCGGTGATAATGGTCTTGTACGCCCAATACCCGATCGCGATCGCCGGTCCGATACTGACGAGGTAGACCAGCGAAGTGTGTCGCGTGAAGACATAGTGTGCGAGTGCAAAGACCGCGCCAACAAACACGATGACCACGGGCGCAACAAGCCATGGTGATGTGCGTGAGGCCACCTTGTCAGCACGCTCAGCCATCGCGCGACCCTGATCCTTCACCTTGTTGAGCAGCCGCTTGGCCCACACAAACTCGGTGGCAAGCACCGCCAGACCCGCCGCGGCCACAAAGATGCCGCCCGGTCCCGGAAGAAGGCCCACCAATGGGGCAGCGATCAGCACGATCGCCGAGCCGACGATCAGGATGACAACCTTTCGGAAGTTCCGGCGTGAAACTTCGACAGCCTCTGAGAGGTCTTCGAGCGGGCTCGGGCGTGCCGCCTCGGCGGTCTCTGGCGCGCCACCCTTCATCCGATAGCGTACGGCCGATGCACCCACACCCATCGCCATGATGCCCGCAACAATTGCAAGCGTGATGAGCGTTGCGTGCAGCTCGAAAAAAGCCTCGTGTCGGCTGACGAGGAACATCTTGCACGCGACGCAGAGCAGAATGAACACCAGCGAGACCCGCAGGTAGCGAAACCGACCAAGCACGCCGGTCAGCGCAAAGTAGAGCGAGCGCAGCGCGAGCAACGCAAACGCACTCGCGGAAAAGGCAAGGAATGGATCACGCGTCACTGAGAAGAGCGCGGGTGCAGAGTCGAGCGCAAAGGTCAGGTCCGCCACGCATAAGACCAGCACCACCAGCATGATCGGTGTGATGCCCAGATCACCCTCCACGCGCACAAACAATCGTTGCCCATGGTGCGTGGGGCTGATGGGGATGAACCGCCGTATCGCCCGCACCGCCAGCTTGCGGTCAAACTCCGTCGTCTCATCCGGCGCAAGCAGGGTCCGCAGCATCGCCAGCATGAGCACCGCACAGAACGCCCACTTGACCCACTCGAAACTTCTCAACAGCCACGCGCTTGCAAGGATCAGCACAAGCCGGACAATCAGCGAAACCAGCGTGCTCCAGAAGAGCGTTCGGCTCACGAGCGGTCTCGGAATCTTGAAGTAACGCAGCAGAAGTGCGGCGATCGCAATGTTGTCAAGACTCAGCGCCATCTCGACAACGTAGCAGGTGATCCACTGCACCCACGCCGCCTCGCCATCCAGGTCTTTCTTCACCGGGCCAAGAACTTCGGCGAGCGTCGCTTCAAGGTTCAGCCAGTTTTTCTCGTACACGTACCAGACCAGCAAACTGAACCCCACCGCCGAGAGCACCCAAAGGCTGAACGAGGCCAGAGCCTCGACGGGTGTGACCACTCGCGGGCGACGCGTCACCAGCCCGAGATCAATCACGATCAACGTACCAATCACCACCAGAAAGATAAGCCAGAGCAGAATCGTCATCGGACAGGAGATCCTTCGGGAATCGGACGCGAAGATTGCGTGACATCAACGCGGAGAGCGTAGCCATCGCGCAATCGGTCGCCGTTCACGTAAAGATCGCGTTCGGGTCTCAGTTCGTTGGGCTTATGTATCGCCACAAACACACAGCGAACTGGTAGCAAGCTGGCGAACAGGACAGTCGCCCATCGAAATCGTATTTAAAACCGATCCAGCCTGTCAACCGACGGTGTTCACCCTCGCATTCCAACACCTGCCGCATATGCACCGGTCAGCACCCACCACCGAAATACGCCGTGAGGAAATCAAAGATATCCTGGACCGAAACCCCCGTGCTGTCTTTGGTAAAAGCCCGGTAAACGCGGCAGAAAATCGCACAACATCTTGGATTCGCCGCATGGTCGGGTTCT
>JBBSBC010000153.1:0-9336 GCA_038251595.1 Phycisphaerales bacterium | reverse complement strand
CATGGCCGCGCGAACTGCTGCCCCCACACAGCCCGTCCGACGCCGCATCGAAACCATCCTCGCGGAACTTGAGGGCGCTCCACCCCCCGATCTTGCGCCGCACCCATAGCCTCGCCTCCTTCCACAAATGTCTGTGCTTCAACCTCCACACGTCGCACTCATATTGCCTGCCGCAGACCCCGTCCCTTCACCAACAGCACGGCTACGTTCTCTGTATCCGCCACGGGTCTCGCTCTGCTCATTTACGATTGGCAGCGCGAGAATCCCGCCAACCCCGGCTCGTGGAACTCGCTCGGCAACGGTGCTCTCGCTGGCATCGGCACCATCAGCGGCGCGGGAACAAGCACACTCGCCATCACCAATCCGGCACCCGGTGCCGCCGCCAACTACCGCGTGTACATCTTCAACGCCTGCGGCGGACAGTACAGCCAGCCTGACCATCTGCTTCGCCGACTTCAACTGCTCCGGCACGCCCAGCGTTCAGGACATCTTCGACTTCCTCGCCGCCTGCTTCGCGGGTTGTGCCTGACCCTGCTCTGCCCCTCACACGCCACAAAGCCCGACCGTGGCTCGTGATGGCGCTGTAGGGTGCTGACTGGTTGCGACGGAATGAAAGAGGTTGAGAGTTCGAGTCTCGTCACGTCCACTTCCCGTCATCAACGCCGCGTCCGATTGATGCGGCGTTGTCTTTGTTATGCAGTGTGGAATGTCATCGGCCAACACCATCGACATCGCCCAGTTGATGGTCAACCGGTCTGTCGGGTGGCTTGGGTGCGATGGCCGGGTGACCGACGAGTCGTGAGATCCACACAGTCGCGCGGTCGCGCTGTTCGGGCGTGAGCAGCGGCCATGCCTTCGCAAGTTGATACTCGGCGTTGCCGGCGATGTGCTTGTCGAAGTAGGTTGTGTCGAACAGGAACGTGCGTGAATCACGGTCCTGATAGACGATGTATCGCCCGTCACCCACAAAGTCCGCGGTCTGGATGCGATCTTCCGCGGCATCGAGGGTAAAGAGGTTCTTGCCCGTGGTGATGTCCCACAGTTTCACCCGTCCATCATCACCGGCCGAGAGCACCGTGCGGTTGTCGGATGAGAACTTGACGGACCAAGCCATCGCGCTGTGGCCGGCAAGTGTTGTGCGCAGAGCGAGCGTACTGGTGTCGAAGAGGCTCACGGTTCGGTTCCAATCGCCCGTGCCCAGCAGCGACCCGTCGCGGCTGATCCCCATCGAGTATGGCGAACTTGCCTGAGCGGGCGTGATACGCCGAATCGCCGCGGTGTAGCCGTCGATCTCGACCACCGTCGCTGAGCAGCAGCCATAAATCGTTCCACCGTCGGGGCTGAACTCCAGCCCCGGCACGCGTCTGCCGACGCGATACTCACCCAATATCCGTTGCAGCGACAGATCCCATACACGGATCAATCCCGAGTCGTGACTCGCGGCCGCGCGTGTGCCATCGGGCGAGATGCGCACCTGATGCACATACCCCTCGCCCAACGGCGGGGTGATCTGAAGCGGGGGACCATCGGTCGAGAGATCCCACATGGCCGTGCCGCGCTGGCCTGAGATGGCCGCGCCAATCCAGGTGCCGGTGGCGTTGTATGAAACCTTCGTCGGGTTGCCTGCGCCCGCGCTCGCCAGATGGCGCACGTATGCCTGAGTCGCCACATCCCAAAGGTCTACACCATTTGCAGAGACCATCGCTATCGTCGCGCCATCCGGACTGGCCGCGGGAATGCCGCGGCGGCCGCGATGCCCGGGCGGTGGTTCAATCTCCATCACCGCCTCGGATGCGGCAAGGTCCCAGTACCGCAGCATTCCATCGTTGTGCGAAGAGATCAGCGTTCGACGATCAGGCGTGACCACGCCTCGTATAAACGGGCCGGGTCCGCCCGAAAATGTGAGTGATCGAACCGGATGCACAGGGTCCGACACGTCCCACATCTCCGCAGTCCACCATGAAGAAACCATCAACGTCAGCCCGCCATCGGTGAACGTGGCCGATCGGATGGTGCCCGTCCCCACCTTGATTGTCGATAGACGCTCACCACTTCGGGCATCGAGCAGTGAGAACGAACGGGCTGTGCCACCGATTGCCAGCAGCGATTCATCGGGCGAAACCGCCAGGCTTGAAACGGCATCGGGCTGTGAGTTCATCAGAATCGGCTCGTGCAGCGGAGGTATCGGATAGACCCACACCTTGCCATCGCTATCACCCACGTACACATTCCGATTCTCTGGTCCGAACTGAACTGTTCGAAGCGCACGAGCTGTCGAGGCATAGCTCGTGAGCAAGTCCATCGAATCCGCGTACCAGAACTTCACTTCGCCGTGGTAGTCGCAGGTCGCCACCCAGCGACCATCCGGACTGCACGCGATGCTCATCTCGCCCTTGTGACCGGTATCAATAATCCTCAGCAGCCGCGCTGCGCCGCCCGCCGGATCCAGTGCCCACTCCGACAGGCAGCCCGTAGGATGGACCGCATAAAGAACGCGCGGGTCAGGACCAAACGCCAAACCTGAGATGGCCGAAGCACCGGTATTCAACCATCCGGCGGGTGTCGCGGCTGTTGCATCGAACAGATAAACTGTTCCACCAAGCGGGCCACCCATCGCCACAAGCGGCGATTGCCCATCGAAAACAGTCGGCTGAATCGTCAGTGACCATGGCCCCACCACGGGTGTTGCCAAGGTAATCCGGCACGGGTTGCGTCGATAAAACTCACGCAGTGCCCACAAGGTCTCAGCCGACTCGGGGTCTTTGAGATGTTCACGCCACAACAGGGCTTCGCCCGCAGCGCGATCGGCAGAGAGGCCGAGCAGCCGTCCGCGATCAATCGTTGATGCTCGAAGTTCCGCATCAGCACGCTGCGTTTCGCGTTGCGCATCCTTAGCCGATTCCGAGGCCATTAGCGCGTTTATCTCCGCACTGCCGCGGGCCGCCGCCTCCTTCACCGCAAGCCGTCGATATTCACGGGCTGAAACCGCGGCCCACACCGCGAAGACCATCATCAGTGTCACAAATCCCAAGGCCGCCGCCGCCGCCCACCGATATCGTCGCAATGTGCGCGTCAATACGTACATCGCCGAGTCGCGCCGCGCGAGGATCGGTTCATTCCCCAGGTATCGCCTGACGTCCGCGGCCAGTTCGCTCGTCGAGTCGTACCTTCGGTCCTTCTCCTTGGCCATCGCCTTTGACACGATCACATCAAGATCGCCACGGAACGTGCGGCTCACCGCCGTCAGTCTGCTGGGCATCTCATCGCGGATGATCCTCGCGGCCTCGGCCAGTGGTTTGCCGGTCAGATCGTGCGGCAGCCGACCCGAGAGCAGCTCGAAGAGAATCACCCCCATCGAATACACATCGGATCGAACATCCGTCGCATCGGGGTCGCCCGAGATCTGCTCGGGTGACATATACGCCGGTGTGCCGATCATTTGCCCCGCGGCGGTCTGCATGGTGGTCACGCCCGCATCCGCAGAGAGAATCCTCGCCACACCGAAGTCGAGGATTTTCGGTTGTGGATCAGCGCCATCGTGCGAGTCGCCATCTTCGACAAGAATGTTCGCAGGCTTGAGATCGCGATGAATCACGCCGCGTTGGTGCGCGTGGTGAACCGCATCACACACCTTTGCGAACAGCTCAAGTCGTGTGGCCGTCTCCGGTCGTCGCTTCTGCACATACTCAGAAAGCGGCAGACCGCGGACCAGTTCCATGGCCAGGAAGGGTCGGAGCGTTGGGCCAGCCCCTTCGGTGCCTGCCTCGTAGACACGGGCGATTCCGGGGTGTTGCAACAGCCCGAGCGCGTGCGCCTCGTGCGTGAAGCGCCTGAGCAGTGAAGGAGCGATCAGTCCCGGCAAGATCACCTTCAGCGCAACTTCACGGCGCGGCGAGTCCTGCTCCGCCGCGTATACCACACCCATTCCGCCCGAGCCGAGCAAGTGCAGAATCCGGTACGAGCCCACGCGCGAGCCAGATGAAAGCTCAGGCGCAAGCAACCCTGTTGCGCGCCCGCCACCTTCGCGTCGAAGATCTCCCTCGGCATGGCCCCCGCTCTGTGTCGGCCCGCATTCTGCTCGTGTTTGCAGCGTGTTTTTGGCCACTTCGTGTGGGGCTGGTCGCGAGAGAAAGTCATCATCCTCGGCCGCGGCGAGCAATGATCGCACATCATCAATCATCTGCGGGTTGTGGTTGCAAGCGTGCTCCACAAACAGCTCGCGCTCCGCCGCTGGCAGGTCCATGGCCCGCTGAAAGACCTCTCGTCGTTGAGTCAGGTACGGTGTGTTCACGAGGCGCGGCCTCCATCACCGCCACTTGATGCGTGTCCGTGCTCCATCTCGCGCTTGAGCCATGCCCGCGCGTACGCCCACTCCTTCTTGACGGTTGCCGGTGAAAGACCAATCGCCTCGGCCGTTTGTTCGTTGGTCAGCCCCGCGAAATACCTGAGCATCACGATCCGTGCGTGCAACTCTTCGTGACGTTCGAGCTTGTCGAGCGCATCGTTCAACGCGAGGATGTCCACCGTCAGACCATCGGGCGCGGGTGTCGTGCTCGCGATCAAGGCCGGGTCCGCATCCGATCGCCTGACCCTGGCCCTGCGTGCCCGCTCGACGAGAATCCGTCGCATGGCCAGCGCGGCTGCGCCAAAGAAGTGTCCCCGCCCGTTCCACTGCACATCGCTCCCGCCGATGAGTCGCAGGTACGCCTCGTGTACCAGCGCGGTCGGTTGCAGCGTCTGGCCCGCGCGCTCGCGCGCCAACAGCCCGGCCGCGAGCCGGCGCAGTTCGTCGTACACGATGATGAACAACTCGTCCGAGGCCGCCGCATCGCCCGCCTCGGCCCGCGTGAGGAGCGCGTTGGTCAATCTCGTGGCTTCCGGCAAATCTCCGGCCGTTGCCTCAGTCATGCTTGGGCCTCGTTCCCCACCACGTTTGATCTCCAACGCTCACACATCATCGTACAGATTATCAGATGTCCGGGTTGATGCCCGTGGGAATGTCCACTCCCGGCCCTCGAAAGCACGAAACTGCTGACCACCGAGGATGGGCCAATCACCACGAAACCCCGTGCATATCGCGGGTGGCCACGGTGAACGCTCTCAGCCTATGCTCGCAGGTGAGCACATCAACCACACTCTGGCAACAGGCCATTTCATTCGCCGCGTGGAAGCACCGTCACCAGATGCGGAAGGATGGCCGAACACCCTACATCGCCCATCCCTTTCGCGTCGCGATGACCGTACGCGAAGTCTTCGGGTGTGATGATCCGGTGGCCATCTGCGGCGCGCTCCTTCATGATACGATCGAAGACACACTCACCGATTACGAAGATATTGCCGAGAACTTCGGAACTCAGATTGCCGATGTTGTCGCGGCCGTGACGAAGAACATGGCCCTCCCGGAGTTGCAGCGCGAGACCGACTACGACACCCGCTTAGCCAGTGCAGATTGGCGGGCCCGGCTGGTCAAACTCGGTGATGTTTTCGACAACTTCTCTGATCTTTCATCGGTCTCCATCGCCGAGCGCGAGAGGATGAGCGATGTTCCCGACAAGTGCCGGCACGCGATTGAACTTGCGAAGGACGATGCCGATCATCACGAGCCCGCACGCCGCGCCGTCGCCGCTGTTACCGCGTTGCTCGAACACCGTTGAGCTGTTCGCACCGGTGCTCGCCAAGGCACGCGAAGCGCACGCTTACGTGGTCAAGACTTACGGAGCCTTGTCTTCAGCAGGCTGGTCGTCTTCGCCCGACGTTACCGCCGAGGTCGGTTCCTCAAACGGCTCATTGTGCTCGGTCATCTCGGCCTTCAGGGCCCGGGTCTGCTTCTCAATCAGCCCGAGCATCTTGGCCCGCTCGTCATAAGTCCGTGCTTCCAGCTCGCGCTCCTGCGGCGGTCGGCTCGGGTCGGGCACAAGGCTTTCGAGTTCCTTGGCGATCTTCACCCTCGCTCGAAGCATCTCATCCAACTCCTGCCGACGGGTCATCGGCGGAATGGTCGGCTCGGCGTTCGGGTCCCATCCTTGAAAGCCCCCCTGTTGCCACATCATCGCCTGAGCGCGGTTGTTTCGGAACGGACCACTCGCGAACCGCACGTTCAACTGGTCAACCGTCAACGCCGCGCCGCGTGGCATGCCCCCGCCCACCGCGTTCGGGCCAGGAAGCTCGATGCCCTTGCTCCGATACACCATGCGGTTCGCACGATCCTGCGCAAACGAATCCACCTTCCAATCGCCCGCCTTGATCTTCGGGTCAATCGCCTCGCCCGTTCGCAGTCGATACGCCGCCGATCGCACCTGCCATGCCCGTGCCACGATCTCTTCGGTCAGCGCGCTGTTTTCCAGATCATCGCGCTTCCCGAGTTGCACATCGATCTCCAGCTTCTGCTCGCCGCGGCGAACACTCAGACGGATCGATTCACCCGGCTCGTGCGAGACGATGATCGCTTGGAGTCGGTTGCGGGCCATATAGCCCTCGATCTTCAGGCCATCGGCTTCCACCACCATGTCCCCGTCTTCGAGCTTCTCGGCAGACTCGAAGCCGCGGAAGGTTCTCTCGACAACCACACGATCGCGAAGGTTGTTCCAGAACTGAATGCCCAGCGCGCCACGCGGCGTGCGCCAGAACCTCTCGCGCGATGCCGAGGCCAGGCGTTGCCGGGTCTCAAGCGAGAGCAGCGCTCCCGGCGCTTCAGCGTTCTTGAGCACCCTCTCAATCATCCCCAGCGAGATGCCCGGATCTTTCATCAACTTGCCCGTTGCTTCCTCACGCACCTCGTGGTCGCTCGATCCGAGTGACGTCACCAACTCTTGCAGCCGGGCCGGTCCAGTCGGATCAGCCGCGACGGTCATACGTTTGGGCTGAATGCCCACCTCCATCCCCTCTAGACCCTGAATGATCACCGCTTGCGGCTGGTTCTGCCGTTGTCCGAAGGCCGGCAGTGCCGCCACGCTGGACAGTCCCGCCAAGGCAATCAGGCCCGTGGCCAGCGCTTGTGCAAATGGTTTCTTCGGGACTTGTCGTGGTGCGATGTTCATCCGGTACCTCGTGCCTCTTCAGGCTCGCCTGCGATGCTGATCGACTCAACAGATCCCATCCATACTTTACGGGCTCGCGGCCAAGGAAACAAGCCTTTCTGCCTCCGCACCCACCCAGTCGATCGCCTGAGCCGTCATGGCAAGGGCCTGAGCGGCTCCAAGTTTGCCAAAACGGCCCGTCGCTGCGATCGGGGCCACCGTCTCAACCACCATCGCCTCGATCATCAACCAAGGTATAACCGCCAACTCCTCATCGAGGATGCGGCCCCTTTCCACCGAGCGATACCCCGCGTAGAACGCCCGGAAGGCCTCCGCATTGATCGAGATACGCGGGGTCGGCTGGTGGGGCAACGATGCCATGGCCGATCCCGCCTCGCCCGGCCCATCGTCAGCCCGTCGCAGCACCGAGAACTGAAAGGCGGCGTTGGCCAGATCAAGGATCGGTGCCCCGATCCGCATCGAATCAAAGTCGAGCACGGCCGCGACAGTGGGGGGCACTGCGCCCTCGGTATACAGCAGGTTGCCCGGGTGCCAGTCGCCATGAATGAGCTGTGTGGGGCGCGCGCCCACACCGAGTGCCTCAGCCCGATCACAGGCCCGCTCATACGCGGCCGAGAGGAGACTCACCGGCCCGCTCACCGATGGATCGTTCAACCGTTTCGGCAACTCGTTGATCGTCCGCACCGCCGCCGGGTGCGCGTGGAAGGTCGTTGAAGGTGGCGGGGTCCACTTGGGGACAAGCTCGCGCAGGTGCTGGTGCAGCCTGGCGAGTTGGCGGCCAGATTCCGCGGCCGCTGGTGGTGTGCGGTCGTAGCGCACGCCGCGAACAAAGCCGAAGACCTCGTAGATGAAGCCGTTGAGCTCGAGCATCGAGTTATTGGTTCCGCGCGTCCTCACCAGCCGGGCCACCGGAAACCCGCGCGAGCCAAGAAAGAGCTGCACCTCGTGACAGAGCGCAACACGCTCTGAAAACTGCTCATCGCCCGCCAGCGCAGGAGAACCCACCGGGGCAGATGTCGAGGGGTGCGGCGCGCGCCGCTTGAGCAGAAAGAGCCCTTGGTCCGACTCAATCAGCACCTTGGGAGCCTGCCGCGACCCGCCCTTGAACCGCCGCACAGACCGGATAGCCCCAAGGTCGTAGCGCGAGCAGACGAGCACAAGTTCGCCAGCGGTAATCTTGACAGCAGCGTGAGTGGCGGAGGTTGGCACAAACAACAGTACGACCAGACCGCGCAGCATGGCCGGCCCGGCCATGGTTCGGCGAGGCGGCTGGCCCTGCCTGACCCTCCAACCCGTGCTATGGTGCCGCTCCTCTGAGCGGGTTGTAAGGACTGAGGGATCGCGTGTCCTTTGTGACTCTTGCCTACCCGCCGGGCCCGCGGGGGGTGGGCAGTGCCACCCGCCGCGAATTCCAGCAGGCACCGTCAGCGCTTCGCGGTGCCTGCTTCAGCGAGGGCTGAGCCGCGTGCCCAGCAGGGCGGCCAGGTCGTAGACGGCGCCGACGCCCAAGTGGTCGGCAAGCTGCTCGGGCGTGGCGTGCGGGCAACAGCGGCTGCGCGTGTTCCAAGCAAACTCGTCCAGGTAGGTCGGCATCACGCGCGTCCGCTTTTGCGAAACCACGGCCTGCCACGCGGGCAGGTATTCGAGCAATTGGTCGAGAAGGGTCTCGAAGACCTCGGGGGAGACGCGGCGGGCGTAGGCCGCGATGGCCGCGCTGGTCTTGGCCGAACAGTCGTGAACGCCCAGTCGCAAGAGCATGTTACGAATGTTGGCGTCGAAGGCCGGGCTGGTGAGAACCGGAAGTGCGGCGGGAGTTTTGGGCGGCTGCCCCGAACCGGTGTTGGGATGCGGCTGGTTGGCGGGATCGGGGGACTGGTTGGAGTTGGGGTCGGACGGCGGAACTGGGGGGAATTGCTGGGACATACGGCTTCGGGCTACCGGTCTGGACAGCGTGTCCAAACGTCGGCCCGCTCCGTATTCCGGCAACCGGAAGCCGGAACTTCCGGAACTTCCACACGATGGCTAGAGGTTTTTCATCGCCGTCTCTACCACTTTGCGTGCCTTTCGCCAGTCAATTCGCACACGTTCCGGTTCGCCCCCCTTTTCCTTATCTAATGGTCGTTTCGCCAAATGGCCACCGATGTACTTCAAAGCATGTATATCCTCTTCGCTAAATCTTTCGGACTTGTTCTCAAGCCACAGTCGATACTCTATTACTGCCTGCATTTGTCGAGACGCGTATCTTCGCTCGTTCACTAGCGGGCATGACAAATCATGGTTGGTGAGCCACCAGAGTGTG
>JBBSBC010000152.1:0-9372 GCA_038251595.1 Phycisphaerales bacterium | reverse complement strand
CGACGGCGGCACGGTCTCGGGCGCGACGACGACCACGTTGACCATCGGCCCCGCCGACCTCTCCGACGACGGCGCGGCGTTTGACGCGGTGGTCACCAATGACTGCGGCACAGCCCGCAGCGACCCCGCTGGACTCGGCGTGACGTGGAGTTGCCCGGCGGACTTCAACGGCTCCGGTGTGATCAGCGTCCAGGACATCTTCGACTTCCTCGCGGCGTACTTTGCCGGGTGTTGATGGTGGTGTCTGGCTGATCGGCAATAGAGGCCGCTTCGCGGCGTTTGACCCAGCGGGATGTACGGCCTCAGGAGGTATCTTCGTGGCCGCGTGTCTTGCCGCTCTGCGCGGTGTTCAGCTTGTCATCGTGGTGGTCGTCGCTCCGACGACCACCGCACATGCTCAATGGACGACGTCGCCGGTCACGGCGCCGGGCGTGCAGTATCGCACTTTTCAAAGCGCGGCCGCGGGAACCAGCGTCAGCTTCCACATCTACACTCCGCCCGCGTATGACCTGCAGCCGCTGCGTCGCTTTCCCGTGCTGTATTGGCTTCACGGTGCGGGCTCGGCGACGGCGGGCATCGCGCCGATGACCGGTTGGTTCTCGAACGCGATGTCACTCGGACTGCTGCCACCGATGGTCATCGTCTATCCGAACGGCATGCCCTACGGCATGTACTGCGACGCCGCCGACGGGTCAGAGCCGATCGAGACCGTCATCATCAACGAGCTCATCCCGCACGTCGATGTGAACTTCCGCACCATTGCTTCGCAGAACGGGCGCATTCTCGAAGGCTTCAGCATGGGCGGGTACGGCACAGGCCGACTTGGCATACGGCACAGCGGCTCGTTCTGCGGCATCTCGATGCTCGCGGCGGCCCCCATGCAGCTTGACTTCCCCAATGCTCCACCCGATGCGCCCATCCCTCCGGCTCGCCGCGACACGATCTTTGAGGATGTGTGGAACAGTGATCCCGCGCTGGTCGTTGCCGCCAACCCGTGGACACTCGCGGCGGTGCATGGTCCGGCGTTGGCGGGCAATGACGTGCTCATCCGCATCGCCGTCGGCGGAGACGACAGCGTGCTGTCAGCCAACATCGACTTCCACAATCGCCTGAGCAGTCTCGGCATCACGCACACGTTCAACGTGTATCAAGGTATTGGCCATCAGACCATCCCGCTCCTGTCGGCAATCGGTCCATCCAACTGGTCCTTCTATTGGGATGCCCTGTCGCCGCCGCTGCGCGACGCGACGGAGCCAGGATGGGCTGACGTCAAAGGCCTGTGCGATCTGCCGCGTCTTCATGCCTCGGTCGTATGCGTGGAGAACTTTATCACGAAGATCCTGCGAGCATGCCGCGCCCATCCATGGCTCCCTTCGCGGCACCATCAACGGGCCGCAGAGGGAAGATGCACAAACATCGCAAAAAGCGCAACGCCTTACACGCGCCGTACGGCGCTCGGCGTGAAGTGAAACCGCTCTAGTGTTGGAAAGGGGAGATCAGTGGATGGATCGGTAATTTCTGGACGATCACCGCCAAAACTCAGCCCCGCGTCGCGCAATCGCGAAGTGCACCCCCAAACCGTGTGCAGCCCCTCCCCCAACACCTCGCACCCCTGATACCCCTTGATGTTCCGCACGCTCTCCGCGCTGAACTTGCCCCGTCCGAGGTTGACCGTGCTGTTGCTCGTGATGATCGCCTGATCCGCGGCGTTCACCGTGCCATCAAAGTTCAGATCGGCACGCACCTGGTAGGCGGTCGTGGCCGCGAGCCAGATGCCGTAGTCGGGCTTGCCGGCCCCATCTTCAACGTGCCCATCCCCGTTCAGATCACCCGCCGGTAGCCCATAAGGCACCCCGCTCGGGCTGTAGCGGCATTGCTCGACCAGATCGTCCACCATGGCGATCATGTTACCAGAAAGGTCCGTGCAATAGAAGTACCGTTCTCCGTCCCAATCGCTCACCCCGGCGGTTGCCCAGTCGATGGGCGTCGCGGCCAGATTGGTGTCCCGAGTCCGCACAATCGGCCCACCCCGCCCCCCGCACGCAGGACCTACCAGCCCGCTCGGGTGGTAGAAGAACGTCTCCTTGGACAGCGTATCGGTATGGCGATATCGCACAACCGGTGCAAGGCCCGGAGCGTGGCAAGTCTGCATGCACGCCCACTACCCGCCGAGGGCGGCGGGTAGTGGTACGACGTACGTGATCAGAACTGGAAAAGCGGAGAGGGAGGGATTCGAACCCTCGTTACAGAGTGATACCCCGTAAAACGGTTTAGCAAACCGTCGCCTTCAGCCGCTCGGCCACCTCTCCGGCGAAGGACCCAAGCATAGTCGCGCTCGGGGATGGTGGGCAAACCGGATGGATGTTGAAAGGTGGGGCCGCCAAGTTGGGCGTCCGCAGTGCATAACCCGAGCGGCGTGGTCGCCGGTCGGGTTGGGCACAAGCGCGGATGATGAGCTATCGAAGACCGCGGGGTGTGTGGCCGCGGAGTGTGTGTGAATCAGCCGTGATCTTGGCCGTGATCTTGGCCGTGGTCGGGTCCGTGATCGTCGTCGGCGCGCCCGCGATCGTGGTTGCCGCGATCGCCAGCGCGCGAGTCGAGAAGCTTGCGTAGGTACTGGTTTTCGCGCCGTGTGGCTTCGAGATCGAAGACAAGGTACTTGATGCTGAGGCGCAGATAGTCGAGCGAATCCTGAAGTTCAGTGACGGTCTTCTTCATGCGCTTGTGCCGGTCGCTGGTTTCAGAGGCGAGCTGCTGAAGCTGCTCGCGGGCCGGTGAGGGGAGCGCATCGAGCTG
Organism: Phycisphaerales bacterium; assembly: GCA_038251595.1. Taxonomy (GTDB): domain Bacteria; phylum Planctomycetota; class Phycisphaerae; order Phycisphaerales; family UBA1924; genus JADLCX01. The sequence continues at coordinate 6,576 of JBBSBC010000152.1, read as the reverse complement.
CTGCATCAGGTCGCAGAGTCGAGACTGAAAGTCCTGCTCGTTCATGAACAAATCTCCGATCTTTAGATTGTCTCACCGGTGTGAGCCGGTGCCAGTCGAAATCGGGTCTGGATTGACCGATGACTCTGGCAAGATTCGTGGCGAAGAGGCTCCGTCGGAAGGGGTTCAAGCCCGGCCGAAGGACGACGACAAATCTCAGTGAAACAACCGGTGTTCCTGACCAACGGCGGGTGCGGTGGTTGGCGTGCCAACGGGCGATGAGGGGTTCGGTGCGCGCGGAAATGACGGTTCGGGCCTATGGGGACCGGTATTATCGGAACAACGCCCGGATGATGGTGTGGGGGGTTCGATCCGGGTGGGCCGGATGATGCCCGGGCTCACCGTAGGGCGTCGAGCCGGCGCAGCACCAACTTGGCGGCGGGCGGGGCTTGCGAGGCGGTCTGGCTCAGCAAGCTGGGATCGGTGCGCTTGATCTCGATGACAAGCTTCTTCAGGTGGTTGTCGCGGACGACCGCGAAGGCCTCAAAGAAGCGTTCGAGCTCGTGGCGATTGAAGCGGGACATTGGGTCGGCGAGTCCGGATTGGACGGCTGCCCAGTCGAGGAGGGATGAGCCGGTCGGGGTGAAGCGGTAGATGGCGAGGGTGGCCTTGAGCCGCGCGGCGGGGGTTGTGAATGGATCGGTGGCTATTTCGGGGAGTCGGGTCATGATCTCGCGCGGATCGCGGGCGACAAGGGGTGAGGCTTCGTCGATCTCCAAGATGCTGGCCTGGCCTTGGGCGCGAGACGACGCGATGGATGGAGTGGGGGCAGAGGGTTGGGGTGTAGGGAGAGGGGGAGCTCGGTGCAAACTGGGGGCAAGTTCGGCATCCATCAAGTGGGCGAAGGCGGTAGAGAGGACTTTGATACCGGCGCGGTCAAAGCGCACAGTCAGGGATTGGCAGGGCTTGCCTTCATGCTGCGAGCCCGCCGCGGCGGTGATGACGCCGGTTCCCCATTCGGGTTTGGAGCAATGGACGATCTTGTCGCCTGATGCCCACTGTTTGGTGGATGACATTGCCATAACTTGCAAAATGCGTTCGCACAAGGGGCGGAGGGAGAGGTCGGCCCGAAGCTGCGAGATGGCCCGAGAGGCGGGGCCTGTGAGGTTCTGGGTGTATATTTGGCCGCGTGCGGTGGCACGGCGTGTCCACTCTCGGCACAAGGATAGCCCAGCGGTTGGCGGTTGGAAGGCGTGAGGAGAAGAGGAAGGGGGGGCATGGTGAGCGGGGTGATGGTCCGGAGAGGGGGATAGGCCTACGATTGCGGCCCGAGATTCTGGCCATTTGGTGGTGTTCCGTTCTGTTGAGGACGGAATGTGTAGGTGGGCGGTGGCACCGGAAAGTTTTTTGGAGCACTTTGCCCCATGATTGAAGCTCTCAAGAGCGATGAAATCGTCAATCGGATCGGCGGCCGCTTTAAGCTGTGCTCGCTGATCCAGAGACGCATTGTGCAACTGATGGATGGCGCGCGTCCGTTGGTCGCGCGGAACGGTCGGTCGGACCTTGAACTGGTGATCGAAGAGATCTCACAGGGCAAGATCGCGTACGAGTTTGACCCGACGGCGGATATTGACATCAAGAAGATTCTGCCGAACGGGATTCAGGGCGAAGAGCCGTAAGGCTGCTCCGTTATTTTGGTCCATCGTTCGGCCCTTGATCTAGCCATGGCCAAGCGCACACGCGGAGTACGGTCGGCTGAAGCGGCTGGGCATTTGCCGGGTGAGGCCCGGGAAGCTGGCCGCGATGGCGCGCGTGCGGTGCAACCCTTGCATGGCGCCCGAGTGCTCGTGGGTGTGACCGGCGGGATTGCTGCGTACAAGACCGCGATGCTGGTGAGCCGTTTGGCGCAGGCCGGGGCTGAAGTGACGGTAGCGATGACGGATGCAGCGACGAAGTTCGTAACGCCGCTCACGTTTCAGGCCCTGTCAGGTCGGCCTGTGTACACGAGCCCATGGCAGCACATTGAATCAAGCGATCCGCAGCACATCGCGCTCGCAAGCGCGGCGACGGTGGCGATCGTTGCGCCTTGCACAATGGATTGCCTGGCGACACTGGCGACCGGTCGGACTGACGATGTGGTGACGCTGATTCTGAGCGCGGTCGATCGGGCTAGGACACCCGTGCTGCTTGCTCCGGCGATGAACACGGTGATGTGGCAGCAGCCAAGCACCACGCGCAATGTGGCTACGCTGAAGAGCGATGGCTTTGTGATCGTTGGTCCGGAGGATGGGTGGCAGGCGTGCCGCAATGTTGGACCGGGGCGCATGAGCGAACCGGAAGACCTCTTCAGGCAGATCTGTGTACACGCTGGGCGCAGGCCTGAGTGAAAATTGTGCGTGGTGCGCGTGCGCGGTGATCAATCCGAAGTTTTTTCGGCGATCAGTTCATAGACCGGCGGAAGAACCACGTACGCGCCGGGTGTCTTCTCAAACTCGGCCCAATCATGGAGCCAGGCTTCATGGTCGGCCTTGGTCAGAAGACCCATCTCGATGAGCACGGGCATGAAGAGGGGCCAGAAGGACTGGGGCCACTGCCACATGGTCTCGCCCGGTCGGGCCAAGCGCTGGTGGACAGCGAGATGGCTGATTCTGAAGCCCGATTGCTGGAGCATGAGGGGGAGACGGCCCATGATGTCGGAATCGCCGCCGCGCTTGCGCCAAGATTGCGCGGTTGCAAGCACGGCCTTTGTAAATGACTCACGGCGCGGTGCGAGTGTGGCGGTCTCGTAGTTGAAGTAGTCTTGAACGAGCAGGCGGCCGCCGGGCTTGAGCTTCTGGCGGATGCCCTTGATGACGGCGGCGGGATCGCTGACGAAGCAGAAGACCCATCGTGCGTACGCGGCATCAAAGGTTGCATCGGGGATGTCCGTGGTCTGGGCGAGTTGTAGAAGATCGGCGCGCACCGTTCGTACGCACGCAAGCCCTCGGGCCTTGGCTTGCTGGGCAAGATGATCGAGGTATGAAGGTGACTCATCGACGGCGACGACGCTTCCTGGCTTCGCGCCGAACGTGTCCGCACCGACGATTTGTGCAAGATCAAACGTGGCAAAGCCGGGTCCGCAGCCGATGTCGAGGACGCTTGATCCGGGCTGAATGCAGGCGGCGCGCCAAAGGGCGTGCGCGGCATCAGACCAAAGTCGATGCTGAAGGCCCAGGCGTTCGAGTTCGGGCTCGCTTGTGCCAAGAATGTAGGTGGCCGGAGTTGATCTGAGATCTGAAGTATCTGAGGACATGCGCCAGCATATGCATCTTGACTGGCATTATGGGAACCTTGAGTTAAGCTGGAGAACTCCGCTGGTGAAACTGAGCGAAAATCGGTGGAGAGTGGAGTTCCGAGGTTAGGTCGGAAGGCGAGCGCGGAGTTTGTTGCCACAGTTTATTGCCAGAGTCTGTTGGGTGAGCGTAGCGGTTGATGGGGTGTGTGGGCATGGTCGTCTTTGAAGTGAGGCTCGTGCATGAGCGTCCTGACGAACACACTTGAACGTGATTTGATGGCCATTTCGCCGACCGCGGCGTATTCGCGCAAACCACTCGACGTGATCGGGTTGATGAACCGGATCACTTTCGGATTCACGACCGCTGAGCAGGCTCTCGCGGAGAGCCGTGGGTACAGCGGCTATCTGGACTATCAACTCGATCATCTGACGATTGATGATTCGGCCCTGGCCGCCCGCATGGCGGGCCCGGAGTTTCCGACGTTGTTGATGACGCCGGAGCAGCTTTCGGTGCAGAACGGCGGCGACACTCAGAACCAGCTCATCCGGGCGCGGGTGGTGCGTGCGGTGTTTAGCAAGCGGCAGTTGTTTGAGCGGATGGTGGAGTTTTGGAGTGATCATTTCAACATCTGGATCTACGAAGACGGGATTCAGGCGAACCAGAAGCCGTGGGATGATGCGTACGTCATCAGGCCGCACGCGCTCGGTAGCTTTCCGGCTATGCTGAGCGCGAGCGCGCACAGCCCGACGATGCTCGATTATCTGAACAACAATGCGAACACAGCGAGCGCGCCCAACGAGAACTACGGCCGCGAGTTGATGGAACTGCACAGCGTCGGCGTGGATGGCGGGTACACCCAGCAGGATGTTGTGCAGGTGGCCAAGTGCTTTACCGGGTGGACCTATTGGGGGGGAACGACGGTTCCGGCGAACTTGAGGTATTCTTTTCGATTCAACGCGAATAGCCACGACAACGGGCAGAAAATTGTTCTGGGTAACATCATTCCGGCGGGTGGTGGTCAGCAGGATGGCGAGACGGTTTTGCAGATTCTCGCGGCACACCCGAGCACGGCGAGGTTCATCTCGAAGAAACTGCTCCGACATTTCTGGGGCGATGAACCCCCGAGCAACCTTGTCGAGAACCTCGCGCTCACGTACATGTCCACGCAGGGTGATATCAAGGCGATGATGCGGGCGATTCTCAGTTCGTACCTCTCGCCGCCGCCGCAGCGGAAGTTCAAGCGGCCATTTCACCACATGGTTTCGGGGCTGCGTGCGCTCAACGCGACGGTGACCTCTCCGGGCAATCTTCAGAACCAGATGATTTCGGCCGGGCAGTTGCCGTTCAACTGGCAACCGCCCGACGGCTATCCGGACACATTGACGGCTTGGTCTGGCCTTTTGCTGCCGCGATGGAACTTCGGTGCATCGCTGTTGAACAGCCAGTTCAGCGGCGTGTCGGTTGATACGACCGCGCTGCTTGTCGGTGTGCCCGCGCCCCTGACGGCGGCGAATGTGGTGGCGCGGATCAACGCGCTGATGTTCGGCGGGCGGATGCCGCAATCCGAGCAGACATCGTTGACAACCTACCTGCTGCCAAACGCGCCTTCGACGACCAGGATCAGAGAGGCGTTCGGGCTAGCGATCGGGTCGCCCGCGTTCCAGTGGTATTGAACTTCTGATTTTGTGAGCGTGGCCGATGGGGCCGGCAGACTCGCACACGCCGCATGGGCAGGCGTTGTTGGTGATCCGTGGTTGGTGGTGTGGGGATTCGCACGAGGCACCGGGCGAACCGGTGAGAGGAACAAGCCATGTCGCATGATCGCCATGCCTGCAACGAATACAACCAACTGAGCCGTCGGCGATTCATCGCCTGGTCGGGCGCGGCCAGCGCTGCGGCGGCATTTGCGCCGGCCTGGCTGCCGCGGATTGCGTTTGCGCGAGACCATATCAGCGGGCGCGATGCGATCATCTCGATCTATCTGCGCGGGGCGTCTGATGGCTTGACGTTGGTGCCACCGTTTGGCGATCCGGCGTATTACACGCTTCGGCCGACGCTCGCCATTGCACCGCCGGATGCGCTGGTCAATCCGGCGATCAACCTCAACGGATTTTTCGGGCTTGCGCCGGCGATGTTCCCGTTGCTCGAGGCTTATACCGGTGGCGATCTTGCGATCGTTCATGCCACGGGTTCGCCCGATTCGTCGCGCTCGCACTTTGATGCCCAGCGATACATGGAGGTCGGCAAGCCGGCTGATCCAACTTTGTTCTCCGGGTGGCTTGGCAGGCATGTCATATCAGCGAATCCAGCGGACCCGACGGCGGTGGCGCGGGCGATCGGGATCGGGTATCAACTCCAACAGACCCTGCAAGGCGGACCAAAGAGTCTGCCGATTCCCGACCTCGGCAACTATGGTTTGACTGGCCCGAGTACCTCCCGAGCATCAAGGCTGAGCTACTTGAATAGTGCGTATGCGACAGTGCCGGACCCGCTGCGAAGCTCGGGCCAGAACACGTTTTCGACGATCTCGGTGCTGAATGCGATCAACTTCAACACGTATGTGCCAGCGGGTGGAGCGGTGTATACCAACAGTTCGTTCCAGCGCGCCTTGAAGAGCACGGCCGCGCTGCTGAAGGCGGATGTCGGTGTCGAGGCGGTGGCGATTGATAAGGGTGGATGGGATACGCACAGCAATCAGGGCAACATTGCTGGCACGATGGCGACCAACATGACGGACCTTGCCACTGGGCTGAGGGCGTTTCATCAGGATGTGATTCAACAGGGACAGAACGTCACGGTGGTGGTGATGAGCGAGTTTGGTCGTCGCGCGTACGAAAACGGGACGGCGGGAACCGATCACGGCCACGGCAACGTTATGTTTGTACTGGGGCGCAATGTGAATGGTGGTCAGGTGTACGGCACTTGGCCCACATTGTCGAGCTTGTACCAAGGTGATGATCTGCAGGTGACGACCGACTTCCGCGATGTGCTGGCGGAGGTGGTAATGCGTCGGCTGGGGAACAGCAACCTGTCGCAGGTCTTCCCGGGGTATCAGCCAACATTCCTGGGGTTGGCATCCTGAGAAACAATCCCAACACGTTGTTTGGGTCTTATAAGGATATCCATTGCATAACTTGATCGCGCCTAGACTTCTTAGTCAGGCAGCGGTGCACACCGCATAAGCGAACACAACAAGCCCTGCCGTTGCAGGTGTGTGCGTTGATGGGCGACTATGGACTGGTGCATACCGCGGCCTGCAAACAGGAGGCCCGGCTATGGGTAAGGTCTGGATGGCGATCGTGCTTCTGGCGGTTTCTATAGG
>JBBSBC010000151.1:0-9398 GCA_038251595.1 Phycisphaerales bacterium | reverse complement strand
GGGGGGCGGGGCCGGCGCACGAGCCCGTACACCTTGAGTTGTGAGATCTAGGCCCAGGATGTTCTACGGACAGGAGGGGATGAATGCGGAATACTGGGCTTTGGGCAGCTTGGTCACTGAACCCAGCTTTGGAAAGCTGGGCTACCCGGACCCAGCTTTGGAAAGCTGGGCCACCAGAAAAGTCGGGCTACTTGCTTTCCTTGACCGCCGGCATCTCAGTGACTTTCACGTTGATCCCGCCTGCCAGCTTGGCCTCGATTCGCCCGACCTTGGCGTTGAGTTCGGTGAGCTGATCGATCAGCATCTTGCGATCGCCCGCCGCGTTGAACGGGGGCGGGACAGGCGAATCACCCGGCCTGCTCGGCTGGGCCATCGCCGATTCAGGGCGCACACCATCAGCAAAGTGGGCCCCGAGCAAGACGCCCGCAACCACCGCGGCAGCGGTAAACCAGTGGTTCGCACGGCGGGGCTGATTGTTGAAAACTTCGGTGCGCATTTGAAACTCCTCGGTGTGGCGGCGGGCGAAAATCGACCGACCTTTCACATCAGTGGTATCGGCAGTCGTGCGTGGTGGCTGCGGCGGATAACCGCCAATCGGCCCACTTTCGCGGAATACTGTTCGGATCAGTCGTCAGTTTCGAGGGATGGGATTGTCGTTCGCATCGAATCCGGCGGCATAAACCTCCCAGGACTCCGGATCAAACTTCCAACCGTAGTCGGTGTGGAAAGCAACATCGGCCGAAGCATTGGGCTCGATGCGCACAACCTTGCCATTCACACCACCAACCCAGGCATTGATCGGTGCGGACAAGAGGTACTCGCGTTCATTGCCGACGATCGGACCCCAACCCGTCTCACCATCACCATCGACAAAGGGGGCAGGTGTACCGGGATTTCGAACACGCCAGACACCGATGGTGCGCCGGATTTTCTGCAGCTCGCTGTACGTGGCCGAGGCCGAGGCCTGGCCCGTGGCGGATGCGAACTGCGGAATAACGATCGCGGCGAGAATGCCGAGGATCACGACGACGATAAGGATTTCGACGAGCGTGAACGCGCGATGCGCGGTGCGAGTCATGGGAAGCTCCAGAAAAAACCTCCTTCACCAACCGAACATCCGTGCCGCGATCTAAGGCTCGCACATCCGGTGCGCGAAGCAGGTGACAAGCAGGGTCGTTCCGCAAAGTCGGCCGGCCCTGTTTCCAGAGCCGGCCGTTGAGTTCGTACAGATCAGGTCACGTTCAACTTAGGGAAGGGGGACCCACTTGTTGAAGTTCGCATCGGTCGGGATTTCGCAGAAACCGCCGGCGGCGAACTGACCATTGGCGGGGTTGTAGTACCAACCGACGGCGAGCGCGACCGCATCACCAGAGTTGGCATCAACAGTCGGGTCGGTGCTGGCGGCAACGGTGCTCAGACCGTTGCGGGGATTGATCGGAGCGGTACGCATGTAGGGCTCCTGCGTTGCACCGGCGCCAGCGGCAGCCTGAACACTGTTGCTGTCAGCGAGGCCGAGCGAGTTGCCAACGCCCGAGAGGAGGTCGGCAAAGGGCTGGGTTGCGTCGTCCAAGACGGGCGACACACCATTGTTGCGGACGCGGAAGAGCTCGATCTGACCACGAATGGTCTGAAGCTGGCTCTTGACGTTACCGCCCTGGGCCTCTTCCGAAGCATTCGTGAACTGCGGGATCACGATCGCGGCGAGAATGCCGAGGATGACGACGACGATCAGAATTTCAACGAGCGTAAAGGCCTTCGATACACGGTTTTTCATCAGAAACTCCTTGCACAAGGAACACACACACCACACACGCGTTACCCCGGAACACACACCGGGGGTGGTAAGTTGGCTCTCCGGATGCTGATCGCGACGGAAACGCCCGCCGATCCGACACCCGGCCACCAAGGTCATCGACCGGGATTTCAACATCGTTGAGATTGCGTGCCGCTGTGGGCGGGCAAGGGGCCATGTGTGCGGGATGGCGCGGGTGCAATGGGGCGAAGTGGCCGGGCCAACTGATACTCGGACGCGGGACTGTGATAGCGGACGTTGATGCGTCAACTATGAGACTGTGTGCGTGACTTGAGGTGATCTGGCCAACTCGCGGCGCCATCGTTTGACCATGGCGGGGTCGAGGATCTGGTTCATGGGGAGTGCGGGCATGAGGCGGCGGAGGTCGGCGACTTCCTGCTTGGTGAGGAGGTTGTCGAAGGGGTTGGGGGATGGGGAGGGGTTGGAGATTTTGATGAGCTCTGGGGACATTGAGCCCACCCCTGGCCCCTCCCTCTGGGAGGGGGAGGATTTGCAATAGCGCAGGATGATGCTGGCGGCTTTGGTGATGATGTTTGGATTATCCGCGGTGGTGAGGACTTTGCGGAGCGCGTTGAGGGCGATGGATTCGAGGTCTTGGAGTTGGGTGAGCGTGTGCATGTGGTGCTCGCGTGGTTTTTGAAGAATGAAGTCGGGCTTCTATAGATGGGTTGGCGGAGCGCGTTTGTGCGCGCGCCAGCGCGCGCGTGTGGGCGCAAGATTTCTGCAAAGCCTTGCAGGGTGAGGCTTAAAGAAAATGTTTGGATAATGGAGATCGGCCTGGTGGGCTGCGCTGGCGCGCGCACAAAGGCGCAACTATGCCCTTGAAATGGGGGCACAGTTGTCAAAAACGAAAAACGGGCCTGTGGCCCGTTGTCGAGAATCTCTGGGTTCTCAGGCGACCATGGCGGTTGCGCCTTCGATCGACTCGATCACTTGACGCACCTGGAAGGGCTTCTTGAGGTAGCCGTCAAAGCCTCCTGACCGGAGCGTCTGCAACTGACCGTCGGTCATCTTGCCGCTCATCGCGATGATTTTGGTCATCTGAAGGTCATCATCGGCTCGGACCATGTTCGCAATGTTGCGGACATCGGCCTCTCCGAGGTGGACATCCAGCAGCATGACGTGCGGCTTGAAGCGGTCGCACTCAAGCCCCGCCGAGAAGCCGTTGGTCGCGGCCCGCACATCGTAGTTGGCCTGCTCGCTCAGGGCTTTGTGCAGCACATCCACGATCTCCTGCTCGTCATCAACGATGAGGATGCGGGTCTTGCCGCTGGTGATTCCGTCGAACGGAATTCCGTGCTCTTTCATAAACCGCATGAGTTGGGAGACCGGGATCCGACGGTCCTTGGAACCGGGGATTCGGTAGCCCTTCAGCACACCGGTATCGAACCACTTCGAGACGGTTCGTGGAGCGACGTTGCAGATCTTTGCGACTTCGCCTGTTGTCAAGACATCTTTTTCAAACGACATAGTTCTGAACCTCGCTCAGTTGGAGAGAGTCATCGCCGAGCCGTTCGAACACCTGGAACGGCCCCCGACACACACTTCAATCGGCCGCAACCGAGAGGGTCTTGACGAAGACAATGAAGATGTCGTCTGAAAAGTGTGGAAGTGATAAGACGCCCGTAAATCGCTGCCGCGGAGGGCAGAGCTTTGGACATCGGTCTCCGTTGGGAAATTGCGGGGTAGCGGGCAAAGGGTCGGGTTATTGGGTCGTTCGAGCATGAAATCGGGCGCAAGCGGAGCTAAAGTGGATGATCTCTCCCCGGTTGGTTGATCGCAAAGTGATAGGTATGTGGCCGGTTGGGAGTTGACGAACCACGTTTGGTGGCTGTACTTTACCGACCCTTCGATCCGCACCGGTGCATCCCAGCCCCTGGCCGGTTCGTAGGTGATTAGGTCCCCCTCCCCGCTCCCAGCGCCCCCCTCCCCCGACCCGTCCCCCGCTCCCATCACGCACCAGTTATCCGACATCCGCGGCGGCCAACCAGAATGGCTGCGATTGATGGATGTTCAACGAGGAGTCGATCGTGCCCATTCTTGCTGCCGCACCCGCCACATTTCTGCCCAGCCACACCTGCACACGACTGGCGAGTCTGCTTGTGCTCGTGGGAACGATGCACAGCGCGCCCGCGATGGCGATGAACGATGACCCGGGCGAGATGGATCCGCCAAAGAAAATGGCGGCCGAGGGCAAGGCGCAGGCCGACGAGAAGAAAATGGAGGCCAAGAAAGATGAGGCCAAGCCAGCGGATGGCAAGAAGGCTGATCCGCGTGAAGAGGCGGCCAAGACCGAGGCGCTGCTCAAGGACTTCATTCACTACATTTTGATCGATCGCGCCGACGCGGCGACGAGCATGGGACAGGCACTGCTGGACAAGAACATGGCCCCCGCGCGGTTTGCACGGCTGGTCGAGACCTCGGATGGGTACAACCGCTTCTCTCGCGCGATCAGTCAGGCGCAGCGGAACCGGGAGATTGAGCCTGTCGCTTCAAAGTTGCTCAAGCTGTATGAGGAAGGCAAGCTGGCCTCGGTTCGCAGCCCCGCGCAGGTCGGCGAGAACATCAAGCTGCTGACCGGCAATCAGCAGCAGCGTCTCACCGGACAGGACCGGCTGAAGCGGGCGAAGGAGTATGCGATGCCGCAGTTGCTGCAAGCGCTGGTGCAGAAGTCGGATGCACGGCTCAGCTCGGAAGTTCGCCAGTTGATGGTGGACATGGGTCGCGATTCGATCATCCCGCTGGTCACAGCGCTTCCTGATCTTGATCCGGTCTCGCAGCAGGTGGTGTGCGACATTCTGGGGGATATCGAGTATCCCACAAGCGTGCCGTTTTTGCATCAGTTGATGACCAATAGCACCTCGCCCGAGGTGCAGCGGTCGGCAGAGGAAGCGATCCGCAGGATCGTGGGCGTTGTGAACACCAACGTCAGTATCTCCAACCGCTTTGCGGATCTCGCTGAGAACTTTTATTCAGAAAGCCCGAGCCTCACGTCCTTTACAGGCGAGCCGAACCAGTTGTGGTGGAGCTATGACCCGGGCGCGGGGCTGGTGATGCAGGCGGTGGACAGCTCGGTCTGGCATGAGGCCATGGCGATGCGGCTATGCGAGACGGCGTTGAAGGAAGACGCGTCGAACGCGCACGCGATTTCGCTGTGGATTGCCTCGAACTTCTCGCGCGAGATCGACACGCCGAAGGATTACGAGAACCCGGCGTATGGAAATGATCGACGCGAAGCGATGTATTACGCGGTCGCCGCAGGACCGATACCCGCGCAGAGGGTGCTGGCCCGCGGAATTGATGGGAACGACACACCGCTTTCACGCAAGGCGCTCGCGGCGCTTGAGCAGACGGCCGGCGGTGCGACGCTGTGGGCTGGCCAGGGCGATCGTCGTCCGTTGCTGGAAGCCTTGCGGTATCCGAACAGGCGTGTGCAGTATGAGGCGGCGCTCGCCCTTGGTGCGGCAGGTCCGAAGGAAGCCTTTGAAAGTTCTGATCAGGTCGTGCGCATTCTCGGCAGCGCGGTGCGCGATGCTTCAGCCAGATATGCGTTGGTGATCGCGGCACAAACCAGCAGCGAGAAGGCGGCAGGTATTGCCGATGCGCTTCGCGCGCAGGGATACACGCTGCTGCCGATCGCGCCACGATTGGCGGATGTGGCGCAGCCGATCGCCGAGGCCCCCGGGGTGGACATCATTGTCTCAGACCTTCCGAGCACGGCGACGGCCGAGTTGATTGCCGAGGCGCAGAGCAACGCCAAGCTCAGGGCGACACCGATCCTTGCCCTGCTTTCGGCAGAGGGGTATGCGCAGCAGGCGAGCAAGTATGCCCGCGATTCGCGGGTGCGACTGGTGCGCGAGGGTGCATCAAGCCAGGATGTTGCGGAGGCGGCGCGTCAGTTGCTTGAGGTTGCGATTGGTGGCCCGGTTTCGGCGGAGGAAGCCGAGGCGTATCGGACACGCTGCCTCTCGGTGCTTCGTGATCTCGCCGTTTCGGGCAACGGTGTGCTGAATGTTCAAGATGCGGCCGACCCGCTGGTCGCCACGCTGCCGAGTGCCAAGGGCGAACTTAAGATGCAGATCGCCGAGGTGCTGTCGTTTGTAGGGACCAAGCCCGCACAGGGCGCGGTGATGGAGGCCGCGATGGCGGCGAGGGGCGAAGAGCGGATCGCACTGCTCTCAAAGGTGACGGCCTCGGCGCGGCGGGTTGGCAATCAGCTTGAACAGCGGCACATCGATTCGCTCAAGAGGTTGGCCACAACGGCCACAGGAAACGAGGCGACCGCGGCGGCCGCGCTGATGGGTGCGTTGAATCTGCCAAACTCGGAACTGGTGCCGCTGATTCTTGGCGCGATGAAGTAAGCTCAGGATCGTCCAAATCGCTTCTCAAGCTCGCGGATAGTGACGCGGATGGATGTCGGACGACCGTGCGGGCAGTTGCTCGAACGTTCTACGGTCTCACGAAACTTGAGAAGGTCGCGGATCTCTTCATCGCTCAGGCGGTCACCGGCCTTGATCGCCGCCTTGCAGGCCATCATGTCGAGAACCTCATGCAGCGCGGCCTCATCTCCTGGGGTGAAGCCCTCGGACTCGGCACGCTCGAAGAGTGGCGCAAGAAACTCGAGAGGTTCAACGTTGCGCTCGAAGAGGAAGGTCGGGAATGTGTGGACCGCGACGGCGCGGGGGCCGATGGGCTCGCACATCACACCGATCTTGGCCAGCAGTGGCGCGAGTTCGTCAATCTTGGTGATCTGCGATGCGGTGAGCTCGAGCGTGATGGGCATGAGGAGCCGCTGCGATTCGAGCACGCCCCCCCCCCCGCCAGGCCCACCAACCCCCCCACCGGTCACGCGGGCGAGCAGAGCCTCGAACATGACCCGTTCGTGCAGGGCGTGCTGATCGACGATCAACAGCCCGTGCTCATCCTGCGTAACCACGAAGGAGTTGTGAACCTGAAGCAGCCGATCACGCGGACGTGCATCGAGCAGTTGAGGTTCGGCTTCGATTGGCGCTGGAATGGCCGCGGCATCGCCCGCGTTGGAGGCCATGACGGCTTTGAGTTCGCTGTATGAGACCGGGATGTGTCCGGGACCGGCGGCGCGGATTTCCGAAGGTCTGCGTTTAAGAAACTCGGCGAGCGCGGCGGGAGTCTGCACCACCATCGGCGCTGCGGCATCGGTGGCGGGCTTCCACCCCATGCGTTGCTGTTGACCGTCGCTGCCGCGACCAAACCATGACGAGGATAAAGGTGTGATGGGTGTAAGGTCGGCCGCGCGGAGCGCATCGCGCACCGCGCGGAGGACCGCGCTGTGGACCATTGATTGATCGCGAAAGCGAACCTCGGCCTTGGCGGGATGGACGTTGACATCGACCGCGCCGGGATCCATCTCGATCATGAGCACGGCGGTTGGGTAGCGTCCCGGCTCGATCAGCCCGCGGTACGCTTCGCGGATGGCGTGCTGGAGGGTTCGGTCGCGCACAGCGCGGCCGTTGAGGTAGATGTGTTGTGATTTGGAGGTTGCGCGGGCAATCTCCGGAAGGCCGACCATGCCCCAGAGTGTCAGGCCGCGGGCATCGTCGAAGTGATCGGCCGAGACTTCAAGGAGCTGTGGCTCAAACTCTTTGCCAAGCCCGGCGAGCACTCGCTGCCTTGCGGACTGTCCGGGCGGAAACTCGAGCAGCACACGCCCATCGCACACGACCACAAAGCCGATGGCGGAGTGCGCGAGGGCGATGGCGAGCGCCACATCAACGCAGTGACCCTGCTCGGTCGATGGTGTTCGCAGAAACTTGCGGCGTGCTGGTGTATTGAAAAAGAGGTTGCGCACGGTGATGACTGTGCCCACCGGCCCGGAAGCGGGCTTGACAGGCTGAACGGTGTCACCCTCGGCGGCGATCTCGGCGGCCGTTTGCTGGTCGCTGGTGCGAGAACGGATCGAGAGTCGCGAGACGCTCGTGATCGAGGCGAGAGCTTCGCCGCGAAAGCCCATGGTTGCGATCCGGTCAAGATCGTGGGCCTGCCTGATCTTGCTGGTCGCGTGGGGTGCGATGGCGAGTTGAAGTTCAGACTCCGGTATGCCCTGCCCGTCATCGGTGATGCGGATGAGTTCGATTCCACCCTGCCCGAGTTCGATACGAACTGTGCGTGCGCCGGCATCGATGGCGTTCTCAACCAGCTCCTTGACAACGCTTGCTGGCCGCTCCACCACTTCGCCTGCGGCGATCTGGTTTACAAGCAAAGAGTCAAGAGGTCGGATAGGGCTACGCGCATTGCTGGATGGTTGGGAAAGGAGCGATGTGGGTGGCTTGGTGATCTGGTTGGACATCCACCGGGATTATAGAAGGTCGGGGCGGCGGGCTTTCAGGTATGTACAATCTGCACATGCCTGATGCCAAGCCATCGCTGTTTACGCGAATTATCCGTGGCGAAGTTCCCTGCCACAAGGTCTTCGAAGACCCGCACGTCTTCGCCTTTCTGGATATTGCCCCGCTCTCGGCCGGGCACACGCTGGTGATCCCGAAGGAGCCGGCCGAGACGCTAGACCGCCTGAGCGATGAATCGAGCGCGGCGGTGGGGCGTGCGCTGCCGAGAATCTGCCGCGCGGTGATGTTTGCCACAGGCGCAGCCGCCTACAACATACTACAGAACAACGGTGCGGATGCTCATCAGGCCGTGATGCATGTGCACTTCCACATCATCCCGAAGTTTGCTGCGGGCGAGGGGCTGGGAATCGGATGGACTGCTGGTGTGCTGGATCAGACCGCGGGCCGTGCACTTGCGGCGAAGATCGCAGCTTCGGTCTGATTCATCAACGGAAGGTGTCCGCTCGCCATCGAGCACGCACGTTTGCGAGAACACGCCCACTCAGGTCTCTTCGGACTCCATGTTCATGTCTTCATCACTGTCATCATCGGGATGTCGCTCTGGGGCATTAGAGTACTGAACATCCATCGCGTAATCGAGCGAGACTGCCTGGTGCGTGAGCCCGCCAACACTGATGCGATCAACGCCCGTCAGGGCAATCTCGCGGATAGTCTCGAGCGTTACGCCCCCTGAGGCTTCGAGAAGAATATTGGATTTGTACCTGGAACGAAGCGCGACCGCCTCGCGGAGTTTGGCAGCATCCATGTTGTCGAGCAGGATGGTCTCGATGCCACACCCGCCCGCGGCGAGCACAGGATCCATCTGCTCGAGCGAATCGACTTCAAGTTCGATGAAGCGGAGCTCCTCGCCGCTGAGATCGGCGTTTCGCTGGGCTTTCTCGACCGCCGCGGTAAGCCAGGCGGGGAGTTCTCGCGGCGGAACACCGAAGATGTGGTTGTCTTTAAACATAACCGCATCGTAAAGACCAAGGCGGTGACAATGCCCACCACCGCAACGTACGGCGTACTTTTCGAGCGCACGCCAACCCGGTGTGGTCTTGCGAGTATCGAGAAGCTTGACGCCGGTGCCCTCGATCGCTTTAACAAACTGCGCGGTGCGCGTGGCGATACCTGACATGCGTGCGAGCAGGTTGAGCATGGTGCGCTCAGATCGCAGGACTTGATACATAGGCCCGGAGAGGACCGCGATCGTCTGGCCCTTG